>JBEDHZ010000076.1:0-9120 GCA_041173845.1 Pseudomonadota bacterium
GATGCCTTTCCTCAGCATGAATTGTGTACCTATAACCTCGAGGGGTTTGAGTGCGTGGTGCCGGCTGGACATTATTTTATGATGGGCGATAATCGTGATAACAGTCTGGATTCGCGTTACTGGGGCTTTGTACCGGACAAAAATATTGTTGGAAAAGCATTTTTTGTTTGGATGAATTTGGGTGACCTAAAGCGTATAGGTCCGTTTAAGTGATGGCTGTGCCTGCGAGCTATGCCAAGTTATACGCCGGCAGGCGAGCTACGCGAGGCTTTTCACTGATAGGTTTTTTGAGTTCACTGATTGTGTTTGGGTTGGCAGGTTTACTGGTAGTGCGTGCGGGCCCTAGCGTATTTGAGTATTGGGCGATTGAAAAAACGATTAAAGCGTCTGTCGCTGTTTCTCAAACACCTGCTGACGTGCGCGAGACCTTCGATAAATTGGCCTCGACAGGCTATATCGATGCTCTCAAAGGCAAGGATTTAGTCATAAAAGGAGTGGGCGATTCAATGAAAGTCAGCTTCGCTTATGAAAAAAAGATTTATCTGGCTGGCCCTGCCAGCCTGCTGATTGTGTATCGGGGTTCGAGTGGAACCGACCCCGAAGGAAAAACTCCTAACTGATCGCACGGCAAATGGATATCAACGCATTGCAAACTCGACTAGGTCACACCTTCAGGAATGCTGCATTGCTGCAGCAGGCCTTGACGCACCGCAGTCATAGCAGCCTGCACAATGAAAGGCTAGAGTTTCTTGGTGATTCAGTCCTTAACTGCGTGATTGCCTCGCTGCTGTTTGATCGTTTCGAAAAAATCGATGAAGGCGATTTGTCACGTCTTCGTGCCAATCTCGTTAAACAACAGTCGCTGTATGAAATTGCTCAGCATTTAGAACTATCGCAATGCCTGAGATTGGGTGAGGGTGAACTCAAGTCCGGCGGTTTTCGCCGTCCATCAATACTTGCAGATACACTCGAGGCATTGTTCGGTGCGATCTTCCTTGATTCGGGTTTTGATGTGGCGTATGCGGTGATCAAAGAGTTGTACGAACCCATCATCGAAACTGTTGACCCCAAAACTCTCGGTAAAGACGCCAAGACATTGTTACAAGAATATTTACAAGGCAAAAAATTCTCTCTGCCTCAGTACAACGTCGTTGCCACTCATGGCGCTGCACACAACCAAGAATTTGAAGTCGAATGCTCGATACCCAAGTTAGACATACAAGTGTATGGCACCGGAGGTAGTCGTCGCGCTGGAGAGCAGGCCGCAGCACTTTTAGCTTTAGCGGCGGTTCAGGCAGCACTGGAAAATTCGCCCACGCTGCCCAGAAAATCACGCCAACGCACTACGCAACTCAAGCTCGCAGGTATTGCTACTTTTCAGCCCGATGCGCCTGAAAACAAATCCGAAGATACTCGCAAATCCGGTAAGCAGTCCCGCAGTAGTGTGCAGCAAGAGCAAGAGCAGGAAACTCTTTTACCTGACTCAGACGACCCGACTAAACGCGTCACTCAAAGTAAATCAGCATGACCGATAAGCCTGCTGGATCCGATTTTCGATGTGGTTACATAGCTATTGTCGGGCGACCTAACGTCGGCAAGTCAACATTGATGAACATGCTGATTGGCGCCAAAGTCAGCATTACCTCACGCAAGGCGCAGACCACTCGCCATCGCATCACCGGCATACAGACCGCTGATAACGCGCAATTTATTTATATTGATACGCCGGGATTTCAGACGCGTCACACCAATCCACTTAACAAAACACTTAACCGCACGGTGACGCAATCCTTGCAGGATGTGGATATCGTTTTGTTTGTCGTCGAAGCGGGTGTTTTTGGAGAGGCAGATAAGCAGGTAGTGCAGCTTTTGCCCGCTGATGCGAAGGTTATTCTCGTGATTAATAAATCCGACAAGCTCAAAGACAAAGGCTTGTTGATGGCGTACGCACAGCAAGTCGCTGCAACGCATAATTTCACAGCCATCGTTCCGGTATCGGCGCGACAAGGTTTTCAGTTAGATCGTCTTGAAGGCGAGATTCGAAATTACTTGCCTCTGAATAGTCCCGTATTTGATGAAGATGACATAACCGATAGAAGCGAAAAGTTTCTGGCAGCAGAAATAGTTCGCGAAAAAGTGTTTCGTTTTGTCGGTGATGAACTCCCGTATACCAGCACCGTTGTGATTGAAAAATTTGAACAAGAAGGTCAGTTGCGCCGTATTTTCGCTGCTATTTTGGTGGGTCGTGATACTCATAAGGCGATGCTGATCGGACAAAAAGGCGCTCGACTCAAAGAGATTTCCACGCAATCGCGCTTAGATATGGAAAAGCTGTTTGGTGGACCGGTCTATCTGGAAATTTGGGTCAAGGTGAAATCGGGTTGGGCCGACAATGAAGCCGGGCTTCGTGCTTACGGATACGAGTGAGGCACGTGCGATGAATGCACTCGCCGTAACAAGTTCTGCAGAGACATCGGTATCTACCACGCCGTCGCGCGTTACAAAAGCGACGGCGCGCACGAGTAGCAAGATCAAGCCTGTCGAGCGCGAGCATCGTGTCAGCAACCAACCCGCGTTTGTGCTGCATAGTTATCCGTACAAAGAAACTAGTCTGATCGTTGAAGTTTTTGCGCGTGACTATGGCCGTGTGCCATTAATGGCAAAAGGCGCCAAACGACCACACTCTCAATTGCGCGGAGTATTACAAACCTTCCAGCCTTTGCAAGTTGCTTGGACTGGGAAGTCTGAAGTGCGCACCATGGTATCGGCCGAGTGGGTCGGTGGCTTGCGTCCGTTAGAGCGCTCAGCGCTGTTGTGTGGTTTTTATCTGAATGAATTGCTCGTCAAATTATTAGCTCGCGATGATCCACATGCTGCTTTGTTCGATCATTACGTCGCAGCGCTCAATCAATTAGCCCATGATGAACCTCCCGCGATTGTGTTGCGTAAATTTGAACTGGGCTTGTTGAAAGAAACCGGCGTTGCAGGGAATATCAGTTGCGTAGCAGCTACCGGCCAACCGGTACTCGCAGAGCACATGTATGTGATTGATCCTGAGCGCGGCCCGCGTGAGGCTACAGTGAGTGACACCATGCCAGTAGTAAATGGAAAAACGCTGTTAGATATGGAAGCGGGTGATTACACCGACACGACCACTCAACAGCAGAGTAAATTTTTGATGCGTCATTTACTGTCACATCATTTGAATGGGCTTACTCTAAATACACGACAGATTTTGATTGATCTACTGCAGCTTTAATTGAATAAAAAACCATGAGCTTTTTGCAACCCCAACACCCTGTGATTGAACTGGGTGTGAACATTGACCATGTAGCGACTCTGCGTAATGCGCGCGGAACGGTATACCCCGATCCTGTGCAAGCCGCCATACTGGCTGAACAAGCGGGTGCCGATGTCATTACTCTGCACTTGCGTGAGGATCGTCGCCATATACGCGATGCAGATGTTGAAGCTATTCGCCCCAAGCTAACTACCCGCATGAATCTCGAATCCGCTGTGACGGAAGAGATGATAGAGATAGCCTGCCGGATCCGTCCTCAAGATGTTTGCTTAGTGCCCGAGCGGCGTAACGAAGTCACGACCGAAGGTGGCTTGGATGTGATTCGCCATTTTGATGATATTCGTGCGGCGATAGAAAAATTAGCGCGGCATGATATTCGAGTCTCGCTGTTTATCGATGCGGATAAAGAGCAAATCAAGGCATCTGCAGATGTTGGTGCGCCCGTGATCGAGCTGCATACAGGCCGTTACGCCGATACCGAGGGCACGACACAACAACATGAGTACGAACGAATACGCCAAGCGGTAGCGATCGGCGTCACGCATAGGTTGAAAGTGAACGCGGGTCATGGCCTGCATTACACCAATGTGCAAGCGATTGCTGAAATCCCGGATATCGCAGAGCTAAATATTGGTCATGCCATTGTGGCGCATGCCGTATTTGTGGGTTGGGAAAATGCGGTGCGTGAAATGAAGGCCATCATGATTCAGTCGCGACTAAAGGGTAGAAAGAGCTGAACGTATGATCGCTGGCATAGGCACCGACATCATTCGCATCGATCGAATAGCCGCAGCGTTAGAGCGTCATGGTGATCGATTTGCTGAAAAAATTTTAGGTCCTCAAGAACTCGAAAAATATCATCGTCGCAAAGCTAAAGTTGAAGCGCGCGGGATACGATTTTTGGCCACTCGATTTGCGGCCAAAGAAGCATTTTCTAAAGCCATAGGTTTAGGGATGCGTATGCCCATGACTTGGCGCTCTGCTCAATTTTTGAATGCCCCAAGTGGCCAGCCCATCGTAGTTACTAGTGGCGCACTTACTCTTTTTATGCAACAGCAAGGCCTAACGGCACAGGTCACCTTGACTGATGAGGCAGACTACGCCGTTGCGTTCGTCATTGTGGAGAAACTATGAACAAGCAAACTCACGATCACTCATTTCGTCCACTAGGACCCGTCATGCTCGATGTGGTGGGTACGAGCCTCATTGATGATGATGTCCGTCGGATTCAGCATCCCTTAACCGGTGGCGTAATTTTGTTTGCTCGTAATTACACAAATCGTGAGCAGCTAACCCAATTGTGTAAAGCAATTCATGATGCTAGGCCCGGTGTTTTGATCGCGGTTGATCACGAAGGCGGGCGCGTGCAGCGTTTCCGTACTGACGGATTTACGCACTTGCCCGCCATGAAAAAACTAGGCCAGCGCTGGGATGAAGACGTACTTGAATCCTGCAAACTAGCCACTGCCGTGGGCTATGTTTTAGCAACCGAGTTGCGTGCTTGCGGTGTCGATTTATCGTTCACGCCCGTGCTCGATTTAGATTACGGTGATTCAGAAGTGATTGGTGATCGTGCGTTTCATCGTGATCCACGAGTCGTTACTATGCTAGCCAAAAATCTCAATCACGGTCTTGCCTTAGCAGGTATGGCCAATTGCGGTAAGCACTTTCCCGGCCATGGTTTTGTCGCAGCGGATTCGCATGTGGCGATACCGGTAGACGATCGTCCTTATGCCGATGTTGTCAAAGAAGATGCGGCTCCGTATGGTTGGTTAGGTATGAGTCTCTCCGCTGTGATGCCAGCACATGTAATTTATCCTACATTCGATAAACATCCAGCAGGTTTTTCAAAAAAATGGCTGACCCTACTGCGCGATAAAATGCAGTTTGAAGGTGTGATCTTCAGCGATGATTTATCGATGGAAGGTGCCAGCGTAGCGGGTAGTGTGGTTGAGGGTGCGCATGCAGCTTTAGCAGCGGGTTGCGATATGGTCTTGATTTGTAATTCACCTGATAAAGCCGATCAATTACTTGACGGTCTGGATACGAAGCGCATCCTTGATGCGAAACGCTCTGCAGCGCGTTTGTCTGCCTTGCTACCTACAGCGCACGCGGATGATTGGGCGACATTGCAGCAAAACGAGACCTATAAAGCAGCTAAAAAATTAGTGAAGACGATTACGTAATTTTCTACTGCGTTGTGAACATCGGTATTCCGTGGATACGGATTGCTTTTCAATGAATACTAAAAAAACGACGACTAGCGAAGATAATCCCGACCCCAGAGCGGGATTGCTCGAGGAGATAGGTCAGCTCCCGCATCTGCCGGGTGTGTATCGTTATTTTGATGCGCACGATAAGCTGCTATACGTCGGTAAGGCACGCGATCTTAAAAAACGCGTTTCCAGTTATTTTCAAAAAACGTTGGCTAGCCCTCGAACGGCCATGATGGTTGATCGCATCGTGCGCATGGAAACCACCGTCACGCGCAGCGAAGCAGAAGCACTGCTACTAGAAAATAATCTGATTAAAACTCAGCAGCCGCGTTTCAATATTCTTTTTCGGGACGATAAGTCGTATCCCTACCTGAAGCTCTCAGGTGATGCCATTCCGCGCATGGCTTATTACCGTGGTGCAGTTGATAAAAAAAGTCAGTACTTTGGACCTTTTCCGAGTGCATGGGCAGTTAAAGAGTCCATGCAGATACTCCAGAAAATTTTTCTTTTGCGTACCTGTGAGGATTCCGTTTTTCAGAATCGTACGCGCCCCTGTCTTTTACATCAGATCAATCGCTGCAGCGGCCCGTGTGTGAATTTAATATCCAAAGAGGATTATGCGGTCGATGTGGATAACGCGACTCAATTTTTGCGTGGTCGACAAACTGAGTTGATGCAAACGCTAGAGAAAAAAATGCATGCGTATGCTGAGGAGCTCAAATTTGAGCAAGCCGCCATAGTGCGTAATCAAATCTCGGCGCTATCGCGCGTTCTGCATCAGCAAAGTATGGAAACCAGCGGTGATGCTGATATCGATATTATTGCCGTGGTCGTTCACGGTGGTCGTGCGTGTGTGAATTTAGCGATGGTACGCGGCGGGCGACATTTGGGTGATCGCGCCTATTTTCCGGCGCATGTCGATGCCGCACCGATGGATAGCACCGTCGAGGCAGAAGTCTTGAAAGCTTTCCTCGCACAGCACTACATCGATAAATTTATTCCATCGACGCTAGTTCTAAACATGGAGCTTGATGAGCCAGAACTCATGATTGCGCTCATGGAGCAGTGCGGGCATCGCATACATTTAGTCTTTCAGCCCCAAGGACAGCGACGGCATTGGCAAGAGATGGCAGTTAAAGGTGCTGAAATTGCGCTGGCCCGACTATTATCCGAGCAAGGATCGCAGCAATCGCGTACCCGCATACTCGTCGATACGTTGTCCTTAGATACCGCCGATATCGATGCGCTCCGAATAGAGTGCTTTGATATTAGCCACACATCCGGTGAAGCGACGCAAGCATCTTGCGTGGTGTATCACCATCATCAAATGCAAAACGGCGAATATCGGCGTTACAACATTGCCGACATTACTCCTGGTGATGATTACGCTGCGATGCGTCAGGTACTGACCCGACGTTATGAAAAAGTGTTGAATGGCGATGGCGTTCTTCCTGAAGTGGTTTTAATCGACGGCGGCAAGGGGCAGGTGGAAATTGCGCGCCAAGTACTATCTGAGTTGGGGTTAGATATCAGCTTGATCGTCGGCGTCGCCAAAGGTGAGGGCCGCAAAGTAGGTCTTGAGACCTTGATATTCGCGGATGGCCGACCAGAACTCGAATTAGGCAAAGAATCGGCGGCCTTAATGTTGATTGCCCAGATTAGAGATGAGGCGCATCGCTTTGCCATCACAGGTATGCGTGCCAAGCGCGCTAAAGCACGACAAGCCTCGCGCCTTGAAGAGATAGAGGGCATAGGTGCTAAGCGTCGCCAAAAGCTTTTGGCGCGTTTTGGTGGCTTGCGCGGGGTTGCCGATGCTAGCGTCGAGGAACTCGCGTCGGTGGAGGGGATTTCACGTCAATTGGCCGAGGATATCTACCGCCAGCTACATTAAGTCGAAAGCCTCTTTCCTGCTTCCACGATTAACGCTACATTAGCGACACCTCACCGAACTGATAGCTTATTGTTTTACACCGACCCATGCCTTTTAACATTCCTATTCTTTTGACGTGGTTGCGCATGGCGTTGATACCGCTGATGGTGGGAGTTTTTTTTCTGCCTGGGCATTGGTTAACACCGTATGAACAAAGCGTGGCAGCGACGGTCATTTTTATAATTGCTGCAGTGACTGATTGGTTTGATGGTTACCTTGCACGTCGATGGAATGAGACCACATCCTTTGGCGCGTTTCTTGATCCCGTGGCGGATAAATTAATCGTCGCTGGCGCGCTGCTACTGCTGGTACAGTTAGGGCGAACCAACTCTGTCATCGCATTCATTATTGTCGGACGTGAGATCGCCATTACTGCATTGCGCGAGTGGATGGCACAGATGGGTGCATCGAAATCAGTGGCTGTAAGCTCGATTGGAAAAATAAAAACAGCAGCACAAATGGTGGCGATTCCTATGCTGCTTTATGCCTATCCTTTGTTTGGAGTGATAGATACCTTGTTTGTGGGCCAGCGTTTGCTCGATTTAGCGGCCGTATTGACGCTTTGGTCCATGTTTTATTATTTGCGCAAGGCGTGGCCGTTGATTAAAGAGCGGCCCGAGACGGATCATTCTTCAAACGATGGGCCAGCTTGACAAAATTTCCACTTTATCGCTATAATCCCGCTTCTGTTTTTGCGGGAGTAGCTCAGTTGGTAGAGCGCAACCTTGCCAAGGTTGAGGTCGAGAGTTCGAGACTCTTCTCCCGCTCCAAGATACAAAAGGGAAGCTCACAAGGCTTCCCTTTTTCGTTGATGAAAGCGCTGATTTAGACACTTTTCGGTGTTATCAATCCTTGTTCTACATCGAGCGAAGTAGCGCATTCGAAGTTACAATACGCACCCTTGGCGGGGTAGCAAAGTGGTTATGCAGCGGCCTGCAAAGCCGTGTACGCCGGTTCGATTCCGGCCCCCGCCTCCACTATTCATGCGGCTCCTAGCGATAGGAGCCGCTAACTTTTGGGCAAAGTGAGTAAAAGACTTTTACTCACTTGTTAGTTTTTCTCTTCAAAGGCTGCACCACATCCCCCCGTCTAGCGAATGGTGCGTTTACACTGACCGCCAGGAAAACGATTTACATAGAAGTAGTATCAATGGCGCTGTTGCGCAAAACACTCTAGGTTTTTCAGCGAACAAAGTACCGCTCTACAAAATCATTACCAACACAACCGGTGTAGCGAGTTATTAAGCTCATAGTAGTGCCAGTGCATTCAATCGATTGTTTGCAGCGAGTTCCAGTGTATCGCTAGTAGTAGCTAACTTCACACTCACACAAGCACAAGCTCTCTGCGAGAGCATTGAATTTAACAGCGCGCTTACTGCCGCACGAATGGTGAATTTTCCGAGTGCGGTAAAAATCAATGTTGAAACCCTTACCTAAACTGTAGTAGAGAATTGCAGAGCGTTTAGGGTAAATAGAGAGAGGTTGGAGGAGTTGCAGGCGGTGTTAGCAGGGACGTTCTTTTAGCTCAAACAAATCTCAGTCTTAATGCGTTTGATCATTGTCTTCTGGTAGATGCCTAGCCAGGTCCATGCTGTCATGTAGCAAGCGAAGAACATTGATGATGCGTCCTTCTGATGTATTCAAAACCACGAAATGTCGTCCTTTTCTTCCATG
>JBEDHZ010000077.1:0-9430 GCA_041173845.1 Pseudomonadota bacterium
ATAGACGAAGTTTATTAGCATTTCGGCTTCTTCGCGCGAGGCTTTATGACTTTGTCTTATGTAGTTTCTGGATTTGCCGTCGGCTTATTGGTGGGCTTAACCGGTGTGGGTGGCGGATCGCTGATGACGCCTTTACTCACCCTTTTGTTTGGCATTAACCCAGCCGTTGCGGTGGGTACCGACCTCGCCTTCGCGTCCATCACTAAATCGGCTGGCACCATTGCCCACCGCATCCGTGACAACGTGCATTGGGACATCGTTATTCGTCTGTGCCTGGGCGCATTACCCGCCGCTATTGTGGCCACGCTTGCTCTGAAATATTTCGGCGCGCTCGACAAACACATCGGCCAAATTATTCGCTATGTGATCGCGTTCTCAGTTGTCCTGACTGTACTGGCTATCCTTGGCCGTGGTCGCATGCTGGCCTGGATTAACGCTCACCCCGAGCGGCAGCTGCATGGCCGCAAACAGGCAATCGCAACTATCGTGGCGGGCGCAATCATTGGCACGCTGGTGACTATTTCCTCCATCGGCGCCGGCGCGGTCGGTGCGACGATTTTGGTTCTGCTGTACCCCAATCTAAAACCCTCTGAAGTCGCCGGAACAGATATCGCCTATGCAGTACCACTGACAGCAATTGCTGCCTTCGGACACTGGTGGCTAGGCTCTATCAATTGGGAGCTGTTAGTTACCCTTCTGCTCGGCTCGGTACCCGGCATCACTTTAGGTTCACTTGTTTCACGCTCTGTGCCTGAAAAATTTTTACGCGGCCTGCTTGCCGCTACGCTCACCGGTGTAGCCGCTAAGTTGGTGCTGTAAACGGATTAACCCAAGGACTACCTCATGTATCGCTACGACCAATACGACCATCAGATCGTTAAGGAACGCGTCGCACAATTCAAAAGTCAGGTTGAACGTCGCCTGAGTGGTGAATTAAGCGAAGACGAATTCCGCCCTCTCCGATTACAAAACGGCCTCTACCTTCAGCGTCATGCGTACATGTTGCGAGTGGCGATTCCTTATGGGTTGCTGTCATCAACACAGATGCGCAAGCTAGGTCATATTGCACGCGCCTATGATCGTGGCTACGGACATTTCACCACGCGCCAAAATATTCAATACAACTGGATTGAGCTCGAGCAAACGCCAGAAATTCTCGCTGAGTTGGCCACCGTTGAAATGCACGCGATTCAAACCTCGGGCAACTGCATACGTAACATCACCTCCGATCAATTCTGCGGTGTGGCTGCCGATGAATTAGCCGATCCGCGGCCTTACATCGAAATTCTGCGTCAGTGGAGTACGTTTCATCCTGAATTCGCTTATCTGCCACGCAAATTTAAAATCGCGGTCAACGCGGCAACTGAAGATCGCGCTGCAGTGCAGGTTCATGACATTGGTCTTAACCTGATTAAAAACGCATCAGGCGAACTCGGATTCCAAGTGCTGGTGGGGGGTGGCCTCGGACGAACTCCAATTATTGGTAGTGTGGTTCGTGAATTTCTGCCATGGGAACATCTGCTGACATACATCGAAGCAGTAATGCGCGTCTATAACCAATACGGACGTCGCGATAACAAATACAAAGCGCGTATAAAAATACTGCTCAAAGCTTTAGGCGTAGAAGAATTTACGCGTCAGGTAGAAGCTGAATGGTTGCACCTAAAAGACAGCCCCAGCACGATCACGCAAGAAGAATTGAATCGAGCCAGCAGCTACTTCGCGTCACCTGCTTACGAAAATTTACCCACCGACGAAAGCGCGTTGCAAACGCTACGCTCATCCAATAAAGCCTTCTCCAATTGGGTGCAGCGTAATGTTCGTCCGCACAAAGTAAATGGTTATGCGATCGCCACACTGTCACTGAAAAAAACCGGCGTTCCACCGGGCGACGCGACCGCAGATCAAATTGATTTCGTCGCTGACCTCGCTGATCGCTACAGCTTTGGTGAATTGCGAGTGACTCATGAGCAAAACCTCGTGCTCGCCGATGTGAAGCAATCGGACTTATTCAAGCTGTGGGAAGAACTCAAATCGCACGGTTTAGCCACACCCAATATAGGCCTGCTGACCGATATTATTTGCTGCCCGGGTGGTGATTTCTGCTCACTCGCCAATGCTAAATCGATTCCGATTGCTCAAGCGATCGCCGAGCGTTTTGACAGTTTGGATTTTCAGCATGACATCGGTGAAATCGAACTTAATATCTCTGGCTGCATTAACGCTTGCGGTCATCATCACGTAGGCACGATTGGTATTCTCGGTGTGGATAAAGATGGATCCGAGTGGTATCAAGTATCGATTGGTGGTGCGCAAGGTAACCACAGTGCTATCGGCAAAATCATTGGCCCATCGTTCGCCTCCGGACAAATGCCCGAAGTCATCGGTCGCCTGCTGGAAGTCTATGTTCGTGATCGCATAGAAGAAGAACGTTTTATTGATACGGTTAATCGACTCGGCATTGATCCATTCAAAGATCATGTCTATGCAACACCGATTAAACACGGTGCCTTCGTAGCGGGAGAAGATGCGCATGCCTAAAATCATTAAAGACAAAGCCATCGTCAATGACGATTGGGCACTTCTGAAATTGGCTGAAGGTGAAACAGCCGAGGCAGTGAATGTACCCACTGGTAAACACATTGTTCCTCTGAAGGTCTGGTTAGCGCAAACGGCAGCATTAAAAACTCGTAGCGATATCGGTGTATGGATCGCTAGCAATGAACGCGCCGAAGAATTGGGCGATGCCGTATCGACGCTGCCGCTAATTGCGGTTGATTTCCCTAACTTCGCTGATGGTCGTGGTTACTCGATCGCCTATCAACTACGCGCACGCCAAGGTTTTGAAGGTGAGTTGCGCGCTATTGGTGATGTATTGCGTGACCAATTGTTTTATATGCAGCGCGTGGGCTTTAATGCATTCGCCACACGCCCCGACAGAAGCATCGACGATGCACTCAAGGGCTTAACGGATTTTTCTGATACCTACCAAACATCGTGGGATCAAAAAACCCCTTTGTTTCGCCGCGTGCCACGCCCATCGGCTGAGGAATCGCTATGACCACGGCAAATTACGATCAGGTACTAGCCGCGACTCGCGCTACGCTGGAACGCATCGCGAATGGCTTTGCACCAGCGGTCTTTGCATCGAGTCTTGCCGCTGAAGATATGGTGCTCACTGATCTTATTTTGAAAGCTAAGCTGCCGATAAAAATTTTCACGCTTGAGACCGGTCGTCTGCACGCTGAAACATTGGGCGTACTGGATGCGATACGTAGTACCTACGGTGTCGATCTCGCACTTTACAAACCAGAACCCACCGCTATTGAGACGTACGTGCGTGAACATGGTCTGAATGCTTTTTATGACAGCGTAGAGATGCGCAAAGAATGCTGCCGTATTCGTAAAGTTGAGCCACTCAATCGCGCACTCGCTGGAAATAAAGCCTGGATTACCGGACAACGTCGCGCGCAATCGAGCACACGCAGCGAACTCGCGGTGCAAGAAGATGACACCGCACACGCGATGCAAAAATTTAACCCGCTCACTGATTGGACTGAAGAACACGTCTGGCACTACATCCGCAGTAATGAGGTTCCCTACAATCCCCTGCATGACAAAGGCTATCCCTCCATAGGCTGCGAGCCCTGCACGCGCGCCATACAACCAGGCGAAGATATACGCGCTGGTCGCTGGTGGTGGGAATCGCCCGACACCAAAGAATGTGGATTGCACGTCGTTGACGGCAAACTCATCAGAATCAAACCCGCTACGAACGAGACAACTACACCATGAATACCCCTGTTGAAAAAATCGTCATCGATGCTGCCAGCAATCGCCATCTGGATTGGCTGGAATCTGAATCTATTCACATCATGCGTGAAGTGGCTGCTGAGTGCACTAATCCTGCGTTACTTTTTTCAGGCGGTAAAGATTCGGTAGTTTTGCTTCGCATCGCCGAAAAAGCTTTTCGTCCCGGAAAATTTCCTTTTCCTTTAGTGCATATCGATACCGGTCATAACTTTGAAGAAGTGATTCAATTTCGTGACCATCGTGTAGCAGAACTCGGGGAACGACTGATTGTCGGCTCTGTGGAAGATTCGATTAAACGTGGCACGGTTCGCTTGCGTAACCCACAAACCGATTCTCGTAATGCGGCTCAAGCAGTCACACTACTTGAGACGATAGCGCAGCATAAATTTGATGCGTGTATTGGTGGTGCTCGTCGCGATGAAGAAAAAGCGCGCGCCAAGGAACGTATTTTTTCTTTCCGCGACGACTTTGGTCAGTGGAACCCAAAAGCACAACGTCCTGAACTATGGGATTTATATAACACCCGCGTTCATGCTGGTGAAAACATGCGGGTATTCCCCATCTCTAACTGGACCGAGCTCGATGTGTGGCAATACATCGCGCGAGAAAAACTAGAGCTACCGACGATCTATTACGCCCATGAGCGCGAGGTTATTCCGCGCAATGGTTTGTTAGTGCCGCTGACACCACTCACACCAGCGCAAGAAGGTGAAAAAGTCGAAAAACGTATTGTTCGTTTCCGTACCGTTGGTGACATTTCATGTACCTGTCCAGTGGCGTCCACAGCATCTACCGTGAATGACATTATTGCCGAGACGGCGGTCACCCAAATTACCGAACGCGGCGCTACGCGTATGGATGATCAAACCTCAGAAGCCTCTATGGAAAAGCGTAAAAAAGAAGGATATTTCTAATGAATGCCGTCGTTGATAAAAACAAGCTGCACAGTGATGCTCAATCTCTTGAGCGCGGCATGCTGCGCTTCATCACTGCTGGCTCGGTGGATGATGGAAAAAGTACGCTGATCGGTAGACTACTCTTTGATAGCAAAGGCATCTTTGCTGATCAACTGGATGCGATTTCGCGCGCACGTCACAAGCGCACCGTCGGTGACATGGTTGATTTGTCGCTGCTGACTGACGGTCTTGAAGCGGAACGTGAACAAGGCATCACCATCGATGTGGCATATCGCTATTTCGCCACACCCAAACGAAAATTCATCATCGCTGATGCGCCTGGCCATGAACAGTACACCCGCAACATGGTCACAGGTGCCTCGACTGCTGATGCAGTAATCATTTTGATTGACGTCTCTAAAGTGACAATCTCAGCCGACGGACAAGCTGAGCTATTGATACAAACAAAACGCCATTCGACCATTGCTAAGCTACTGCAGATTCAGCACGTGATTGTGGCTGTCAACAAAATGGATTTGATTAATTATGATCAAACCATCTACAACCAGATCGTGGCGTCGTACCAAAAATTTGCTGAGCAATTAGGACTCAAGGGTATTCACCCCATTCCACTCTCCGCACTAGCAGGTGACAACGTCGTAACGCGCAGTGAAAAATTGAGTTGGTATCAAGGTCCAACGTTGATTGAAATGCTTGAATCATTGCCTGTTTATGATGATGAGCACAAAGCAGCTTTCCGCTTTCCAGTGCAACTAGTGGCGCGCCACAATGGCCATGAAGCGAATGACTTCCGTGGTTACATGGGTCGCGTAGAAGCGGGTACGGTACATAAAGGTGATGTGCTGACAGTACAACCTTCAGGGCAACGTGCCACTGTAAAAGATATTTTGACGTTGGATGGCTCGCTAGCTAGCGCCTCTGCCGGTAAATCTATCACTTTGCTACTTGAAGAGTATCTGGATATTTCGCGCGGCGACATGCTGGCCTCTGCTGAGGCACCAGCTCACCTGCTGAAAAATTTTAGCGCTGATGTGTGCTGGCTATCGGAAGAACCACTCGATCTGGGTAGAAAATACTGGCTCAAGCACACTACACGACAAGTGGCCGCTAAAGTCACCGGCATAGACTCGCTGCTAAACATCAACACGCAGCAAGCGGAAGCTGGCACCGAGCTCAAATTGAATGGCATTGCACGCATTCAGTTGACGGTGCAACAGCCGTTAGCGGCTGATTCCTATGATGCGATGCGCTCTACTGGCAGCTTCATCTTGATTGATGAAATCTCGCATCAGACGGTGGCAGCTGGCATGATACGGCTTGCTTGATTAGGCTAGCTTGATTCAGCTGGCCTGATACGATAGGTGTAATTCAGTTTTCCTGATTGGTACTCATGCAGGATATTCTTACCCGACCTGCTCGGCCGCAACCGGGCATGGTCTGGCTAATAGGCGCTGGCCCCGGTGCGATCGATTTGATTACCGTTCGCGGTGCCACCCTACTTCAACAAGCCGAAGTCGTTCTATACGACGCGCTAGTCACTCCCGAAATACTTCAACTCTGTTCACAAGCGCTATTAGTTTCAGTCGGCAAGCGTAGTGGCCAGCGCTCAACTGCTCAAACCGTCATTAACGAACAACTGATTGCCTGCGCACAGCGATTCGAGCGCGTAGTGCGTCTGAAAGGTGGCGATCCCATGCTGTTTGGTCGTGCTGATGAAGAACTAAGCGCGCTGGAATCAGCGAATATCAACTACGAAATTGTGCCGGGGATTACGACGGCATTTGCAGCTGCTGCCGCGCTGCGTCAGCCACTGACTAAACGTGGTGTAGCTCGCAATGTCGCGTTTTTCACCTCCACCACCGCGCAGGGTGAAACCGATGAACCGGCCTTACCCAGTTGCGACACCTTAATTCAATACATGGGCGGTCAAGAGGCGATATCTACCGCTAAACGTTTGCTCGCTTCAGGCAAATCTGCCGATACAACCGTTATCGCAATTGAAAATGTGAGTCGTGCTAACCAGCGGGTCATGCGCATGACACTGGCACAGATGGCCGAAGGACTACCTGAATGTGCTGGCCCAGTGCTGGTGATGATCGGTGAGGCGCTTCGCGAGCGAAACAAGAGCCGCTAAGGCAATGGGTAGCTACAATTAATCAGCGATAGTGCGCAAACAATAATCCGCAATACTCTCCTGCACGGATTCATCTTCACCCACCGCATGTGAAAGAGAAATTTCTAGCTGAGGGAATGTCTCTCTCAACTCCTCTATCAACGGCGGCAAATCGCGCAATACGTGGCCACCCTGCCCGAGAAAAACCGGCACGATACTTATTTTTTCATGGCCGCTTTGCACTAGCTCAGTCACGACCGCAGGTAAGCGCGGCTCCATCAATTCCAGAAAAGCTAAAGAAACGCTGATATCGGGTCGCTTGCTACGCGCACGCTCAACCAATCGCTCAAAGGGAATCGCCCAACGAGGATCACGTGCGCCGTGTGCAAATAAAACGAGAGCTTGGTTTTTTTTCATCAGTGTCTTTCCACCCACCAAAGCGCAGAGATAGCCGCCAAAAGGAAAAATGCGCTCGGTGCCATCGCTGTCGCCAACGGCGGCCATGTATTAAGCAAGCCGATATGCGAGAAAAGATTATTCAATAAATGAAACGCCACACCAATCATGATGCCGCTAAAAATTTTGAGCGAAACACCACCACTGCGGCTTTGCAAATAGGCGAACGGCAGCGCTAAAGCCATCATGACAAACACGGCCAAGGGATATAAAAGCTTGGTCCATAAAGCGATCTCATAGCGCTCGCTTCGTTGTTTGTTATCTTCTAAATGTCGGCTGAACTGAGCTAGATCAACGGCTGACATTTTGTTGGGCTCAGCCATCAGCACGGCCATGATTTCTGGCGTGATTTCTGATTGCAGAGTCGTTGTTGGAAATTTTCGACCCAGCACTAAGGCGGGCTGTCGAGTATCGACAGGAGAACGATCAGGTGCAAAGCGTAACTCTTCTACGTTAGTCATTAGCCAGCGCCCATCGCCTGTGAAACGCGCTTCGTCGGCAGAAATCATCGCCAGCATATGCATCTCGCGATCAAATTCATAGATTTTTACAGTGCGCAATATGCCATCGGGGTCGACTTTACGCGCATTTAGAAATCGCGAGCCAGCGACAGTCTTACCATCCGATCCACGGATTACATCTTTGGCCCACAAACCTGTACGAAACTCTGAAGAAATGGTGGCGCCCATAATGCGTCGCTTAAAATTTTCTGCAAAATCAGAACATTTAGGTGCGATAAATTCGCCCAAAGCAAAGGTGAATATCACCAACACAACGGCAATGGGTAAGAGTAAACGAATGACGCCGCCCATCGACAAGGATGAAGCACGCATAACAGTAAATTCAGAACGCGCAGCTAGTTGCGCCATCACGTAAATGGTTCCGATGAGTGCAGCAATCGGCATCAATTCATAGGCGTACGCAGGCAAACCTAAGGTGACGTAGATGAAAGCATATTCAATACTCCACGCGCCTCGTCCTACGGAACGAATCTCGCCCATCATGTCAAAGAAGGCGAACAAAGACAAAAACGCTATCAACACGAAAAATACTGATCGATAAATTTCAGCCGAAAAATAGCGGCGCAACACGCTCATGATGCGGCCGTCCTTTTACGTGAAATCAACTGCCGTCCCAGAATCAATAAAGCCATAGGATGCCATCGACTATTCGTGTTATTCCGCCAGAAAAATAACAGCATGATGATCAGGAAGGCGGCTAAATGTAATGGCCACCAAGCAGCGCCAAACGAAATCCGCCCCTGCCCGACAGCTGCCTGCACGATGCCGAGGGAATTCAAATAAGAAATAGCCAACACTAAGGCAATCATTAGATTAAGCGTTCGTCCACGGCGCGGATTAACGAAACCTAAGGGTATCGCAAGTAACATCTGCAGCAGGCACATGATAGGTAAAGAGATGCGCCAGAGCAGCTCTGCCATATTGGATGGCTCAGGAGATGCGATCAACGCTGCTGTAGGAAGAACGCGCGACGATTTATTATCTTCCAGCTCGCGGTGGCTGCTGGATATCACGATCACGTAGCGACCAAAGTCCATCGTTTGAAAATCGGGAGCGCCGGGTGTGCCGTCATAGCGATGACCATTGCGCAACTCGAGTAATTTATCGCCACGCGCGTCGACGTTGACTGAGCCGACCTGAGCCACCACTACGCTATTATTTTTATCGCGCGACTGACTGACAAAAACATTTTCTACATTACGGGTATCGGATGAGAGCCCCTCAACAAAAAAAATTCTGTCGCCGGAAGCAGACTCTTGGAATTTGCCAGGTGAAATCCGCGAAATATCTTCACGATTTCACGATTTCTAAATGTCTCTTTGTACTCCGCCGACAGTCGACTGGCCCAAGGAGTCAGCCATAAAGATAATGATGCGGTAAGGACCACAATCGGTACACCTATTGACATCACAGGACGAATCCAGCGCATCAGGGATAAACCAGACGCAAACCAGACGATCATTTCTGAATCCTGATAACTGCGCGCGACCACCAACAAAACGGAGATAAAAGACGTCAGCGAGAGAATTACAGGAAGATAAATGAGCGCCGCAAAGCCTAGCAAAGCGACCACATCGCCAGAGGCAACTCGGCCGCCCGCTGCATCGCCA
>JBEDHZ010000078.1:0-9115 GCA_041173845.1 Pseudomonadota bacterium
GGGCGGGCCAGACCCGCCCTTTTTATTTAGCGCGAACGCAGCGCCTCTTTCACGCGTGCCACCACTGCGGGTGATGTTGCATTCACCTTGCGCACCAGCGCTGCCAGCTCATCGCCTGTCATCGGATCAATCTCAAGATTGAGCTTTTGCGATTCTGCGATGAAGCCAGGATCTTTCATCGTCAGGTCGAACGCCTTGCGCAAGGCTGCTACACGCGCAGGCGGAACATCAGGCGGCAGAAAATAGGGCCGTCCATATTCAAGCCGCGCCACAATCAACTCTAGAGCTGCACGATCTGCTTCGGTCTTGGCAAGATCAAGAATGGCTGGCACATCTGGCAATTCGGGATGTTTCTTCATGCCCCATTGCGCTACAACTTTGACGCGACCATCATCAAGCCAGTTCTGATTGATCGCACGCAAGCTTGCATAGGCAGTTGAGCCGACACCATGCACTTCGCCCGCTTCCATCGCCTTGTGGATTTGGGCTGTGCCTTCATACCCGCTGATGACTTTGTATTTAACAGACAAGACGTCACCTGATGAAATCAAACGAGCTGTGGATAGTGGCTTTGTTCATGGCGTGAAACTCTATCCTGCCGGTGCGACGACGAATTCTGACGCGGGCGTTACGAGTCTGAAGCATTGCATGGCAACGCTAGAGACGATGCAGGAAGTGGGCTTACCACTTTTGGTGCATGGTGAAGTCACCGACGGCGATATTGATTTATTTGATCGCGAAGCCGTATTTATTGAAAAAATTCTGATTCCATTGCGCAAGCAGCTTCCTGCGTTAAAAATAGTTTTTGAGCACATCACAACGTACCAAGCCGCTGACTATGTTCGGGATGCTGATGGGCCGATAGCGGCAACTATCACAGCGCATCATTTGCTTTACAACCGGAATGCGATTTTCAAAGGGGGCGTTCGTCCTCATTACTATTGTTTGCCCGTGTTAAAGCGCGAAACTCATAGGCAAGCCCTGCTTAAAGCGGCGGGTTCGGGTAATCCACGTTTTTTTCTAGGCACCGATTCGGCACCTCATGCCAAGGGACTCAAAGAACATGCGTGTGGCTGCGCAGGTTGTTATACCGCGCTGCATGCGTTGGAGCTTTATGCTCAGGCATTCGAAGAAATCGGAGCGCTGAATAAACTAGAAGCATTTGCGAGTTTTCATGGACCTGATTTTTATGGTTTGCCACGAAACCAAGATCAAATAACCATAGAACATAGTCCATGGAAAATTCCAGAGGAGTTGCCTATGGCTGAATCGACAGTGGTTCCTCTCGATGCAGGTCAATTACTTCAATGGAAATTCGTTGGCTAAGTTTGAATTGTATTGAGCATGAATTTCGCAGTCATTGATTGGCAGCGCCCCTGGCTTTCTCATCTGCGTGAGCTCGGCGTTCTGATCGCCAGTTCATCCGATTGGATGAGTGCTGCTAATCAAGTGGCTAGTCAGCAAGTCTTGTGTAACGCTAACGCTAAACCCATTTCTTTCGTTCCTCAAGAAGACATTGCTGATCTGTCTGGGTATGAATCGCATATTTACAGCACGGGCGAAATTCCAACTCGCGACAATCTACATGATTTTTTCAATGCGCTGATGTGGTTGCAGTTCCCACAAATAAAGCAGACCTTGAATCGCATGCAATATGCTGAAATTGAAAGAATGCTGCGCACATCTCATACAGCCGAAGAGCGAGGGAAGCAGCGCGATGCGGCTACTTTATTTGATGAGAATTGCGCCTTCGTTATTAGCTCCGATGTTTCTTTTTTAGACGCTCTCAAGGCTAGAAGGTGGAAAGAAATATTAATGGTCGATCCGCATCAATTTCATAAGCACTGTGAAGTTATTCTGTTTGGCCACGCATTACTCGAAAAGCTGACCGCTCCTTATAAAGCAATTACGGCCCATGTCTGGAGTGTTACCGTTGATAGCGATTGGTTTGAATTTTCAACCGAGGAGCAAAGGTCTTGGTTAGATCAGAAAGTCGCCGAAAACTTAGAAAAAGGTTTTGTTAGTTCAGATTTCAATCATTTACCCATCTTAGGTGTACCTGGTTGGTGGCGTGACCAGACCGATGATTTTTATGATGATGCCACGGTGTTTCGCTCTTCACGAAAGCATTAAAAAAGCCTACCAGTTGGTAGGCTTTTTTAGTTTAAACAAATAGATTTTATTAAAAACCTTTTTGAACGCCCACCATCACGGCATTCGATGTGCCGGGTTGAGTTAATGCGGCGTTCGTTCCTGCATCAACAATGGCTGAGTAGGATGATGGCACGCCTTCCGTTGCGCGATTGAATGCTGCATAAAGATGAGTTGTCTTTGAGAGCGTATAAACGGTCGATACATTAATGATAGCAGGACTTCCCGGACCACTATTACGTGCATAGTTAAGTCCTATGCGCATCGCAGGCATCATTTGTGTTTCTGCCCCCAATACGTACGTGTTGGTCGAATCACCGTTTTCTGGGCTGAAGTGGACATAGTTGGCAGCCAGTCGTACAGTGCCTACCGGGACACTCGCTCCAATTAGCCATTGTCTGTATTGAGCATCTCGATCCGACATAGCGCCCATAACATTCACATCGCCAAACGCATAACCTAGGTTTCCTGATACCAGTCGATTTCTGGAAGAGGAGCCCGCGATGCCGCCAAAGGAATACAACAGGTTTCCGTTAAAGCCACCCATCGAGTCAGATGGCAGGCTGTAGGTAATTGAATTGGGAATAAAAAACCCACCTGTTGTGGCAAAGCCTGGATCGGCATCGGTACCGCCGGTGTAGGCGGGCACACTCGCACCTACGCTGTTTAGCACCGTACCTGCTCTGTGCATTTGTAAAGCAGGCACATAAAAATTATTCCCAGCTAATCCCAAGACCGATGTGTAGGCATTAATGAACGGGGATAGATTAAGACCGGCCCTAAATGTGCCGAATGATCCACCCACACCCACATTGGCTAAACGACTGAAGATGCCAGTAGTACCGCCATTCGCGATAGTCCCATTGCCGGCGTTATAACCACCCTCCAGATGAAAAAGGCCGCGCATACCACCGCCCAGATCCTCGGTTCCCTGCACGCCCCAAACAGAAGGAGCCCAGTTGCCTTCACCAAAGCTGGTACGTCGATTGTCCCCGGCGCCAATACCACTAGCACTGACCACCGATGCATCGATATTGCCGTAAAGGGTCAGGTTAGCTTGCGCCCAAGCCGAGCCACTGACTAGCAATGGCGCTACGACGATTGCAAGAATCTTTTTCTTCATTACGATACCTCCCGTGGTTGATAGATCTTTCGAGAGTCTGGAGCGAAGTAAGTTTTCGATAGCGTTTGTGATCAACTCATTTGCGCGTATCTTTTGTGAAGCTTCAATAGAGCGCTTGAGATTGACGATTTGTTGCGTTAGAAAATTTTAAAAATTGCCTTTGATTTCCCCTTTAGTTTTGGGCGCAGCGGTCGATAAGTGAGAGACAGGAGAAAGTCCGCGTCTAAAATTGACATGGCTAAATAGGTCAGTTTCAGGCGGCTAGACCACAATGCCCTGGAGGGCCTTGATTTTTTTGGAACAGTCCATGAAGCTAAACAGCCTCAATGAAGACGAATACAGAATTTTGCAAATGGTGGTTAAGGAGTTTTATGTCGCGCTGCCTGAAAGCCTAAAGACATATAGCGTTTTTTCCACTCATGTTATTAGCAAAGCTCTGCATCACTATGGGATTAAGACCCGAGTTATCCCTGCTCGTCTGTGGTGTTCGAATTTAAAGACTGAAAAAGAATTCGTCGGGGGGTGTTTTAATTTTGAAGACGCCGAAAAATGGAATGGCCACGTGATTTGTTTGGTGGGTGATTGGCTAGTCGATGCCGCGATTTATCACTTAAATCCAACGTTTGGCTATCAGGTTCCGAAAATCATTGCTCAGCGCATTGTGTATCCTGAGCCGCAAATCTACACGCGCTATAGACTGAATAAAAAAACCGAATTCGTTTGGTATCGTTTGCCGGCAAACTCACCCACTATCCCTCTATCGGGATATGAAGATTTCATGCAGCGATATTTGCCGACTTTGTTAGAGCACATTGATCGCTTAAGGGCGGTTCCAGAGAAAGTGATTGTTCCAGAACAAATTACTTTGGTTGACGAATCTGTTCAAGACTTGGTTGAAGGGGCAATAGAAAATTCTGGCGAGTCCGAGCATGAAACAGAAGGCGTGGCTGAGAGTGCAGCAGCTGAAGCGACTTCAGAGCTTAATGAACAATTGAATGAAGCCGCTGTAACAGAGTTGATGGCAGCGTCTGAGTTAGTGTCTGAAGAGGCTGTGGAAGCAACGGCGGAAACCGCGTAAATGACTCAGGGTATTTAGTGCGTGCGGCTGACCGCAAAGGCGGCGAGTTCTAAGAGTGCAGCTTTATTCGGTCCATCTGGAATGCTGTTGATTGCTTCGGCAGCGCGCTGACTAGCGGCTTCTGCTTTTTGTCGCGTGTATTCCAATGCACCAGACTGCGTAATGGCTAACAAAATTTCGTCGAAATGTAATTCGTCTCCATTAGCGATGCAGTTACGAACCAGCTCACGTTGTTGCTCGGTGCCATTTTGAAGTAAATAAATGAGTGGCAAGGTGGGTTTGCCTTCACGCAGATCATCGCCGACATTTTTCCCAATGTCGGCTTGGTTACCTGAGTAATCCAGCACATCATCAATCAATTGGAAGGCTGTGCCGAGAGATCGGCCGTATTCAGCGGCCGCAGCAATGGCGGTTTCGGGGGCGCCCGCGATCAGGCAGCCCAGTTCTGTACCGGCCTCAAAGAGTTTTGCGGTCTTTGATCGAATCACTTGTAAGTAACGTTCCTCGGTAACGTCCGGATCATGCATATTCATTAGCTGAAGGACTTCGCCTTCGGCGATCACATTAGTTGCGTCGGCAAGGATTTGCATGATGCGCATGCTATTGATCGATACCATCATCTGAAAAGCGCGCGAATAAACAAAATCACCTACAAGCACCGAGGCGGCATTGCCAAAAAGAGAATTTGCGGTTTGTCGGCCTCTGCGTAATTCCGATTCATCGACAACGTCATCGTGCAATAGCGTCGCCGTATGTATAAATTCGATAACAGCGGCTAATTTGTGGTGATCATTTCCCTGGTAACCCCAGGCATTCGCCATCAGTAAGACCAGCGCCGGGCGTATCCGCTTGCCGCCAGCGCTGATGATGTAGTCCGCAATTTGGCTGACTAACGGTACATCAGAATACAGCTGGGCCCGGATGGTGTCGTCCACGGCCTTCATATCGGTGGTAATGACCGCCAGCGAAAGCGTTGGGGAAGCAGGGTTTGGAGCGGACACGGGAGCGACAGCCTCTAAAATGGTAAAGGTTGCGATTATACGACGCCCCCCCATGGACTTGATTTCTCGGGCTGTGGACTGACTGCGGAATGAGTCATTCGGTGTATGGCCATTTCTGACTTTGACCCTGGGGCTAAGTCCATGTATAATTTGAGGTTTTCCCGAATCTGCGCGGGGTTTGCGCTTTTGGGCTAGAAAGCCGTCTGAACTTAGTTAGGATCAGACGTGTCCCGATTGATAGATAGATGAGGTTCCCATGTACGCGGTCATAAAAACCGGTGGCAAACAATACAAAGTTGCTGCTGGTGAAAAACTTAAAGTAGAACAGATACCGGCAGACATAGGCTCCGAAATCACATTGGATCAAGTGCTCGCATTGGGCGCGGGTGACACCATGAAATTTGGTGCGCCGTTGGTTCAAGGTGCTAAGGTGCTGGCTACGGTAGTGGCGCATGGTCGTCACGACAAGGTAAAGATTTTCAAGATGCGTCGTCGTAAGCATTATCAAAAGCGTCAAGGCCATCGCCAAAATTACACCGAGCTGCAAATTGTCTCTATCAACGGCTAAGCCGTTGAGCGAAATAACCCAGTAATCAGGAGCATCAAATGGCACACAAAAAAGGCGGCGGCACTACGCGCAACGGCCGTGATTCAGAGTCGAAACGACTAGGCGTCAAGGTCTACGGTGGCCAGGCCATCAATGCAGGCGGCATCATCGTTCGTCAGCGTGGAACTAAGCTGCATGCAGGCGATAACGTCGGCATGGGTAAAGATCACACACTGTTCGCACTGGTAGATGGCAAGGTTCAGTTTGCGACTAAGGGCGCTTTAAAGCGTCACGTAGTCATGGTCGTACCTGCCTGATAATTCCAGGCGCATCCTGCGAAGAGGCTCTGCCGTGCAGGTAGGGCCTTTTTTCTTTTAGGGCGGCAAATCATGAAGTTCATTGACGAAGCAAAAATCGAAGTTGTGGCCGGTGACGGTGGCAACGGTGTTGCATCGTTTTGCCGAGAAAAATTCCGTCCTTTTGGCGGGCCTGATGGCGGTGATGGCGGAAAAGGCGGAAGCATTTTCGCTATCGCTGATCGTAATATCAATACGCTAGTCGACTATCGTTTCGCAAAATTACATCGTGCAAAGCATGGTGAAAATGGTCGAGGGTCAGACTGCTATGGTAAGGGCGCAGATGATATTTATCTGCGTATGCCAGTAGGTACTTTAGTAATTGACCACAATGATGGCGCCATCATTGCCGACTTGACTGAGCATGGTCAGGTAGCGTTGTTAGCTAAAGGCGGCGAGGGTGGTTGGGGCAACATTCATTTCAAAACATCGACCAACCGTGCACCGCGCCAAAAAACGGATGGCAAAGAAGGTGAACGACGCGATTTAAAACTGGAATTGAAAGTGCTTGCTGATGTGGGCTTGCTCGGAATGCCCAATGCAGGCAAATCCACATTCATCGCGGCTGTATCGAACGCGCGTCCAAAGATCGCAGACTATCCCTTTACCACCTTGCATCCCAACTTAGGTGTGGTGCGCGTCAGTCACGAAAAAAGCTTTGTCATCGCCGATATCCCCGGTTTAATTGAAGGCGCTGCCGATGGTGCTGGATTGGGAGTGCAGTTCCTGCGGCACTTACAGCGCACGCGATTACTATTACATATCGTTGACCTTGCCCCTTTTGATGAAAATATTCATCCCGCAAAAGAAGCCAAGGCGATCGTCAAGGAACTAAAAAAATATGACCAAACTTTGTTTGATAAGCCGCGTTGGCTAGTGCTTAACAAGCTCGATATGGTTCCTGATGATGAACGCGCTAAGCGTGTAAAAACCTTCGTCAAAGATTTTGGTTGGAAGGGCCCCGTATTTCAAATATCCGGATTGACTCGTGAAGGTTGCGAGGATTTAGTCGTTGAAATTTACGATTACCTAGCTACTCAACGACAGCAAGAGCAGCGTGAGCAGTCGGGCGTAGCTGAGCTTGCGATGGATGTAGCCTCGGTTGAGGCTGATGATCCTCGTTTTAAGCTGATCGAATGAACTAAAATTTCCGTAATCTTCTGATACCACCGTCATTGGTCTAATCGATGCAATCTGTCATTCAGCAATCACAACGACTCATTGTTAAAGTTGGTTCGTCTCTCGTCACGAATGAGGGCAAAGGACTGGATCATGCTGCGATTGGTAAATGGGCTGACCAGATCGCTCATTTACGCACGCTGGGCAAACAAGTGGTGTTAGTTAGTTCCGGTGCGATCGCCGAAGGTATGCAGCGATTAGGATTTGAAAAAAGGCCGAGCGGCGTGCATGAGCTTCAGGCGTGTGCGGCGGTAGGTCAGATGGGCTTAGCGCAAATTTATGAATCCAGCTTTGGTCGACATGGATTGCGTACTGCCCAAGTATTACTGACGCATGCCGATCTGGCTGATCGCGAGCGCTACCTCAACGCACGTTCTACACTTTTCACCTTGCTGGACTTTGGTGTCGTCCCCGTAATCAATGAAAACGATACCGTGGTGACTGACGAAATCAAGTTCGGTGACAACGATACACTCGGTGCCTTGGTGGCTAATTTGATTGAGGCCGATGCCTTGATCATCTTGACCGACCAGCGCGGTTTATACACAGCCGATCCGCGAAAAAATCCTGATGCAGAATTTATTGATGAGGCGAAAGCTGGGGATCCCGCTCTAGAAAGCATGGCCGGTGGTGCAGGAACAGGTATTGGTAGCGGTGGCATGCTCACCAAAGTCTTGGCCGCGCGTCGCGCCGCGAGTTCAGGTGCAAGTACTGTTATTGCGTGGGGCCGTGAAGACCAAGTGTTGGTTCGCTTAGCCAAAGGTGAGGCGATTGGTACTCAGCTGACGGCCGAGACCGCTCGTTTAACTGCGCGAAAACAGTGGATGGCAGATCACCTGCAAACAGCGGGCAAAGTAGTGCTTGATGCGGGGGCCGTAAAAAAACTCACAGCAGAAGGTAAGTCACTCCTGCCTATTGGTGTAATTGATGTGAGTGGTGAATTTGGCCGCGGAGATGTGATTACCTGCGTTGACCCGTCTGGCCTATCGATTGCGCGAGGTATTTCGAATTATGCCAGCGCAGAAGTTCGTCGCATACTGCGCAAACCATCATCAGAGATAGAGGCCATCCTTGGCTACGTAGAAGAGGTTGAGCTTATTCACCGCGATAACTTGGTCTTGATTTAAGTCCACTACACAGGGCCAAGTTCTAAGCGCTGCTTATTGTTATCGAAGCGCTTTTTTCTTGCGTAGTCTATCGACGATGACCTCTGCTTTGCCTGCCACCATACCCGTTTCGCAAAAATAATCTTTCGCCAGTGCCGCATGTTGACGATTAATACCTCGGTCAATGATGGTCTCCCAAACATCTCGGCGCGCGGCTGTCCAGCTGCCATTGGTCTGGCCAACGGCGTATAGTTTTCTCTCGCCCGTGCTGCATCGTATGCCTTCGTAACTGATATTGCTGGCACCGCTCTGGCTAGTAACAACAAGCACAAATCGGACTATGCCTTCTTCAGTGACACTGACTGATTTTGCATCGACTGCAAAATCCAGCGTGGTCGTTGGGCTAACGTAAAAAGACAGTAGATTATTTTTTTGAAATGGGGCTGGAAGAACGACAGGGCTTTCAGCTTTTAAAGCGTCAGTATCTGCGTCGTCTATGTTTGCTGAGGAAGCGTAAGGTGCTAGTAGTGCCAAGAGTACTAATAAAAAATTCGAAATGCGATTTGGTTTTAGC
>JBEDHZ010000078.1:9140-12304 GCA_041173845.1 Pseudomonadota bacterium
GGTTTTAGCATCATTCAGACTCTGGGTCGATCAGGCTTTGTGTTGACATAGTTTCTGCATCCATTTTTGCCTGTGACGGGTCGCGTGGTCGTCGCGGCCCAGATGGTTGAGGGCGGTTAATAAAGCGAGAGAGTTCTTGCAAAGCCTTCATATAAACATCGCGTTTGAATTCAATCACGGCGTCCATAGGAACCCAGTAGTCATGCCAGCGCCATGCATCGAATTCGGGATGTTCAGAATGGCGCAGATTGACGTCGCAGTCGCGCCCTATCATTCGTAATAAAAACCAAATTTGCTTTTGACCGCGGTAATGCCCACGAACCTCGCGCTTGATAAAGTGATCGGGCACCTCATAGCGCAGCCAGTCGCGCGTTCGGCCGACAATTTTTACGTGCTCAGCAAGGAGCCCGACTTCTTCTTGCAATTCGCGGTACATGGCTTGCTCGGGTGTTTCACCGTGCTTAATACCACCTTGCGGGAATTGCCACGAATGTTCACGCACCCGCTTACCCCACCAGACTTCATTTTGGTGGTTTAGCAGGATGATGCCGACGTTCGGGCGAAAGCCTTCACGGTCCAGCATGTCTCACCTCGAATTTTCTGCGGTCGGTGCCGGCTCGCACAATAAGCACTTACGGAAAGCGGCCTAGCCATACTCTCCAGCGCGAGGGTGGTGCGATCCGCCGACGCGACGACCAGCGAATACTTTAAAATTGAGCTGATTATAACTCCCTCTTTTTAAAAGATTTCATCTCCATGCGCGCCTCCCGATTTTTTATTTCCACCCTAAAAGAAGCTCCATCCGACGCAGAGATTGTGAGCCACAAGCTAATGATCCGTGCCGGAATGATTAAGCGCCTTGGTTCGGGCATCTACAACTACATGCCTATGGGTTTACGGGTGATACGCAAAGTAGAAAACATCGTGCGCGAAGAAATGAATCGTGCCGGCGCTGTCGAATTGCTAATGCCCTTGGTTCAGCCGGCCGAATTGTGGCAAGAGACAGGGCGTTGGGACAAGATGGGCCCAGAACTATTGCGCGTGAAAGATAGGCATGGCCGTGATTTTGCAATACAGCCCACCTCAGAAGAAGTCGTCACCGACATAGCCCGCAGCGAGATCAAGTCGTATCGCCAGTTGCCGGTGAATTTTTATCACATACAAACAAAATTTCGCGATGAGCGACGTCCTCGATTTGGTCTGATGCGTGGACGTGAATTCACCATGAAAGACGCCTATTCATTCGATCGCGATGTTGAGGGTCTCAAAAAATCCTATCAGGCTATGGTGGATGCTTACACGCTTATTTTTAATCGCTTTGGTTTGAATTTCCGTGCGGTGGCTGCAGATAATGGCGCCATTGGTGGTTCAGGTTCGCAGGAATTTCATGTGATCGCAGACACCGGTGAAGATGCTTTGGTGTATTGCCCACAATCAGATTACGCAGCCAATATTGAAGCAGCTGAAGCAGTCGCACCTTCCAAGCCAAGAAAACCTCCGACACAAGCGCTGACAAAAACTGCGACTCCCAATAAAACGCGGTGTGATGAGGTCGCTGAATTTTTGGGAATGTCATTAACCGATACCGTTAAATCGATAGTCTTATCTGTAGAAAAAGATGAGGGTGAACGTGAGATCTGGTTGCTATTAGTTCGTGGTGATCATGAGCTGAATGAAGTTAAGGCGGGTAAGTTGCCAGGAATTGGTCCGTTTCGTTTTGCGAGTGACGGAGAAATTCTCGAGCATTTCGGCAGTAAGCCAGGTTATCTGGGCCCTATCAATATACCCAAGTCAGTAAAAATTGTGGCTGACCGTACCGTTGCTCAAATGAGTGACTTTATCTGCGGTGCCAATGAAGAAAATTTTCACTTTACCGGCGCTAATTGGGGACGTGACTTGCCTGAGCCCGTTGTGGCGGATATTCGGAATGTGATTGCGGGTGACGCATCGCCCGACGGCAAAGGTGTATTAGAGGTTCAGCGCGGTATCGAGGTAGGTCATGTATTTCAGTTAGGTACGCGCTACTCCGAGGATATGAAGGCTAGCTACTTAGATGAACACGGCAAGCCGCAGCTGATGCAGATGGGTTGCTATGGCATTGGCGTCACACGAATTTTGGGTGCGGCGATCGAGCAAAATTTTGATGCGAAGGGCATCATTTGGCCTCTCGCCATTGCTCCATTCGAAGTGGTGCTGTGTCCGCTAGGGTATGACCGCAGTGACGCCGTACGCGAGGCCACAGAAAGTCTGTATGCCTTGCTAGTTGAAGCGGGTATCGATGTGATCTTGGATGACAGAGGAGAGCGTCCGGGCGCTATGTTTGCTGATTGGGAGTTAATCGGTGTGCCGCACAGAGTTGTCGTAGGTGAGCGTAGTTTAAAAGATGACTTGCTGGAGTATCAGGGTCGTCGAGATGAGGCCGCCACTCCGATAGCTCGTGGCGACATACTATCGTTCCTTCGGTCGAGGATGATTTAAGTATGCAGCGCGCCATCAGGATACGACTGTCATCGCTGCTCGCGAGGATGGTTGTTTTGATGGGTATCGCGCTGTTAGTTGCAGTGTCGAATGCATCTGCCGGTAATCAGCGTGAAGAGGTGTTGGCCGATGCAATAAAACTTGCCTTGGCCAGATCTATAACCGATCCACGTCCGCCGCATTTGAATTTTGCCAGTGAAGCAGAGCGTATCGAGTGGCAGCGTTGGTCGGAGTCTGTGTCCAAACGTTTGCACAGTCGCATGCCAGATACCATGGTGCGTAGCGAATTTTTGCAAACACTTTGGTATGAGGCGCGCCGTGCAGGTTTAGAACCGGCGCTCATACTTGGGCTAATCCAAGTCGAATCAGGATTTCGCAAGTATGCAATTTCTAGTGTCGGGGCCCGAGGTTACATGCAGGTTATGCCTTTTTGGACGCGAGTGATCGGTGATGGCCAGCCGTCTAGGCTGTTTCATATGCAGGCTAATTTGCGTTATGGTTGCAACATTTTGCGTATGTATATTGATATGGAACGTGGCGACTTGTTTTTAGCATTGGGTCGCTACAATGGCAGTCGCGGTCGTAAAGAGTATCCAAATGCTATCAGGGCTGCTTGGAAGCGGTGGGAATCTTTTTAGTTAGGAATATGTGAGTAAATTATGAAAAAGTTCTTATGTGTTTTAGTC
>JBEDHZ010000079.1:0-9459 GCA_041173845.1 Pseudomonadota bacterium
TAATGTATAACTTTGTTCACTCATGAAGTAGCAAATCAGCCTGAAGGAAGTAACCAATAATTGTGAGAACAGTAGAACGTTAGTTTGAGAGTTCAAACTGGTCTGCATTTTTACCTTTAAACGGCGCGTAAAAATCTTTAACTACCCGCATATCATTTTCAATATCGCCGGTGGGTGTTAGCAAGGGGCCGATGCCACTTATTTTCCGTGAGTAGTCCATGTACGCCATCAGGATAGGCACCTTCGCTTCAAGAGCGATGTAATAAAAACCAGTCTTCCAATAGCGCGTTTTGCTGCGAGTACCTTCCGGCGGGATAACCAGTTGCACAGGTCCATCAGCGGCTATCAGTGCTTGAGCAGATGCGGCAACCAAATTATTGGATTGCTCGCGATTGACTGCAATACCACCTAGCCAACGCATCACAGCACCAAACGGAAATCGAAAAATGCTGGCTTTACCCATCCAGTAGATGTTAAGGCGTAATGCAAAAGCGACCATTAGCGTGAATGGAAGATCCCAATTGCTTGTGTGTGGAGCAGCAATAAAAACACATTTACTGGCCTCGGCAGGAAGATGACCTTCTATTTTCCAACCGCTGATACGCAAAAAAATAACTGAAAATTGCCGCAATAGCGTGTTGATGATAGGAGTTTGAAATATGGTCCTGTGCATGAATAAGAAAATTTTTAAAGGTTTTTCGACAGCCTAGGCCCAGAGTCAACGCACGTTCTAAAGATTATAGCGTGTGGCGCAAGGGTATAGATCAGATCTTCGTAGGTCGAAACGATTCCTTCTAGTTACAATAGATGCCTTGCACAATCTTTAGACTAAACCGCCGTGCGCGGCAGTTTGACCCACGCCTATCATGTCTGTTATCTCACTTAGTAACGCGCAACTAGCTTTTGGCCATGTGGCCTTGCTAGACCATACCGAATTTTCACTTGAGGCGGGAGAGCGCATCGGCTTAATTGGCCGCAACGGCACGGGCAAATCTTCTTTGTTAAAAGTGATTGCAGGTCTAGCCAAATTAGACGATGGATTGCTCAGTTTTCAGCAGGGTTTGCGTATCGCGTATGTAGCGCAGGAGCCAGAATTTAATCCTCAGGCTAGTGTGTTTGATACCGTTGCGGCGGGTGTTTCGAATGCGCTAGAGTTGATTGCGCAATATGAGCAACTCACATCTCAGTTGGGTACAGATGATGATTCCGATCTTTTAGAGAAGATGCAACAACTGCAATCGAGTATCGATGTGGTGGACGGCTGGAATTTAGAAAATCGGGTTCAAACCACCCTGCAGAAATTAAATTTAGATCGTGCGCGCCTGGTGGGTACGCTGTCGGGCGGCATGAAAAAAAGAGTCGCTTTGGCACGCGCATTAGTGAGCGCACCCGATGTGCTTTTGCTGGATGAGCCAACCAACCACTTAGATTTTTCTTCTATTGCCTGGCTAGAGGATTTGCTACAAGATTTTCGCGGAAGCCTGTTATTCATTACGCATGATCGGCGCTTTCTCGACAATGTGGCAACACGTATCGTTGAACTCGATCGCGGTCGCTTGCAATCCTATCCTGGGAATTTCACTGCTTACCAAACGAGAAAAATTGAACAGCAGGCTATTGAAGATATAGAAAGCGCAAAGTTTGACAAAGTGCTCGCACAAGAAGAAGTGTGGATACGCAAAGGAGTTGAGGCTAGACGTACTCGAAACGAAGGTCGTGTGCGCCGACTGGAAGCGCTCCGCCTGGAGCGTTCACGACGTCGAGATCAACAAGGTCAAGTCAAACTAGAATTAGCTGCCGGCGAACGTTCAGGAAAAATCGTCGCGGAGTTGATTGATGTTGATAAATCCTACGATAACCGTTTCATTGTTAAACACTTCAATGCCATCATTCAACGAGGTGACAAGATAGGTTTGATTGGTGTGAATGGTGCAGGAAAAACGACCTTGCTGCGTTTGATACTCGGTGAAGAAACACCGGATTCCGGTACGGTGCGACAAGGCTCGCGTTTGCAGGTGGCTTATTTTGATCAGATGCGCGAGCAATTAAATGATGAGACTAGTTTGGTTGAAACGATTTCACCGGGCAGTGATTGGGTTGAGATTAACGGTCAGCGTAAGCATGTCATGACCTATTTAGGTGATTTTCTCTTTGCGCCTGAGCGCGCACGCTCGCCCGTAAGGACACTATCGGGTGGCGAAAGAAATCGCCTACTGCTGGCGCGTTTATTTGCTAAGCCTGCGAATGTGTTGGTGCTCGATGAACCGACTAATGATTTGGATATCGATACGCTAGAGTTGCTCGAGCAATTACTCGAAGAATATGATGGAACAGTATTTCTCGTCAGTCACGATCGAACCTTCCTTGATAATGTAGTAACGCAGGTTGTCGTAGCAGAGGGTGAAGGTGTTTGGAAAGAGTATGTTGGCGGTTATGCCGATTGGGAGCGCGTAAGCCGCGCTTCGTTAAACACATCCGCAAAAGAAGCCTCTAAAACAGTAGTCAAGACTAAAGAGCTTGCTGCTGAGCCTACATCCAAAGCAAAAAAACTGAGCTTTAAAGAGCAGCGTGAACTTGAGCAATTACCCTTGCAGATAGCCGCGCTGGAAGCTGAGCAAGCGACAATTTCTGAGCGCCTAGCCGATTCGACGATTTACGCAAAAGAACCTGCCGAGGCGCAGAAGCTGAGTGAACGGTTTGCTGAAATCGATCAATTACTAATGGATAGCTTAGAGCGCTGGGAAATTATTGAGGCTAAAACTAAAAACTAATGTTTTTGAGATTAGTTTAGCCTGCGTGATGCTTCACGCAAATGCGCTACTTGTTGACGTAGTAAGACGGCATCCGAAGCTTGTGGGCACTCTGCTAAATATGCCTCGATATCATTCAAAGCCGCTTTAGGGCAATCCAGATTCGCGAAAGCCACGCCCCGATCTCGACGTTCAGTAATTTCATCCGGTAGCAAAATGACTAATCGCTGTTGAACATTTAAAAATTGCTGCCAGTGAGGATGTTCAGTAAATAAAGCTTTAAGGTTGCGCAGCATGCGCACCAGTATCGTTCGCGAGCTTGCATCTGTGAGATAACTTGCAAGCGAAGGTTCATGTGAGCTGCGGCCTTGGGCGAAATAAGGTTCCAGCCTTTCTTCTAGCTCTTCGCGTGAGAGGCTGTTGCCATTTACAGGATCAAGAATAATGTCGCCACTGCTGACTGAGAGCTTCATCAGAAAGTGGCCGGGAAAAGAAATTCCCTTTACGTTTAATCCTATCTGACTGGCTAGCTCCATATAAATGACTGCAAGTGAGATCGGTATTCCGCGTCGGCTAGCGAGTACTTTATGCAGATAGCTGTTCTCTGGATTGTAGTAATCATTGAGGTTGCCACCAAAGCCTAGCTCTTGGTAGAAAAAATTATTCAATAATCGTAGCTTGGGTATTTGCGCAATATCTTCTGGTAGGCGACGCTTTAAGCGGACCGCGAGTTTGTCCATCTCCAGTTGCGATTGATTGAGATCGATAGTGGGATCATCATCTTGCGCAATGCTGAGTGCTGCTTCAAACAAAGGAATTTCATTCTCTTCTTGAACCAGAGAAGCAAAATAATCCAGTGGTTTAAGTTGTGATTCGTAATCGGCCATGAAATTAGTGCTTTACGCTGATTCGCGTTTGAAATCGGTAAGGCGCAAACCCATAGCCAATAGCGCTATGAAGTAACACGCTGCGCAGATAAGGACGATCAAGAAAAGTAATCCGATACGAGTCCATGGAGCTGAGTGCAGCGCAATCCAGTCAAATTGCGATCCCATCCATAAGCCTACGCCCGCGAGAATAAATAGAGCACCAAGGATTTGAATAATGAACAGAGGCCAGCCAGATTCGGGTTGATAAATTTTATTTTTTCTCAGCATGAGAAACAGAAAAAATGCGTTGAACGTCGCCCCTAATCCTATGGATAACGCCAGTCCTGCATGCGCTATCCAAGGCACAAAAATTAAATTCATCAGCTGTGTCGCAATCAGCACGCCCACGCCAATTTTTACAGGTGTGCTGATATCTTGTTTTGCATAAAAACCGGGAGCCAAAATTTTTACCAGTATCAGCCCCATCAGCCCCACGCCATAAGCGACCAGTGCTTGTGCTGTCATGTCGACCGATAAGGAATCAAATCGACCGTAGTGAAATAGTGTGGTGGTAATGGGTACTGATAAAACCATCAATGCGATTGCAGCAGGCATAGCCAGCAGAAAGGTTAATCGCAGACCCCAATCGAGCAAGGAAGAGTATTCGCGTTGATCGCCACTAGCATTAGCTTGGGATAGGCTAGGTAAAAGAATAGTCCCTAGGGCGACGCCTAATAAGCCTGTGGGTAATTCCATTAATCGATCGGCATACGATAGCCACGACACGCTTCCATCGGTGAGATGTGACGCGATGTTGGTGTTAATAATGAGGCTAATCTGCGCGGCCGACACAGCAAAGGTTGCGGGTAGCATTTGTTTCAGTACGCGACGAACACCTTCGTCAGACAATATCTCAAATGGATTCAAGCTGATACGCGGCAGCATACCGATTTTGCGCAGCGCTGGAAGTTGCAGTCCCAGTTGCAATACGCCACCGATAACCACCGCAATAGCGAGAGCGAAAACAGGCTGTGACAATCTGGGCGCAATTAATAGCGAGCAGAAAATAAATGAGAGATTGAGTAAAACCGGCGTGAATGCAGGTACGCGAAATTCTCGCCAAGTGTTGAGTATGCCGCCCGCCAAAGCGACTAGTGACATAAACAAAATGTAGGGGAACATGATGCGCGTCATCGACACCGAGAGCGACATGGCTAACGGATCGGCCGCAAAGCCACTCGCCATGAGCAGCACGATAGCCGGCGAGGCAATCACACCAATTATGGATGTGGCTAATAAGACCCAAAACATGACCGTGGCGACATGGTCAGCCAAAATGCGAGTCGCGCGCGGGCCGCGCTGATTTTTGTACTCGGCGAGAATCGGCACGAAGGCTTGCGAGAAAGCACCTTCGGCAAATAAACGGCGTAGTAGGTTGGGAATACGGAAGGCGACGAAAAAGGCATCGGTGTAGACCGACGCGCCGAAAGTTCGCGCGATCAGGAACTCGCGGACCAGCCCGGTGATGCGAGAGAGCATCGTCATGCCAGATACGGTGGCGAGCGTTTTGTGCAAATTCATGGCAACCGATTATAGCGGTAGGACTTTTGCGGCAGGTCGGTCGGATAGGTTGGTTTCTGGAGGCTTAGCAAAGCAGCATCAATCTTGTGGCCTGTAATGAGGATTATTTATTAAAAAGAAAATATTTTTGTGCTTGTCTCTACTATTTGCTTGTCCTCAGCCCATTGTCAGCCTTGCCAGATGTTTGCCCCGGTCATTAAAACCCGCTATAATCTTCGTTTTTCGAAATTCCGCTCGGAGCAGTGCTCCCGGCTCTATACCAGGAACAAATCATGGCAAATACCGCACAAGCGCGTAAGCGCGCTAGGCAAGCTGTCAAGCTGAATGCGCATAATTCCAGTCAGCGTTCGACGCTTCGCACCGCGATCAAAGCCGTTCGTAAAGCTATTGAGTCTGGCGACAAAGCGTCCGCAGCTCAAGTTTTTCAGGCATCAGTGTCTGTAATCGATCGTATCGCTGACAAGAAAATCATTCACAAAAACAAAGCAGCTCGTCACAAGAGCCGTCTTTCTGCTGCGATTAAAGCCTTGGCTTAATATTGCGGCCTGGTTTATCCAGGTGAAGTAGTCAAAGTATTTAAAAACCCGTTAGGTTGAATGCCTGGCGGGTTTTTTATTTTGGCAGGCCGCCAACCTTAGTGCCGGGTTTGAGATTCTTTTGTTTGAACCATCCCTGATTCATTTCCAGCGCATACCGCGCTGGTTTTTTTGTGCAGTGAGCATCTTGAGTCTGCGGCTGCATATCTTCAATATTGATAATGGTGTCAGACTCGTCAATGAAGGCCACTGAAAGCGGAAGTGGCGTATTTTTCATCCACATACAAACCATTCGGCTTTCGGGAAAACGAAAGATCATGCCTTCATTCACGCCCATTTTTTCGCGGTACATAAGACCTTGAGCGCGCTCTTCTTCTCGAAGCGCTACTTCCGCTTGGACCAGATGTATACCGATGTTGAGCGTAGTGACAGGAAACCGTTGCTGGGCGTGTGCTTGAGAGCTGATAACCAGCTGCGCGCATAGCGCAGCAAACATGATTTTTTTCATTATGGGTGATGTAAGTTGCTGAGGTAATACGGAAACAGGCGTCTTGCTAGTCAAGTTTAGTTGCATGTAACTTTTGAAGCTTGAATTTTCATTTTGGAATTGTAACTGCGTAATTGCCTAACTGAGTAAAGGCATCAATCAGAAATGCGGAGCTGTTATTTCCATTCTTCCTCGTTGATGACTCGCCATTCGCCGGGCCACAGAGGATGATTGGCGAGAGAGAAGGGGCCTATCGAACTTCTAATTAATCTGAGCGTTGGTAAGCCAACGGCTGCAGTCATTCGGCGGACCTGGCGATTTTTACCTTCAGTCAGCGTGATCGCTAGCCATGCATCGGGAATGCTTTTGCGTTCACGCACCGGAGGGTCGCGTTGCCATAACCAATTGGGCGTTTCGATAAGGCTAGCTCGACTGCCTAAGGTAGTGAAGTCGCCTAAATCAATCGGCTGTCTAAGGGCTTGAAGTTGGCTTTCAATCGGCGAGCCCTCGACTTGGACCAGATAAGTCTTTTCCTTGCCATAGTCAGGGTGGCTAATCTCTTGTTGCAGCTGACCGTTATCCGTTAACAGCATCAAGCCCTCGCTGTCCGCATCCAGTCTTCCAGCCGGGTATACATTCGGCAAGTCAATGTACGAAGCTAGTGTTTTACGAGTTTCGTGAGCCGAGAATTGGCTCATTACACCGAAGGGTTTATTGAATAAAATCAATGACATGAGGGATTTTTTAGCAAGTGTGGGTCATGTCTGATGGGACGAGAAACTTATATAAATAGAGTTTATCCTGCGTATCGTGTCACACTTGTTTGTATGGCGAACCGCGAAATTCTAGTGCATAATGTGAAAAGCAGTCTTATGTCTTATATAAGACATGTCAACCGCAGTGTGTAGAATTGAATTAAAGTGCTTTGCTGTTCACAAGACGCAAAATACAATTTCTGTATCCGCCAAAATCTTCGGAGATAACGATGTATCAACATATTAAAGTGCCCGCCGAGGGTAAGAAAATTACGGTCAAAGCTGACTATTCTCTCGATGTGCCTGACAACCCGGTTATTCCTTATATTGAAGGTGATGGCACGGGCGTTGATATTAGTCCAGTGATGATTAAAGTGATTGATGCAGCAGTCGCCAAGGCCTATGGCGGCAAACGCAAAATCAGCTGGATGGAAATTTATGCTGGTGAAAAATCGACCATGGTGTACGGCCCCGATGTGTGGCTTCCAGAAGAAACACTGAAAGTCCTGAAGGACTATGTCGTATCTATCAAAGGTCCATTGACCACACCAGTCGGCGGTGGCATTCGCTCATTGAACGTTGCGCTGCGCCAAGAATTGGATCTGTATGTTTGTCTGCGTCCAGTTCGTTACTTCAAGGGCGTACCTTCGCCACTGCGTGAGCCTGAAAAAACAGACATGGTGATCTTCCGTGAGAATTCAGAAGATATCTACGCTGGCATCGAGTGGCAAGAAGGTACGGATGGCGCAAAAAAAGTTATCGATTTCCTGATCAAGGAAATGGGCGTGAAGAAGATTCGTTTCCCGCAAACTTCAGGTATTGGTGTTAAGCCGGTGTCACGTGAGGGTACGGAGCGCCTAGTCCGCAAAGCTATTCAGTACACGATTGATAACGACAAGCCTTCTCTGACGATCGTCCACAAAGGCAACATCATGAAGTACACCGAGGGTGGCTTCCGTGATTGGGCCTATGCACTGGCTCAAAAAGAGTTTGGTGCGACGCTGATTGATGGCGGTCCATGGTGCACCTTCAAGAATCCTAAGACCGGTAAAGACATCATCGTCAAGGATTCGATCGCAGATGCATTCTTGCAGCAGATTTTATTGCGTCCGAACGAGTACAGCGTCATTGCTACATTGAACTTGAACGGTGATTACATCTCTGATGCACTGGCAGCACAGGTTGGCGGTATTGGTATTGCGCCTGGTGCGAATTTGTCCGATTCGGTAGCGATGTTTGAAGCGACGCATGGTACTGCACCAAAATATGCCGGTAAGGATTACGTCAACCCAGGTTCGCTGATTCTTTCAGCTGAGATGATGTTACGCCACATGGGATGGTTTGAGGCGGCTGATTTGGTAATTAGTTCGATGGAGAAATCCATCACGTCCAGAAAAGTCACCTATGACTTTGCCCGTTTGATGGAAGGTGCGACGCAGGTGTCTTGCTCGGGATTTGGCGACGTAATGATTTCAAATATGTAATTACTGGATCGGCTTAGCTCTTGCTCAATGGACTGAGCAACTTATTTCGATAAATTCTCAGTTCATTGCAGCGAGACGGACCTAAGCCACAAAATAAAAACCCCCGGTTTTGCCAGGGGTTTTTGAGAGGGTCCTAATGGGTAATCAGGCGTTTTGAATGTTAGAAGCTTGCTTGCCTTTGGGGCCTTGCGTTACTTCGAACGATACTTTTTGCCCTTCTTTGAGGGTTTTGAAGCCATTCATCTGAATCGCGGAAAAGTGCGCGAACAGATCTTCGCCACCATCATCCGGAGTGATAAAACCGAAGCCTTTGGCGTCGTTAAACCACTTTACAGTACCAGTTGCCATAAAAAGCGTCTTTCTTTAAGAACGAATCACACGAGCCCTAAAAGCAAGAAGCCTCGCGTAACGCTGCCCCCTCTTATTATTGCTCCTCCTATATCAATTAGTGCCAACCCGCACGTTTATTGATCTTTTGCATTGTTCGCGTAAAAAATCTAAAAGTCAAGTTAATTGCCAAAAGGCGCCCTGCGCATAGCGAGGAAAGCGCGTAATATCGGCGTAAGTGCATGGATATGACTGGTTTAACCTGTTACGCAGGTAGATGAAAGCATTAGAATAGAAGCATGGCAACTAACGAAGAGAATGATAACGGCACGGCCCTGATTACCAAGGAGCAAAAGGAGGCGGTTAAGCCGCCTTCCATGTATCAGGTGCTGTTGCTTAATGATGATTACACCCCGATGGAATTCGTGGTCGCTATCATTCAAGAATATTTCAACAAAGACCGTGAGAACGCTACACAAATTATGTTGAAAGTGCATCGTGATGGTAAAGGATTGTGCGGGGTTTATCCCAAGGATATTGCCAGCACAAAAGTAGAACTCGTTTTAACCCATGCCCGTAAGGCTGGGCACCCGCTGCAGTGTGTGATGGAGGAAGCATGATCGCCCAGGAACTTGAAGTTAGTTTGCACATGGCCTTTGTTGAGGCTCGA
>JBEDHZ010000080.1:0-8875 GCA_041173845.1 Pseudomonadota bacterium
ATTTAAACTCAATAATATAGGCGCCTTTGTTGGGGAGCAAATTTTTCTTCACGCGATAATTATTTGAAAATAAATCTCATCATGAAGGCTTGTAAATACTCGTTAATCTGCTTGTCATTCATATACCCACTTACATACAGACCGATTATCATGCGCCTTGGTTTCTTGAGCTTTGCCTATCAATTCTTTCAAACGACGTAAATTTTTTGCCGTTTTAATTACATTCGCGTTTATTTATCATTATGGAAATATCCTTCGCTAAGCAGATACAGCAACTCAAGCTCGGAGAGGGGGATGTTTTCCATGGTGAGGGCATTTTGGCGATTACCAAGGCCTTGCTGCAATCGGGGGTGAGTTATATCGGCGGCTATCAAGGCGCCCCCGTATCGCATTTGCTGGATGTTATGGTGCAAGCGCGCGAGCTCGTTGGTGAGCTGGGTGTACAAGTCGAAGCATGTTCGAATGAAGCCTCTGCCGCCGCCATGCTGGGAGCGTCTATACATTATCCAGTGCGGGGTGCCGTTACCTGGAAATCCATTGTTGGCACTAATGTCGCGGCTGATGCCCTAGCCAATCTATCATCACCTGGTGTGACCGGTGGTGTCTTGATGGTGATTGGCGAAGATTACGGCGAGGGTGCATCAGTGGTGCAGGAACGCACCCATGCCTATGCGATGAAATCCTGCATGCTGCTGCTCGATCCGCGTCCGGAATTATCGGTCATGGTGAACATGGTGGAGCATGCATTTGCGATGTCAGAAGCGTCGAACATGCCAGCCATGATGGAATTGCGTATTCGCGCGTGTCATGTGCGCGGCAGTTTTGTGTGCAAAGACAATCGCACAGCGAAGGTATCTACAAAATCGCTAATGGCTGAGCCGGCACCGTTTGATTATTCACGCTTAGCTCATCCACCCGTTACCTTCGGTCACGAAAAACGCAAACTTGAACATCGTATTCCCGCAGCGCGTCAGTACATACTCGATCATCAATTGAACGAAATCTTTTCTGGCCAGCATGAATCTGTAGGAATTATTGTTCAAGGTGGTTTGAGTAATGCTTTGCTGCGTTCCTTGCAGCAGTTCGGTCTGGCCGATGCGTTTGGTGAGACCCAGGTACCTATTTTGGTATTGAATGTCACTTACCCGCTCGTACCCGATCAAATTGCACAGTTTGTACAAAATAAAAAAGCTGTTCTAGTACTCGAAGAAGGTGCGCCAGAATATATAGAGCAAGAGATTGCTACATTACTGAACAGACGTGATTTGCCCACGCGATTGCACGGTAAAGATATGCTGCCAGTAGCAGGTGAGTTAACGCCTGAAATCATGATGGGTGGTCTGCAGCAGTTTTTTGCACGACATTTACCTGACGTCGATACGGATGTAGTGAAGACTGTGATTGATGCCACCGTAGCTCGTCGTCATAGCATGGCCGCTAAGCTTGATAAAACCTTGCCTGCACGACCACCAGGCTTTTGCATAGGTTGTCCAGAGCGTCCCGTTTTTTCAGCATTGAAATTAGCGCAGAAAGAAGTGGGTGACGTTCACATTGCCGCTGACATTGGTTGCCATTCCTTTGCGACCTTCGAGCCATTTTCTATGGGGCATTCCATACTCGGTTATGGCATGAGCTTAGCCAGTCGGGCGGGCGTCTCACCGATGATGCAACGACGCGTTCTGTCGATTATGGGTGATGGTGGTTTTTGGCATAACGGCCTACTCACCGGTGTGCAATCAGCACTCTTCAATGGTGATGATGCGGTCTTACTGATTTTTAAAAATGGCTATACCTCGGCAACCGGTACGCAAGATATTATTTCTACGCCTAACAGCTCGTCGAAAATTCACGCGCACGACAAACTAGCTAGTCTCACGGCCAACAATCGAACCATAGAAGATACGCTCAAAGGTATTGGTGTGCAGTGGATGCGCACCGTGCATTCGTATCGGGTAGCTGCCATGCGCGATGTGCTGAAAGAAGCACTGACAACTGATTTTAGTGGTTTGAAAGTTATCATCGCCGAAGGCGAATGCCAGCTAGAACGGCAGCGCCGTATTCGCCCATGGCTAGCCGATCTTTTATCGCGTGGGCAGCGCGTGATGCGAGTGAAATATGGCGTCGATGAAGATGTGTGTAACGGCGATCATGCTTGTATACGCTTGTCTGCTTGTCCTACGCTGACACTGAAAGACAATCCAGATCCACTCAAAGTCGATCCGGTAGCGACCGTGCTAGATGGTTGTGTTGGCTGTGGTCTTTGTGGAGAAAATGCGCATGCAGCGACCTTGTGTCCGAGTTTTTATCGCGCCGAAGTTATTCAAAATGCGCATTGGCATGAAAAGCTTTTCGCAAGCTTTAGACAGCTACTGCTGCGTTGGGTGCAGCCAGCATGAGTTTGAATAACGCAATGGATTCATCGACCCATGCTCCGCGTCCTTTGTCGGTATTGATCTGCGCCTTAGGCGGTGAGGGTGGTGGCGTATTAAGTGATTGGTTAATGGAGATCGCGCGTAAGGGTGGCTATGCTGCTCAGGCGACCTCCATTCCCGGTGTGGCACAACGCACAGGAGCGACTACGTATTTTTTTGAGCTCTATCCCGTACCCGTTGCTCAGCTTGCCGGGCGTAAACCGGTGTTTAGTTTGAACCCCATACCTGGTTCGCTCGATGGTGTGATTGCTTCAGAGTTGTTAGAAGCTGCGCGGTGTGCGAGTAATGGTTTGCCTTCTTCCGATCGCACGGTATTCATTACCTCTACCTCACGCACATTCACTACAGCGGAGCGCACAGCCATGGGTGATGGTCGTTTGGATAGCGCTGCTTTGCTCGCGTTGGTGCAGTCTGTAAGTCGAGTTCATCATGCATTTGATATGCAGCGTGTTGCAACTGAAAATTCTACGGTCGTGAGTGCAGTCATGTTAGGTGCATTGGCTGCGAGTGGTGTGTTGCCCCTTGATCGTGCTATCTGCGAAGACGTCATACGTGAAGGCGGGCGCGGTGCACAGGCAAGCCTGCAAGGTTTTGCAGCGGCCTGGCAAATAATTACACAGACTAAGCAGCAAGCGGAGGAAGCACAGCATCTCCTTGATTCGATAGATAATTCAGAAAAAAAATTACCCGAACTAGAAGGCTTTCCCACACAAATTAACGACATGCTTCGTTTGGGTTGGTTGCGAGTGAAAGAGTATCAAGGCACCACCTACGGAAAATTATATTTGTCGCGTGTGCGTAGCTTACTTGATGCAGAACATCGTGCCGACCCTGATGATCTGCATGGAATGCAACTGACCCGTGAAGTATCCCGCTGGTTGGCTTTATGGATGTCGTTTGATGACATTGTTCGCGTCGCCGATTTAAAAAGTCGCGCATCACGGACTGTGCGAGTGCGACGTGAAGTCGGTGTTAAATCGGGTGATGTACTAGCGGTGTATGAACACTTCAAACCAGGTGTGCCAGAAATTGCTGGTTTATTACCGAAGCCTGCTGCTGATCGATTGTTGGCGTGGGATGCACAACGTGTAGCAGAAGGAAGAGAGCCTTGGGCTATGCCTGTAAAGCTCGCCTCGCATACGGTATTGGGTACGTTACTTTTACGTTTACTCGCTACATGTAAATATATTCGACCCTTTAGTAGTCGTTATGCCGAAGAGCAGATGCTGATTGAAGAATGGTTGAGGGCGCTAACTACAGGCTTAGCGGAAGATTGGCAGTTAGGCTATGAGTTAGCGTTGTGCGGCCGATTGATGAAAGGCTATGGTGAAACGAATCATCGAGGTCGCGATAATTTGCTGCACGTGATACGTCACCTCGCTAATGATAAGCGTACAACGGCAGCAGAACGCGCTACTGCGATACGACAAGCGCGTGAAGCAGCACTCACGGATGAGGCGGGTACACAATTAGATCGAGTATTAAAAGAACTCGGTGCGCCAGCACGACCTATCAAAGCACAGCCGATACGTTGGATGAAGCGTAGTCGAAATACTTAATAATGAGCATTTAATGATAAGCAGTTAATGAGGAACAGTATGAGCAAGACCGTGGTGTATACCGTGCACGTAGAATTTGGTGATTGTGATCCGGCGCGGATTGTTTGGTTTCCCAATTTTTTTCGCTGGATCGATGCGGCTTCTCGCCATTTTTTTATCGAATGTGGCGTGCCGCCTTGGCATGAGACGGCGAAAACCATGGGCTTGATAGGCACCCCTCTGGTCGATACGCAAGCTAGCTTTATTCGAACTGCCAGTTATGGCGATGTGCTGGCGATTCATACCTCGATTACGGAATGGCGTAACAAAAGTTTTGTGCAGAATTATCGAATCCTGCGTGATGATGTAGAGATCATGACCTGTAACGAGGTCAGAATATTTGCCGCTGACAAAGAGGGTGGAGGGATTCGAGCACTCCCTGTGCCCGAATCGATACGACTAATGTGTTCTTGAATTAATAAAGTAGTCTCAGTCACACGTATTACGATGCAATAGCTCCTAGTGGGCTAACGCCTATCCAGCGCACGTGCAGCCACTGCAAGAAAACATACCAAGCGATAGCACCAATGGCCAATGTAGCCATGGTGCCGATTACCGTTGCAGCTGGGTAGACAATCTCGTTGACGCGATCACGTTGGCGTGAAGCACGAAAATCCAGCACGGCCCAAACCAATAAGCTGCCGAACAGAACTACATCAGCCAAATTACCATTGGCTAATAAATGTGCGAGCGCCCAGATTTTCACGCCCGCAATCATAGGGTGACCTATTTTTGCTTTGATGATGTTGCGTGGCACATAGGCGGCGGTTAATAACAGGAAAGCAAATAAATTCAGCACTATCGAGATATGACGGGTAAAGATTGGTGGCTCCCACAACGGCACGGGTACCAGTCGCGCTTCTCCGTATCCTATGATCATCAGTACAAAACCGGCAATCGATACCACCGTAATCAACCCTTTCCAAGGTTTTTCACCCAAGCGTTCCAGCATGTGCGAGCGCCAGTCATCGGTAAAAATACGGGTTGAATGAGCGGCGATAAAGAGTATGAGTCCCAGAATCAACAAAGGCATATAACACTCCCAGAATGAGCAGTAGGCGAAGGTGCGCAGTGTAGCGGATTCTAAAGATACCAGGCCAAATCGCGCTAACGCCACTCCAACTCCGACCTCGGTTACCATGCTGGCATTGGGATAGCAGCCAGCCTTTCCCTCCGATTCGTTTTTAAGACTGCTTATGCAAACTAAACCCGTCGCTTTGCGCCAGATCGTTGCTGCCGTTATTGGTAATGCACTCGAGTGGTATGACTTTGTGGTGTACGGATTTTTGACCGTCATCATTTCGCGCTTATTTTTCCCTGCTGATAGCGAATACGCTTCATTGTTATTGACGATGGTCACCTTTGGCGTCGGCTTTTTCATGCGCCCGATAGGGGGTGTACTGATTGGTATGTATGCCGATAGAAAAGGGCGCAAAGCTGCACTACAACTCATCATATTTTTGATGACGATCTCGATTGCCATGATTGCTTTTGCGCCGACCTATGCCGCCATTGGTGTCGCTGCACCCATCATTATTTTGTTAGCTCGATTGTTACAAGGTATGGCCACCGGAGGTGAGTTCGCTAGTGCCACGGCATTTTTAGTGGAGAGTGCACCAGCTGGCCGGCGTGGATTTTTTGGCTCATTGCAGATGGTGGGTCAAAGCATGGCGGCATTGGCAGGTGCGGTGGTGGGTATGCTGATTACGCAAAGCTTAACGCCTGAAGAAATGGATAGCTGGGGTTGGCGCTTGCCTTTCTTATTTGGTTTGTTGATTGGCCCCGTGGGTTTGTATATCCGACGTTACCTTGATGAGACCGAAGCCTTTGTCGAAGCAAGCCAAGCTGAGATAGAACGAATCGGTTTGGTACAACTGTGGCGTGAGCATAAGCGCAGTATTTTGGCATGTTTTAGTTTGGTAGTGGCCGGCACCATCATGTATTACGTAGTGCTGATTTATATGCCCACCTACGCAAAAACGCAGCTGAAAATCCCCTTGGCTGATGCCTTTGCTGCGCAAGTAGCGGGACTAATTTGCCTCACCGTTGCAATACCATTTTTTGGTGTGCTGAGTGATCGTATCGGACGTAAGCCGGTACTCTTTCTTGCGATGCTTTGTTATTTTGTTTTGCCTTATCCCTTGTTCGCATGGTTGCAGGCAGAACCAACTGTAGTACGTCTCGCCATTATGCAAATCGTATTGTGCACAACGGTGGCGATTGCTTTTGGCCCTATATCAACGGCGTTGGCTGAGCAGTTTCCAGTGCATACACGCTCGACCGGTCTGGCGTTAGCTTACAATTTTGCGGTGATGTTGTTTGGTGGGTTTGCGCAGTTAATCGTTACTTGGTTAATTCGCGTAACAGGTACACCGCTGGCACCTGCTTTTTACGTTATGTTTGGCGCTGTGGTTGGTGTAGTAGGTGTTGCGTTGATGGCAGATCACTATAAAGAGGAAAAATTACAATGAATCAGCATGTCGCTCCCAGTGCAGAAGATCAATTTGATGAAGAGACCTCGCGTCAAATTGAAGCGGTTTATCTGACACCGGATGTCGCCACACAGCGCGACAAAGTGTTAGCCATGTTAGCGCCGCATGCGGGAGAAAAAGCACTGGATATAGGTTGCGGGCCTGGCCTAACAACGCAGGCGCTGGCGCAGCAGATTGGTACGACAGGTAAAGTGATCGGTGTAGATATCGCAGCGCCAATGTTAGCGATTGCTTTAAAGCGTTGTGAAAATTTACCTCAGGTGAGTTTTTCTCAGTGCGATATTTTGAGTATGCCGTATGACAACGGCAGCTTTGACATCGCTTTAGCGACACAAGTCTATGAGTATGTTGAAGCCATTGATGCTGCGCTGGTTGAATTAGCACGCGTCATACGACCTAGTGGTCGTGTTTTGCTAGTGGATACCGATTGGGAATCATGTGTCTGGGCCAGTTCGGATGATGCGCGTATGCGTCGTGTCATCGACACCTGGAATCAGCACATTCCCGAGCCACAGTTACCGCGCACACTCAAGCAACGCATGGAGCGATCAGGTTTTGATGAAGTAAAAGTTGATGTGATTCCGCTGGTGAATCTGGCTTATGACCCCCACACTTACAGCATAGGTATGTCGAAAGTGATCGGCAACTTTGCAGCGGGTCGAAATGGTTTGTCAGCTGAGGACATTAGTGAGTGGCAGACTGACTTGAAAAAGCAGGGTGATAAAGGGCAGTATTTTTTCAGTCTGAATCGCTATGTATTTTCCGCAGTACGAAAATAAAAGGCGTGTGATGTAATTTTCAACGACCCGAAACGAAATGGTTAGTTCATTTCAGTTTCGTGTTGAACGACATCGGCTTCTTTCGTGGTGGATTTTTGTGAAATCCACCAGCCACCCACTAGCACAAGTATTGCGCCAATTATGCCGGACAGACTCAGCCGCACATCCAGCGCAGGGAAATCTAATGCCGTTATAGGCAATAGCTGAGTTACTTTGTCTTGAATTGCCGTATCTGTAACGATCATCTCTCCACCTAAGTAGCCTAGCAGGGCACTACCTCCTGTAACAACGGCAGGAACTTTATCCATAATCTTAAGGACTATAGAGCTGCCCCAGACAACGACTGGAATGCTGATTAAGATCCCGAAGATGACGAGTACGAGTTTGTGATCAGCTTGCGCTTGTTCAGCTGCACTCGCCACGGCGATGACGTTATCGATACTCATGGCGAGATCTGCGACGATGATGGTCTTGATAGCGGTGCTTAAGCGGTCTCCGCCATTAATATCACCGGCATCGTCACCCTCTTCAGTCAGGAGCTTCAAGCCTATCCAAAGTAAAAGGAAACCGCCGATTAACTTCAGGTAAGGCAAAGTCAGCAACGTTACAGCAAAGCTAATCAACAAAATGCGGATAAGAATCGCACCTGCAGTACCGTAAACAATACCTTTCATGCGTACATCAGCAGGTAGATGGCGACAGGCGAGCGCAATCACGATAGCGTTGTCACCGCCGAGCAAAATATCGATCAGGATAATTTGGCCGATGATGACCCAGCTTAACTGCTGAAAAAATTCCATTCCGTGTCTTCCTATGTAACTGGGTCTAGACTTAAGCCCGGGCAGCTACTTTATTTTGCTGTTGTTCGTTTTCTTCTCTGACTTGCCGTGCAATCGCTTCGACTTGTTCGTCACTCATACCAAACTGATGTTGTAACTGATGAAGATGATTTTGTTCTTCTTCAGTGACAACTCCATCGGCTAATACTTCGCGTATCGCCATTTCATACATGACCTGGCGTCGCTCAACTTGAGTGGTATAGGCGGTCGCTACAACACCCGTCAAAATCGCAGCCAGCGCAATACCGAGTACTTGGGTCAAAATCACCAGTACAGTACCAACCAAGGACAACGGCTCCACATTGCCCCAGCCAGAGATAATAGTCAGCAGGTACCACTTCATGGTGGCTGGAATCGATGGGAAAACTTCGGGTTGCAGGTGACCTTCAGCGATATAGATCAAGGAAGAACACAACAAGCAGGAAATTAACAACAAGAACATAGCTGATGTGAATGAATCACGTTCTGTTTTGACTGCTTCAGCCAGATCAGACAGTGCGCTGTTATAGCGTGATAGCTTAAAGATACGCATCAGGCGGAATAAACGCAGGAAGCGTAAATCGAGACCAGGGAACAAGAGCTGCATGTAGAAAGGCATCGTTCCAAAGAAGTCGATAAATCCGTAAAAACTAAAAATATATTCTTTACGGCCACGCCAGGAATCGCCTTCATCTTCCAAATATTTGTAAGCACTAAGAAATTTTTCGCGTACAAAGGTATCCTGGTGCATAAGCA
>JBEDHZ010000081.1:0-9099 GCA_041173845.1 Pseudomonadota bacterium
AACCACGATAGGGCACGAGGCTTCGTTTTGCTGAAACGGTGTAATCAATTCGCGTAGTTTTGCTGCATCGGCCTGACCATTCATGGACAAACGCAAAGCTTTAACAAAATTTGCTCGCGCGGTCGCAATATCCATCACTCGATCAGCGGTAATACGTAGACCGCCGGAAAAACGATCTTCAGCGACTTTGCCTTGCACAGCTAAAAATTCATCTTCACGAAATAAAGAACGATTCGCTTCATAAATTTCGCTATACACCGTCACTTCGACTTGAGCCGTATTGTCATCAAGCGTAACAATCAGCATACGGCCGCGCTGGGTCATCTGAGTACGCACGCCAGAAATAATACCCGCCATAAGCTTAGGCTCGCGCGCAGGCTTCAGATCGACTAAGCGCGTACGCGCAAATTTTGCTGCCTCTTCAACATAGGCATTAAATAAGTGACCGGACAAATAAAATCCGAGCGCCGTTTTTTCTTCAGTGAGTTTTTGTTTTTCACTCCACTCAGGAACATTCACATACTCAGGACTATCATCAAACTGGCTATCCGCTATATCAAACAAACTAACTTGATGGGCTGAGGCTTCGGCTTGCTCTGCACTTTCCATCGCCAAACCAACGGATGCGAGCAAGACACCCCGATTCACACCCAAGCAATCAAACGCACCCGCTTTAATCAGAGATTCAATCGTACGGCGATTGATTTGGCGTTTATCTACTCGGCGCACAAAATCAAATAAATCAGTAAAGGGTTTTTCTTTGCGTGCAGCGACAACCGCCTCAATCGCATTCTGCCCCGATCCTTTGATGGCACCCAGACCATAACGAATACGATCAGCTTTTTTGCCCGGCTCCGCCACGGGTGTGAAGCGATAGTCTGATTGATTAATGTCGGGTGGTAGCAGGGTCAGTCCACAAATAACGCTTGCATCTTCAGCGAGAATTTTTATCTTATCCGTGTCATCCATGGCCAGCGATAAGTTGGCGGCCATAAAAGCGGCAGGGTGATGGGTTTTTAAATACGCGGTGTAATATGAGAGCAAGGCATAGGCAGCAGCATGCGATTTATTAAAACCGTAGCCTGCGAATTTTTCCATCAGGTCGAAAATTTCATCGGCCTTCTGCTCAGTTAAACCATTGGTTGCTGCGCCATCACGGAAAATCTGACGATGCTGCGCCATCTCCTCAGGTTTCTTTTTACCCATGGCACGACGCAATAAGTCAGCGCCACCGAGTGAATAACCACCGATTACCTGCGCCATCTGCATCACCTGCTCTTGATAGACCATGATGCCGTAAGTCTCAGAGAGGATAGACTCAGTTCGCGGATCAGGATAATCGAATCGCTCACCGTGTTTGCGTCGACAAAAATCTGGAATCAAATCCATAGGACCCGGACGATACAAGGCCACCAAGGCGATGATGTCTTCAAATCGATCGGGCCGCGCATCTTTAAGCATGCCTTGCATGCCGCGACTTTCAAGCTGGAAAACGGCGACTGTTTTTGCCTGTGTCAGCAACTGATAGGTAGGACGATCATTCAGCGGCAAAGTCTCTAAACTAAAGTCTGCCAACGAGGCATCCATGGCACGGATATTTTGCACAGTGCGATCTAGGATAGTGAGTGTGGTCAAACCCAAAAAGTCGAATTTAACTAAACCTATCGCCTCAACATCGTCTTTATCGAGTTGAGATATGACACCACCATCCACCCCTTGCGTGTAGAGCGGACAAAAATCAGTAAGCTTACCCGGCGCAATCAACACGCCACCCGCATGCATACCGACGTTACGCGCGATACCTTCAACTTGTTGCGCGAGTTCCAGCAATTGCCTTACTTCTTCTTCATTTTCTTGGCGTTCTTTTAAGAGTGGTTCTTCTTTCAGCGCGTCGGCAATCGTTACTAGTTTGCCAGGCTTGAAAGGAATTAATTTGGATATGCCATCGCAAAAGTTATAGCCAAAATCCAGCACCCTGCCCACATCCCTGACCGCACCCTTGGCGGCCATCGTGCCGAAAGTCGCAATCTGAGAAACAGCGTCTTTACCGTAACGCTCTTTCACGTATTGAATAACGCGATCGCGCCCTTCCTGACAAAAGTCGATATCGAAGTCCGGCATCGATACACGTTCAGGATTTAAAAAGCGCTCAAACAGTAAGTTGTATTTCAGCGGATCGAGATCGGTAATTCCCAACGAATACGCTACCAATGAACCTGCACCCGATCCACGACCTGGCCCAACAGGCACGCCATGATGCTTCGCCCATTGAATGAAATCGGCAACAATCAAGAAGTAACCAGGAAAACCCATCTTGATGATGGTGTCTGTTTCAAACAATAATCGTGACTCATAGCGCTCACGCACTTCTTGACGCAGACTTTCTTCCGGATACAACTGCAGCAAACGCTTTTCCAAACCTTCTTTGGCCTGTGCCACTAAGTAATCAGAAATCGTCATCCCATTCGGTGTTGGGAAATCGGGTAACTGCGCTTTACCTAGGGTCAGTGATAAGTTGCAACGCTGCGCGATCGCCACACTGTTAGCTAGCGCAGCGGGAAGATCGGCGAACAGTTCAGCCATTTCTGCTTGCGTCTTGAAATACTGCTCAGCAGTGAAACGTTTTGGACGACGTGTGTTTGCGAGAATTTCACCTTCTGAAATACAGGTGCGCGCTTCATGGGCCGTAAATTCTTCAGGCTTGATAAATTGCACGGGATGCGTTGCTACGACTGGCAAGCTAAGCTTAGCCGCCAGATGCGTTAAGCGACGTAAGAGATTTTCTAAACGAGGGTTACCACTACGCTGAATTTCGATATAAAAATTTCCGGGGAAAATAGTGTCCCAGCGCTGAGCGCAACGCTCAGCTAATTCAGCATTGCCATTTTCCAGCGCAACCCCAATATCACCTAAATGAAATCCTGACAGTGCGATCAAGCCGTCTTTTTGTTCAAGCGCTTGTAACCAGTCGATACGAATCTCTGCGCGACCACGATACTGATTAGTCAGCCATGCACGCGACAGTAAGTCGCACAGTTGCAAGTAACCGCTGTGATTTTTAACCAACAACAATAAACGAAACGGCTTGTCGCGCTCGTCATCATTGGTAATCCACACATCGCAGCCAATAATCGGCTTGATACCTTTGGAACGTGCCTCGGAGTAGAACTTCACCATGCCAAATAAATTGGCCAAATCTGTGACAGCAATCGCTGCTTGCTTATCAGATGCAGCAGCCTCAACCAAATCGTCGATGCGTACCAATCCATCCGCAATAGAAAATTCGGAATGCAAACGAAGGTGAATAAAATGCGGTGCGCTCATACCCGTATTTTACCCTTTGGGAAGGCACCTACGATCGCTAAAATCAGTGTGAAATTTGCTATGTGTGGCGCTTATAATATTGCTTGTCCTTGAATTCACAGGGTTTTTTATATGCAGTCAGCTACCCCCATCGTTAATATCGCCGCTTATAAATTTATTACGTTCGACGACACCGAGGCGCGACGCCCGCGCTTTCAGGCTATCTGCGCGGAATTGGAGCTAAAAGGCACTATTTTGCTGTCGCCTGAAGGCATCAATCTGTTTTTGGCAGGTGCACGCGAAAGCATCGATCAATTTCTTAGCTGGCTGCGCAGCGACCCACGCTTCGCGGATATCGAAGTCAAAGAAAGCTTCTCGGAAAAGCAACCTTTCAACCGCATGCTGGTGCGATTGAAACGCGAAATCATCACTATGAAGCACCCCTTGATTAAGCCCGAGCTAGGACGTGCCCCTGCTGTCACCGCTACCGATCTAAAGCGCTGGCTGGATAATGGCAAAGATGATACTGGCCGACCCGTAGTGATGGTGGATACACGCAATGCATTTGAAGTTGATGTAGGTACCTTCGAAAATACGATTGACTACCGCATTACTAAATTTAGCGAATTCCCTGAGGTGATAGAAAAACACAAGGATGAGCTTAACGATAAAACCATCGTGACTTTTTGTACTGGCGGCATACGCTGCGAAAAAGCCGCGATTCACATGAAAAATATCGGCTATCAAAGTGTGTATCAACTAGAAGGCGGTATCCTGCGCTACTTTGAAGATGTCGGTGGTGCGCACTACCAAGGTGATTGCTTTGTGTTTGATCATCGTACCGCTCTCAATCCTCATCTGGAAGAAACAGAAACTCGGCAATGTTTTGCGTGTCGCGCGGTGGTCACTCCTCGTGAACAACTATCTCCCTTGTATGTTGAGGGTGTGTCGTGCCCTCATTGCGCGACTGCGGCACAAGCTGCCTAAGTCTACAGAGAGCTTCTCGCGGTGACACTCTCAACTCGCCGCATCGCCCATCTCGACATGGATGCGTTCTACGCATCGGTTGAATTACTACGCTACCCTGAACTCAAAGGTCAGGCGGTTGTTATTGGTGGTCGAACCGCACATCATCCCGCAATCGGTGCAGATGGCACGCGCATTTATTCTAAATTGCGTGATTACGTCGGACGAGGTGTCGTGACCACATCAACCTATGAAGCGCGTGCTTTGGGCGTTTTCTCAGCTATGGGCATGATGAAAGCTGCCAAGCTCGCACCCGAAGCTGTTTTGCTTCCCGCAGATTTCGACGCGTATAGACACTACTCTCGTTTGTTCAAGCAAGCTGTTGCAGATGTTGCACCGACCATCGAAGATCGCGGAATCGATGAAATTTATATCGATCTCACCGATCACTACGAACCTACTATTACGTTAGCTGAAAAAATAAAAACTGCGGTGACGGCTGCGACCGGATTAAGCTGCTCTATCGGTATTGCTCCAAACAAGTTGTTAGCAAAAATTTGTTCTGAGCTCGATAAACCGAATGGCATCACCGTGCTGAACATGGCTGATCTGGAAACACGCATCTGGCCCATGTCCGTTAGAAAAATTAATGGCATAGGTCCCAAGGCAAGCGAAAAATTAGCTTCACTAGGAATTCAATTAATCGGTGAACTAGCCACCGCAGAGCCCTCATTACTGATAGACCATTTTGGTCGCAACTATGGCCCATGGTTACATCAAGCAGCTCATGGCATCGATGAACGGCCCGTAGTCACTAGCTCTGAACCCAAATCAATTAGCCGAGAGACTACCTTCGAGCGTGATCTTCATGCCAAACTAGATCGATCTACCTTGTCAGAAGTTTTTACGCATTTGTGTACGCGCGTCGCCGCTGATTTAAAGCGCAAAGCCTATGTGGGTAAAACAGTAGGTATCAAACTTCGCTATGAAGATTTTCGTACACTCACGCGCGACATCACCCTGGCAGTTCCAACAGATGATGCAAACGAAATACGACGAGCAGCAGGTGAATGTTTAAAGCGTGTGGCCTTAGATAAGCGTTTGCGTTTGTTGGGTGTGCGCGTAGGCTCGCTCTCCAAACCGCAGGCAAATGATGATGAATCAGCTCCGCAAGCTGAGTTAATCCTGACTTGATTCACGCTATTTTTAAATAAAGGTCCGTCTTGTCTTACATCGGTCGGTTTGCCCCCTCTCCTACAGGACCATTGCATGCAGGATCATTAGTCGCTGCTTTAGCCAGCTATCTAGATGCGCGCGCGCATCAGGGGCAATGGCTGATTCGCATTGAAGATATCGATGAAACGCGCACTATCGCAGGAGCAGCCGACGACATCATTCACACCTTGGCAGCTTTAGGTATGCAGTCCGATGAAACCATCCTCTGGCAAAGCCAACGACAATCACGCTACGAAGCTGCCTTTATTGAATTAGGAAACAGAGTTTATCCCTGCGCGTGCAGTCGCAAAGAAATTGCGGATTCACGTGTCAGCCTCTCAAACGATGGAGCAGCGATCTATCCGGGTACGTGTCGATTTGGTTTGCCTGAAGGCAGATCCGCACGCGCATGGCGGCTACGCGTTCCTGATGCTGAGGATGCGTTAGATATCATCGAATTTAACGATCGCTGGCAAGGACGTGTGAGCGAATCATTGTCTGTAGCCGTTGGTGATTTTGTGTTGCGTCGTGCCGATGGTTTTTGGGCATATCAACTGGCTGTTGTGGTTGATGATGCCGATCAAGAAATTACTCATGTGGTGCGTGGCGCAGATTTATTGGAATCGACAGCACGACAAATCTACTTACAACGGCTGCTGCATAAAAAAATTCCTCACTATCTTCATGTGCCTGTTTTGACTAATGATCGTGGTGAAAAATTATCGAAGCAAACGGGGGCAAAAGCACTGGATATATCTCAGCCCGTAAATACGCTATTGGATGCTGCCGTGGCACTAAAGCTAGATATCAAAACAGAAGATATCAACTCTGTGCAGACCTTTTTTGATGCGGCCGTACCCGCCTGGGCACGGCGCTTTGGAGACTAACTTACGTTTTATTACCACCGCCACCCAGTAACGCAGCGCGGCGCACAGGTGGAGCAGCCTTACTATTTTTTGAAAGTACAGGTTCAGTTTGAGCTTGCGCTGGTTCCGAAGGTTCGTAAGGCTTGAGAAACCAGGGATCAATTTTTTCTCTGCGTGGCGCTGGAACTGATGCAGACCTAGGTCGATCTGATGCCGTACGATCACCGCGATCAGCAGGTCGTCGTTCGCTGCGCTCTGGACGTTCGCTACGCTCTGCATGATTTTTATCGTCTGAGTTACGCGCACCACGACCTTCAAAACCCACCAATTCAACCGGCGTTAATTTTTGACGTATCAGCTTCTCTATATCAGCCAGTAAGCGAACGTCTTTATCGGAACATAATGACCACGCATCACCCGATGCACCAGCGCGACCAGTGCGGCCAATCCTGTGCACATAATCTTCGGCGCTATACGGTAGATCGTAGTTGATCACACAAGGCAACTCAGCAATATCTAAACCGCGTGCTGCAACATCAGTAGCCACTAGCACATCGATACTACCGTTCTTAAAAGCCTCTAATGCCGCCATACGCTCGTTTTGAGTTTTATCACCATGAATAGGCGCCGCCTTGATACCGTGGCGTTCTAATTCACGCGACAAACGCGATGCACCAATCTTTGTATTCGAAAAGATCAACACCTGTTTCAAATCGCGCCCACGCAGAAGATGAACAACGGCATCTCGCTTGTCTTCTTCATCAACCCGATAAACTACTTGCGTCACACGATCAGCGGTTGCATTGCTGCGCGCCACTTCGATCAGCACAGGTTTATCAAGAAAACTTGCCGCGAGTTTTTTAATCTCTGGCGAGAAGGTCGCCGAGAACATTAAATTTTGTCGCTGCTTGGGTAGTAAATTAATGATGCGCTGCAGGTCGGGCAAAAAGCCCATGTCCAGCATGCGATCAGCTTCATCCATTACAAAAATTTCCGTCTGCGACAGATTCAATGTCTTTTGCTGTACGTGATCTAACAAGCGCCCCGGAGTTGCGATCAAAATTTCTACACCTGAACGTAAAGCGGCAGTCTGCGGTGTCATATCAACGCCACCAAAGACGACAGTAGAACGCAACGGCGTGTGACGCGAATATGCTTTCACATTCTCAGCCACCTGATCGGCCAACTCGCGTGTGGGCGTTAAGACGAGAGCTCGCACTGGATGCCGCGCCGGTGACGCACTGATATTGGCATGCGCCATTAGCAGTTGAATGATGGGCAGCGAAAAGCTGGCTGTTTTGCCGGTACCCGTTTGAGCTGCGCCCATAACATCGTGGCCTTGCAGAACGATAGGTATAGCTTTAGCTTGAATCGGCGTGGGATGAACATAGCCTTGTTCAGCAAGCGCCTGAATGATGGGCGGTGCGAGGCCGAAATCATCGAATCGGGGAGGTGTGGCCGAGCTATCGTCAGCCGTTTGATCAGTAGTTATATCAGTCATCAGTGGGAATGGAGTTAAGCGCGCAGTATAGCACTCACGTAGACCATATCCACGAGCTAAGCGACTGATTACTAAGCAAATCAGCTCAGGGCTACTGCCCCAGTAAAACCAAACCGTTATCCGAACGCTCACACATCACGACACCGCAATTAGAGTACTAAGCCTCGATTACGCCCTCGATGTTGCGTGCCATGAGCGCCTGCTGAGCAGCCTTGATGGCTATACGCTTGTCTTGATCTGACATCAACTCGGATAACAGGTTCTCGTTATTCGCCGGATCTTCAAAGTCTTCTAGCAAAGGATTGAAGTCGCGCTTAGCCACCTGACGAATCATGTGCATGAAATTCAAGGCCAAGGTATCTTTTTCAGGTTTTATATTCGCTAGCAGCTTGGTCGGTACTAGATAATCAACATAAATCGCTGGCCACTGAATGCCTTGCTGATCGAACCAAATCTTAAGTAATTTGGTCTCTGCAGCTCTGGCGGCTAGCTGCGCATCATCCGTATGCAGCAAGATGCTGGTCTCTAAAATTTTCCCATCCTCTGGCTGATACAAGGTATGCAAATCAGGCTCACCCAGCTTCATGCGAGCGGGCGTGATATCAATATCCATACCGTTTAGACGTAATCGTAACGAGACGCGATGTTTCTTTACATCGCGGTAACGCTCAATCAGATAGCCATGCAAGGATTCGTAGCATGCGCGTATGCCACCGGCATTGCGATGGCAGGTATTCGACAACAAGAGCAGCAACTTCACATTCGACGATACCGAGGTAGCAGTTCCCCGTGCATGCGATCCCGATTCGTGAATACCCATGAAGCAATCTTGCGCCCAACTCTGAAGCTCGGACTCCAGCCGAATAATGCGCGCCGACTGCCCTTTGAGCCGCTTGGGCTGATGGCGGTTAATGATGTCGAGCAAATATTTTTCGGGATTCTTCATCGCTTTTTGCTGGGCCCATCCGCTTTCTCAGTGGAACTAGGCCATTTCCAAGTATCAGTCCAATGAATCGAGGCCATTTCCAAGTATCAGTCCAATGAATCGACTTGAGACGGGCAATTCTAAAGCTACGTCCCAATAAAATTAAGAGGCCTGACTCTTAACAGGGAGGTTTTAGTTCCCATAGTGGCGGTATTTGCAGAATTTACTGTTACTTCGCCGGTAATCCCCCATCCGATATGAACGGGCCAATTTTGTGACATTTTGGTTACGGATAATGGACCTATATGACGATGCCTCAATGG
>JBEDHZ010000082.1:0-8752 GCA_041173845.1 Pseudomonadota bacterium
GTCAAATACTTTACCGATAGTGTTGCGAATAAAATCTTGTGGAATCTTGGCACGGTTTTCAGCCCAGTCGGTTTCCATCACACCTGCTTCAGGAGTTTCAACAGCCAATAAGAATCCACTCTCTTGCCAAAACTCTTTAATACGCGGCCAAAGAACGTCAGGCGCTTGTTTGCTCACTAGCCAGCGCTGGCTACCTGCACGTTCAACGCGCATTCCACCTTGTGGGTCCGATGATGGAGCTACCTTGCCTTCAACCGGCTTGGTATTAGCGGATTTGCGCTCTTCATTAAATGATGATGCTGTAGCTGTACCTTTTGAGTTTTCTCCTACGGCGTAGCGGCTATCACCCTTGGTCTGAGTTAAATCAGGAGGAACTTCCAGCTTATTGCCAGCATTACTTACCTTACCAACGCTTTTGTAATCAATTTTTTCAGGCTCTAACATCTCACCCACAGAGCTGCAGCCAGAAAGAATGACTAGCGCCATCGAAAGTAAGCACGCTGAACGGCGCAACGAGGTCAAATTAAAACGTGAGGCAAGAGTCATCATGAGGGGGAATTCACTAAAATTTTTAGAAGAAATCAAAACAACGGGTAGCAATAATTTAGAAACAAGACTGTTTGAATGCCCATACAACATATCGAACTTTACAAAACACCTGACTCCCGCAAAGCTGAAAGAACCGCATCGTGATGTGCGCTGCCTAAAGTGACTAAAGGCAGTCGAATACCTGCTTCGATACGACCCATCTGCGCTAGCGCCCATTTCACGGGTACTGGGTTAGGCTCGGTAAACAATCGATTATGCAGGGGAATCAGTTTATTGTTAATGGCAATCGCATCGGCAATACGACCTTCCATGGCCGCGACACACAAATTGTGCATTGCACGTGGCGCAACGTTCGCAGTGACTGAAATATTTCCTTGACCACCGCAGAACATCAGTGCCATCGCAGTCGCATCATCACCTGAATAAACAGCAAATGATTTCGGCACAGCGCGCAATAATTCGGTTCCTCGCGCCAGATTTCCAGTCGCGTCTTTAACGCCGACTATTCCTTTGACACCGGCCAAACGAGCTATCGTTTCATTGCTCATATCGGCCACGGTACGACCGGGCACGTTATAGAGAATGACGGGTAAATCAACCGACTCCGCAATTTTTTTGAAATGCTGGAACATGCCTTCTTGCGTTGGGCGGTTGTAGTAAGGCACCACCTGTAACGAGGCACTGGCACCCACTCTCTTTGCATAGGTGGTTAGCTCTATGGCTTCGGAAGTCGAATTACCGCCGGTACCAGCAATAACAGGAATGCGTCCTGCAACGTGATCAACGCACAAGCGAATGAGTTCGCAGTGTTCTTCAACGGTTACTGTAGGCGATTCACCAGTAGTACCAACAATGACGATGGCATCAGTACCTTCAGCAATATGCCAGTCAATCAGTTTTTTCAAACCTGGCAAATCAAGACTTCCGTCCTGATGCATAGGCGTGACGATAGCAACGATGCTGCCCTTGATCATAATTGTGTCACCGCAAAAATCTAAACCGTGATTGTAGCGGATAGCGATGCTCGCCGGACAGATTGCCTTGCTAGAGGTGAGTGTCTAAGCGACGGGATTCTGGCACTGCCACAGGCCCATGGATGAGGCAAATCCTTTGCAGCATGGCAGCTTTGGGTTCACTGACGTAGCCATCTTCGAAAGCCAACACATGAAATTCTGGCTGTGAAGAAGCCAAACGGAGCAACTCACCCGGCAAAAGCAAAAAATCTGGGCTGGAAGGCTTGCCAAAAAGGCCATTATCCTGCGCAAAAGTTTCATAAATAAGAACGCCACCCGCTCGCAGACTGAGCAATAAATCTCGCATCAAAGGTCTATGCAAGTAATTGGTGACGATGATCCCGCCGAATTGGTCGGGTGCCAATGGCCAATCGGCATGACTTGGGCTGACGCTCAGTTCCAGATCAAACGACAAACAGTGAATATTTTGAGATGGATTAGCACTCAGCGCGCTAACGTCTTTATCTACCGCCAACACCGAATGACCCAGACTCGCGGCATAGCGAGAATGGCGACCTCCTCCACACGCCAAATCCAGCACCCTACTGTTTGCCGGAATCAGACCTGCGAATCGACGCACCCAAGGTGAGACAACATCCATGGTTAGGTGCGCAGACATAAATATTGTAGTTATAAGAAGTAGTTAAGCAGCGAAGTTAAAGTAATTTGTTAAGCTACTTAGTTATACGAGAGCCCCATCTCTTCACGAACATCACGCATGGTTTCTTGCGCGAGCTTGCGTGCTTTGTCGCATCCATCAGCCACAATCGCACGCACCAAGGACGGATCGTCCAAATATTGCTGCGCCCGTTCACGCATGGGTTCTTGCTCTTTCAAAATGCCATCGATCACTGGTTGCTTACATTCGATGCATCCTATGCCGGCTGATTTGCAGCCTTTGGTAACCCATTCACGAGTGACATCGTCCGAGTAAACCAAATGAAATTGCCAGACCGGGCATTTGTCAGGATTACCCGGATCAGTTCTGCGAACGCGTGCTGGGTCGGTGGGCATCGTGCGAATTTTTTTCGTGACGGTGTCGCGATCATCACGCAATGCAATCGTGTTGCCGTAACTCTTAGACATTTTTTGTCCATCCAAGCCCGGCAGTCGAGAAGCTTCCGTGAGTAATGCTTGAGGTTCAACCAAAATCAATTTGCGGCTACCTTCGAGATAACCAAACAAACGCTCACGATCAATCATCGACAGATTTTGTGCATCATCCAGCATAGCCTTGGCTTGTTCCAGAGCGTCTTCTTTGCCCTGCTCCTGAAAATCATTGCGCAATTCCATATAGAGCTTGGCACGTTTAGTACCGAGCTTTTTCACGGCTTCTTTGGCTTTTTCTTCGAAATCTTTTTCGCGGCCATATAAGTGATTAAATCGACGCGCAATTTCGCGCATCATCTCAATATGTGGCACTTGATCTTCACCTACCGGCACCATGCTGGCGCGGTAAATTAAAACATCGGCAGCTTGCAGCAAGGGATAACCCAAAAAACCATAGGTCGCTAAATCACGATCTGCTAATTTTTCTTGCTGATCTTTGTAGGTTGGCACGCGTTCAAGCCAGCCCAGCGGTGTGGACATGGAAAGTAACAAATGCAGCTCAGCGTGTTCCGGGACTTTCGATTGAATGAAAATCGTCGCCTGCGAAGGATCAATGCCAGCAGCAAGCCAGTCGATAACCATATCCCAAGTGCTGCTCTCGATAATTGAGGGATCATCGTAATGCGTGGTCAACGCATGCCAATCTGCTACAAAAAATAAACAGGGATGCTCAGACTGCAAGCGAACCCAATTTTTTAAGGCTCCGTGATAATGGCCAAGGTGCATCGCCCCGGTTGGGCGCATGCCTGAAACAACGCGATCTGGATACATGAGGATCTCAGGTCAGAAGAAATTTAAGGGGAGAAATCAGAATATTCAGCAAGGTATTAGCGCCCGTAATTACAGGCACCATCCAGTAATTCAGCAGGTTTAACATCATCAAGCCAATCATGATGAAAAATCCATAAGGCTCGATACGCGCAAAACGAAATGCATACCGATTCGGTAGAACGCTGGTCAGAATGCGTCCACCATCCAGCGGCGGTAATGGAAATAAATTAAATGCAAACAATATCAAATTAATTTTCACACCCGCGCGAGCCACTTCATAAAAATACGCCTCATCGATATCCGCGGCATCCAACATAAAAAACAGCGACATCCACAGCAACCCCATCACAAAATTTGCCATTGGGCCCGCTAACGCAACCCACGCCATATCTTTTTTTGGCTTTCGCAGCAGCGAAAAATCGATCGGTACCGGCTTTGCATATCCAAACAAAAACGGGCTTCCTACCAGCGCCAGCAACAAAGGAATCAGAATGGTGCCAAACAAATCAATATGTTTGGTTGGATTCAGGCTCATGCGGCCCTGTGAATACGCCGTTAGATCGCCAAAATACTTCGCGGCGTAAGCGTGTGCAGCCTCGTGCAGGGTAATCGCGAACAATACAGGTAAGGCATAGACCGCAATGGTCTGGATAATCTCATTCATTGCCGCGATTTTATCAGAGTGACTATCTGAGACATGGCATTCAATGAAACAAACCCGAGTCTCCCCGACCCTGTCGCAGCACAAGCGGTGCATCTCCGGTCAGGTCAACCACCGTGGTAGGCAGCAAACTGCAACTACCTCCATCTATTACCAACTCGATATGTTTTTCAAGCTGACTGCGAATGTCGGCAGCGTCATTTAAGGGGTCATCACTACCCGGCAAAATCAGCGTGGTGCCAATCAAGGCTTGACCCAGCTCTTCCAGTAATGCCTGCGCAATGATGTTTTCTGGAATCCGCAGACCGATGGTTTTTCGTGAAGGATGGGAAAGCCGGCGCGGTACTTCTTTACTCGCTTCCAAAATGAACGTGTAAGGCCCCGGTGTGGCCGCTTTCAGTAATCGATACTGGCGATTGTCGACTTTTGCGTAATTGGCAATCTCGGACAAATCACGACATAACAAAGTGAGGTGATGGCGATCATCTACGCCGCGGATCTGCCGCATGCGCTCAACCGCCGCCTTGTCGTCTAGGTGACAAACTAAGGCATAGCTAGAATCCGTAGGCAAAGCCACCAACCCGCCTGCGCCTACAATTTGGACAGCCTGACGCACCAGCCGCAGCTGAGGGTTTTCTGGATGTATTTGAAAATACTGGCTCATGAAAGCAAACGGCGACAGTCAAGGACTGTCGCCGGAAATTCAACAGGTTCCGACTGTATCAGGCCTGCTGCAACGCTGCAATACGTTGCTCTATTGGAGGGTGGCTGGAAAATAACTCCATCACCCCATCTGACTTGTTAATGCCGAATGCGGCGACTGATTGAGGTAACGCCGCGGTGTGCATTTGACCCAAACGCATCAGCGCGTTGATCATGGGTCGATTATTACCCAACAACTGGGCTGAACCGGCATCAGCACGAAACTCACGCTGACGAGAAAACCAAGCCACAATCATTGAAGCCAACAAACCGAACACTATCTGGCACACGATCACGCTAATCGTGTAACCAATCCCAACAGACTCATCACTGTTTTTTGATAGCGCACGATCAACCATGTAACCCACCACGCGCGAGAGAAATACAACAAAGGTATTCACCACACCCTGCAGCAAGGTCATGGTCACCATATCGCCATTCGCAATGTGCGCCACTTCATGACCCAGCACGGCTTCAAGTTCTTCGCGTGTCATGTTCTGCAAAAGTCCGGTAGACACCGCTACCAGCGCATCATCGCGATTAGCTCCGGTTGCAAATGCATTCGGTTCGCCTTCATACACAGCGACTTCGGGGCGACCAATACCTGCGTTCGCCGCCAATCGATGCACGGTATCCAGCAACCATTGTTCGGTGGAGTTGGCTGGATGCTCAATGACTTGTGCACCGGTCGACCACTTCGCCATGGGCTTACTGATCAACAAAGAAAAAATAGCCCCTGTAAAACCAACCACGAGTGAAAACACCAACAACATGCCAACGTTCAGTCCTTGGGCCGATAGATAACGATCGACACCCAGCACCGACAACACAATCGACATGACAGCGATTACCGCAACATTGGTCAGTACGAACAACAGAATTCGTTTCATTGATTAGTCTCCCTGGTGAACCAGACAGTAAAAAAACATTCCAAAGTTTACCCGAGCTGCCGTTAAGCGGCAGACTAGCGGATAGGTTGGGATATGGGGACGGCAGCGAGTAATTTCAAGACAAGCAGAACTCAGTTTTAGAGCGCCCAGTCATGCCAAACTGGCGTTAAACCTTGCGGCAATGGCGGCAAACTACCTAAATCAAAGCGGGATTCGGTCGGACCATGAAAATCCGACCCGCGCGATGCCAACAGGCCGGTTTTACGAGCGTAGGCAGCGTACTCATCATATTGAGCAGGATGATGGCTACCCGTAACAACTTCAATCCCCTCACCGCCGAGAGCACGAAATTGTTCTACAAATACATTTAACTGAAGATCATCAAATCCATAACGACCGGGATGCGCAATCACAGCACGACCACCGGCTGATCGTATCCAACGCACCGATTGCTCCAGGGTCGCCCAACGGTGAGGCACAAAGCCGGGTTTACCTTCAACCAGAAAGCTTTTAAAGACCTCTGTTACCGTAGGTCGCACACCTGCCTCAACCAAAAAGCGCGCGAAATGCGTACGGCCCAACAGCTCAGGGTTATCAGCTAACTTCAATGCTCCCTCAAAGGCACCAGGTATACCGACGGCTTCTAATTGTGCGGCGATATCGCGGCCGCGACTTTCACGCCCACCGCGTACGGAAGCCAAACCATCACGCAAATCAGGATTGTTTTCGTCTATTCCTAAACCAACAATATGAATGGTCTTATTCGCCCAGGTAATGGATATCTCAACGCCGGCTACAAAATGTAAGTCCACAGCCGCAGCCGCCTCACGCGCCTGGGAAATGCCGTCCAACTCATCATGATCTGTCAGCGCCCAGACATCAACCCCGTTAGCCTTGGCACGCGCTGCCAAGGCCGCGGGCGACAAGACGCCATCGGATACAGTGGAATGACAATGCAAATCAACGTTGACCATGAAAACCGAGAGAAGAAAAAGTCGCCAAAACGAGTGGCATAAGTCTAAATTGTACGCCCCGGCGTTGAATGACGCTGTGGATCAAATCAAACCAGGAAATCTTCGATTAAACGCGCCAGCAATTCGGGTTGATCGTGATGCAGCATATGGCCCGCATCGTTCACCACAGCTGACTTTACATTGGGAATGCAGGCTCGGCGGCGATCTAACTCAGCACGAACTTTGTCGCGGCCACCCATCCAACGCCAGAGGTCACTGTCATTCGCTTCAACCCACAACACAGGCGCAGTAATTTTTTCCCAACAGGCGATCACTTCTTCTACCCGATACAACGTGGCACCGGTAATTTTATGTGCTGGATCACCCAGAATTTCCCATTGCCCATGTGCGTTTTGAGCTGACCAGTGCGCGGCTAAAAATTCTGCACGATCTCGTGCAAGCCTAGGGTTTGTTTTCATCAATCGCGCAATCACTCCCTCGATCGTTTCATACGCACGCATGGTGGGCGGTTCGCGCAATTCATCCAGCCATTGCGCATAACGCGCTGGGGCCATCGCAGGCTCAGTTGCAGCTAATCCAAAGCCTTCCAGATTCACTAACTTAGCCACACGTTCAGGACGCACGCCGGCATAAATACCAGCCACGTTGCCACCCATGCTGTGACCAATGAGATTCACTCCCTGGTCGTGCGCATAATGATCGAGGATCGCTTCCAAATCACCGAGATAATCGGCAAACCAATAACAATCTGATTGCACTCGTTCTGTCAGACCAAAGCCGCGCCAATCGGGCGCAATCACATGCCAGTTGTTTGCCAAATTGTCGACGACGAATTGAAATGAAGCTGAAACATCCATCCATCCATGCAGCATGAATAATTTTGGCGCATCAGGCGAACCCCAATGCCGCACGTGAGTGCGTAAACCACGGATAGGAATAAATTCGCTGCGGAAGGGCTTAACAGGATGGTGCACGAGAGAGCTTCAGAAAAGAGTGAGTATGATAGCGAAAACAGACAGCTTGAACGATACAAACATCATTACAAACAACGTAGCGCAAGCATACCATTTTCGTTGGGAATACGAATGACACGAACATCTGCGGCCGATCACTACGATCACCTCTATCAAAATTATCGCTGGCATGTGCCCGCCGATTTTAATATCGCGCACTGGTGCTGTACTCGCTGGGCGAATGAGATCGATCGTGTTGCGATTTATATGGATGACGACATTAATGGCGATCGCGTCGTTACCTATGCCGAACTTCAGCGTAGTGCGAATCAACTTTCGCATGCGATGACTAAACTCGGTGTCACGCGGGGCGATCGAGTGGCGATCGTGATGCCACAGCGACCCGAAGTCGCCGTTGCTCATATCGCCTGTCATCAAATCGGTGCGATTGCTATGCCTATGTCGGTTCTTTTCGGGCCCGATGCATTGGAATATCGATTGCAAGATAGTGCAGCCACCTTAGTCATTACCGATCAAGCAGGTCTACCTAACATCACAGCCATACGAGCACACTGCCCTGCACTCGAGTTTGTTATTGCTATTGATAGCCAAGGTATCGACACCTTGGATTGGCACGATTCATTACACAATGAGCCCACCACATTTAGCGCTGTATCAACGCAAGCGAGTGATCCTGCCCTGTTGATCTACACCAGTGGCACCACGGGCTCACCCAAGGGTGCGCTAATGCCTCAGTCTGCATTACTGGGAAATCTGACTGGCTTTGTCGCTTCACAAAATTGGTTTCCGCACGATGACGATGTTTTTTGGTCCCCTGCTGATTGGGCTTGGACCGGTGGACTGATGGATGCATTACTGCCGGTACTCTATTTTGGAAAACCCATTGTTGCGAGTCGCGCGCGCTTTTCTGCTGAACATGCTTTCACGCTTATGGAAAAATACAGCGTAACAAATAGCTTTCTATTTCCGACTGCATTAAAAATAATGATGAAAGCAGTCCCTACACCACGCAACCGCTATCAACTTAAACTACGTGCCATCATGAGCGCCGGTGAAGCGGTTGGTGATACCGTTTTCAACTGGACTCAGTCAGCGCTCGGTGTCACGG
>JBEDHZ010000083.1:0-8730 GCA_041173845.1 Pseudomonadota bacterium
CCATACAAGCGCGCGATGCCGCCAAATCGACGTTCAAAATCGATCGCATCGGAATCCGGTGGAATTAATGGGAGTACAGTAGCCATACCTACATTTTAACGGACAGTGCGTATTAGTATCCTCTACACTGTTACCTTCCCAGATAATAATGAGTCAGTTACTTAGTGCCGTGTTCATGATTTTTTTATAGTGTCTTTATCTTCCCCACTTTTTAGGCTAATTGCTGTCGCCGTCACGGCGCATGTCGCGCTGGGCGCAGCGCGTGTCACAACAGCGCTGTATGCACTGTCGCTGCATGCTTCCGCATTTACGGTCGGAACATTGATAGCGCTATTCGCACTGTTTCCCATGATGCTGGCTGTGCCTATGGGCCGTGTGATTGATCGCATAGGCATGCGCAAACCCTTGATAGTCGGCTGCTTGCTCGCTACAGCGGGCGTATTACTAGCAGCATCGATTCCGGGGCTGACCGTGCTGTATCCAGCGGCCATACTCATCGGTACTGGCTTCATGGCGATCTTCATCGGTACCCAACATGCAGTGGGGGTGGTGTCTGCACCTGAGCAGCGAACTGCCAGCTATAGTCGGCTCTCGCTAGGCTTTTCGATTTCATCTTTTACTGGCCCGTTGATTGCAGGTTTCATGATTGATCATGCCAACTACTCATACGCATATTTGAGCTGCGGCTTGTTCACACTCGCTGCATTAGCGTTGACTGTGGGTGGTGCGATTTCACACGTGACGGTACAACCCGTCACGCATCATCAAAGTAAGGGCAGCCCACTACAGTTGTTGCGTGACCGCGAACTTAGACGCGTGTACATCATCGGTATTTTATTAGCCGCGGGATGGGATATGTTTACCTTCGTCACACCCGTTCATGGAACACAACTAGGCTTCTCTGCTTCAACCATAGGGATGATTCTTGCCAGCTTCGCTGCGGCCACCTTTGTCGTTCGATTAGCCATGCCCGGTATTGTTCAGCGCTATCGCGAGTGGCAAATACTAACGGCCGCACTGACTGTGGCCGCACTCTGTTACGTAGCATTTCCTTTTATGGATACACCCATCTCACTCGCCGCCACCGCCGTCGTGCTTGGACTCGCCCTAGGTACAGGTCAACCAAATGTACTGGCCTTACTGCACACGATGGCTCCGACGGGGCGGGGCGCTGAAGCGATTGGAATTCGTGCGACCATAGGTAATGCGAGTTCTATCATGATGCCGATTGCATTCGGAGCAGCTGGTGCCGCACTGGGTATGTTTGTCGTATTCTGGAGCCTGAGCCTAGCTATTGCCACCGGAATACCCATTGCGGCAAGCAAGGCAAGAGCGCAGTCTCGAAAAAAATTATCGACTTCACAGGAATGAAACCGTATGTCTATTGCTGATTTACGCCGCGACTACAGTCATGCTACTTTGTCTGAACACGAAGTAAATACTGATCCCATACTCCAATTTGACGCATGGTTTAAACAAACCTTAGCCGCTGAAGTACCCGAACCGAATGCGATGAGTCTAGCTACTGTCGGCTCCAACGGACGTCCCTCGTCACGCATTGTGTTGTTAAAAGATTTTGATCAGCGCGGCTTTACTTGGTACACCAATTACGAAAGTAAAAAAGGACACGATCTCGCGACCCATCCTTTTGCAGCTCTGACGTTTCATTGGGTAGAACTAGAACGTCAGATACGTATCGAAGGATCGGTAGAACGTGTCGCTGAAGCTGACAGTGAAGCGTATTTTCAGATACGTCCTATCAAAAGTCGCTTAGGTGCGATTGCTTCTGCGCAGAGTCAACCTATCGATAGTCGCGAGCATTTAGAAGAAAAATTTGCGCAAGCAGAAGCACATTACGGCGATACACCACCACCGCGTCCCGCCCACTGGGGTGGATATCGATTAAAACCTAACTGGATAGAATTTTGGCAGGGACGTCGCTCACGTCTGCACGACCGTATTGTGTATACGCTAGATTCAGATGGTCATTGGTCGCGTCAGCGACTGCAACCCTAACGCAGACAGAGTCTATTTTTTACGTAACTTATCCGTAAATACTTTTCTGAATTTCGCAACCTTCGGTGCCACCACAAAGGCGCAATAGGATTGCAATGGATGGTTAACGAAATAATTTTGGTGATAGGACTCTGCTGCATGAAACACAGGGGCCTCAAGTAATTCCGTCACAATCGGCGCATCCCACACATGCGCCATTTCTGCCATCACCTTACGTGCAATGCTCATCTGCTCTTCATTGTGCGTGTAGATCACTGATCGGTATTGAGTACCGACATCATTACCCTGACGGTTCAATGTCGTGGGATCGTGAATCGTAAAAAAAACTTCCAGCAATTCACGATAAGTGGTTTGCTTAGTATCGAATTCTATGCGCACCACTTCTGCATGCCCGGTCTGTCCGCTACAAACCGACTCGTAATCTGGGTGAGCTGTTTGCCCGCCACTATAGCCTGACTCAATGCTAAGTACACCGCGCATCTCTTGATAGACCGCTTCTAAACACCAAAAACATCCACCACCTAGGGTTGCGATTTCGGTTGTCATGATTCACTCCTGTTGATTCGATAGATTGACTGATGCCCTATTTTCAATCGCTGAAAAATGCAGCGTCTGTAAATCACGCAATGAAGGCAAGATAATGCTTGTTAATGATTCAACATCAAATATCGAGCCTGTTACCCATTGCGATGAAGCTCTGGGTGAAAGCTTAACGCATAATTCACTCAGACTCAGGTGATCAATTGCACCGGATGCGGAAGGCAGTAGCAATGACTTTGCTAGGGGATTTTCTTCATTCACTTCCGGTTCGAAATGACACCAGTCCGCTAACAACTGCGGCAAATAATACGTAGTCCTACCAATTAATGTGGCGTGATCATCTACCACAACGTGCGATATGTCCGCTTGCTGCGCGAATGACATGGCAACCTGGGTGGTTATACCTTCTAATGGCATAAATGCAGCACCAATACGTAGCAACGCTGCATACAACACAAAGATGTCAGGATGCGATGCGCCTACATACGCAATCGTCTGACCTTGTTTCACACCCCACTCACCTTGCAAACGCGCTGAGGCACGTTCAATACGCGACCAAAAACGGCGGTAAGTAATTAAGCGCTCAGGTAACCAATGACACAACAGGTCGCCATGCTCGTTCGCATGCGCCGATAACATCGCAAGTAATCGTGAAGGGTCAATCATAGTGACGGCAAAGCTCAGTCAAATCGGGACAACTCCGCAAGAAAACGCTAATTTGGGCATAATCTAGCCTAATCACTCTACTTACACTATGTCTAACCCATCAATCATTACACCAGAAACGGGATTTAACGACGCACACTTCCGTGGTGCCTTGTCGCAGTTTGCTACCGGGGTCACCATCATCACTACGCGCGATGAAAGTGGAGGCTTCGTCGGATTGACTATCAGCTCGTTTAATTCCGTATCACTAACACCGCCGCTGGTGTTGTGGAGCCTGTCAAATAAAGCGAGCAGCATGCCCTTGTTTACGAATAATTCGCATTATGTAATCAATGTGCTAGCAGCGGATCAAGCATCATTAGCAGAGCGCTTCGCCAGTCGCCTACCCGATCGTTTCGACGGTGTGAGTTTTGATCTATCACCCACTGGACAACCGGTATTGCAGGGTGTCGCTGCTTGGTTCGAATGCCGCAATCGCAGTCAATATTCTGAAGGCGATCATACTATTTTTGTCGGTGAAGTTGAGCGCTGTACTTTTGAACCCAAACCTGCACTGGTATTTCATGGCAGCCGTTTTGGCACTGTCGAAGGCTTAGCACCGAAGAAGTAAATTAACATTCATCGCTTCAGCAGCTGCTCTAAAATATCGCTTGAGTCAAATGCGGCACGACGTAAGCGATCATTAATACCCTGCCACTCATCACCCGACGTTGGACGCTCGATCACAATCAGCCCAGCATTCTGCGTATCCAAAGTTCGCAAACTCGCATACAAGCGATGTGCATAAGCTTCTGCACGATTTGGCATCTGCTCATTAATTACTGCGTTTTGCTGTTCATTTACCAACGATGAATACTGCATCAATGCATAAGTCACACCCGTAGCATCCAATCGCTGTAAAAGCGATACTAGCTCTGCAGTATCAATTAACACTAACGGAGTCTTCGGCGCGTAATGCGCTTCAAGACTGCCAGACACACGCGGCGCAGCTTTATCCGCTTTCGCAGGTAGCCCTGGCATACGACCCAGACACTGTGCCAATTGCGTGACGCTGATCTGACCCGGTCGTAAAACGACAGGGCCTACAGTCTCTAATCGCGTCAAGTCCACTATCGTCGATTCAATGCCAACATCACTTTGTCCGCCATCCAACACACAAGCTATCGGGCTGTTAGTGGCATGACCAAATTCATCCAACACGTGCTGCGCTGTGGTGGGACTAACATGACCGAATCGATTCGCGGATGGCGCAGCAATGCCACCTTGTCCATGGCTAAACTCTGCCAACAAGGCACGCGCGACAGGATGCGAAGGACAACGTAAACCGATTGAATTCTGTCCCCCAGCGACAGCCGCAGGAACGCTATCGGCACGCGGCAAAATTAAAGTTAATGGCCCCGGCCAAAATGCATTGATGAGTAAATGGGCTTCTTCAGGAATATGACTTGTCCAACGTGTTAAATCAGCGTTGTGCGCCACATGAACGATGATGGGATGATTTGATGGTCTCCCCTTAGCAGTGAAGATGGCGGCAACAGCTTCAGAATTCGAAGCATCAGCTCCCAAGCCATACACCGTCTCAGTAGGAAATGCGACCAACTTTCCCTGCTCCAGCAAGCGCGCTGCTCGCTGAATTTCATGAATGTCCGGCATCATGGCATCAAGCGTGAATGCCAAGTAATTGACACGCTGCGAGACACTGCTTCTGTGCTTCTTCGATATGTTCAGCAACAAAGGTTACGTGACCCATTTTACGGCCGGGACGCGGATCATCTTTGCCATACAAATGAAGATTGGCACCTTTGATTGCTAATAATTTATCCCATGCAGGCTCAGTAGACTGTTGTGAATTTTTTGCAAACCAAAGATCACCCAACAGGTTGAGCATGACGGCAGATGAATGCTGACGTGCGTCACCCAATGGTAGTCGCGCCATCGCTCTGACTTGCTGCGCAAACTGACTCGTGATGCACGCATCCATCGTGTAATGACCGCTATTGTGCGGACGTGGCGCCATTTCATTCACAACTAGCGAACCATCACTCAACACAAAAAATTCTACACACAGCACACCCACGTAACCCAGACGATGAATAATTTCTAGTGCAGCGGCTTGCGCACGTTTAGCGCAATCATCACTCACATTCGGACCGGGAACAGTGGTGGTAAAAAGTATGCCATCACGATGCACATTCTCAGCAATGGGATACACCACCGCATGACCATCCGCACCACGTGCCGCTAACACTGACACTTCGTAGGCCAGCGGCAGCATTTTTTCTAAAACGCATTCGACATGATTCATGCGTTCAAAGGCCGTACGCACTTCTTCTTTGGAGGTGACGCGAACCTGCCCTTTGCCATCGTAGCCAAGGCGTACTGTTTTTAAAATTCCAGGGAACAGTGCGTCAGGAAGCCCATCAATATCTGCTGCTGCGACAATACGTTGATGCGGTGCAGGCAGCACGCCTGAGACCTTTGCACAATCGGTGAAAAATTTTTTCTCGGCTAATCTATCTTGCGCAATCGAGACACATGCTGCTGTCGGCGCCACAAAGGTATGCGCTGCTAAGGTAGATAAACTTTCTGCAGGGACGTTTTCAAATTCAGTAGTTACAGCCACACACTGCGCGCCAAGTTCCGATAGCGCGTTAGCATCGGTATAGGCCGCCGCAAGTAAATGATCCGCTGCATGTCCAGCAGGGCAATCACTCGAAGGCTCAAGTACGGCTACTTTGTAACCCATGGCCTGTGCCGCATGCGTGAACATGCGACCGAGTTGACCACCACCCATCACACCCAACCAGGTGGAAGGTGAGGCTGAAGGTTTAGATGATTTTTCTAGCGGAATCGACGTGCTCATGTAGGCAAGGTCATCGCTTTGGCAGCGTCTGTTTGTTTGGCACGGAAACGGAGTAATTTGTCAGCCAGTGCGGAATCATCAGCCGACAACATCGCTATCACGGCTAACGCGGCATTCGCCGCACCGGCTTCACCAATTGCGAATGTCGCAACCGGTATACCTTTAGGCATTTGCACAATCGACATTAGCGAATCTTCGCCCCGCAAATATTTAGAAGGCACCGGCACGCCCATCACCGGCACAATAGTTTGCGATGCCAACATACCGGGTAAATGGGCAGCACCTCCCGCACCCGCAATAATGGCGCGTAAGCCACGGGTGCGTGCTGATTTTGCGTAGTCAAACATTTGATCGGGCATACGATGCGCAGAAATCACTTGGGCTTCATGCGCAATACCGAATTCTTTGAGCATGGCAACTGCATGCTGCATGACATCCCAATCGGAGGATGAACCCATGACGACTCCAACGACAGGCTTAGTTTGGCTCATCTTAGTCTTTCAAGGTTTGTCCGGTTAGGCGTTGTAACGCTTCCCGGTATTTAGCGCCGGTTTTTTCAATCACATCAGCAGGTAGCGCAGGTGCAGGCGCCGTCTTGCCCCAATCTTTCAATGTTTCCAAATAATCGCGCACGAACTGTTTATCAAATGAAGGAGGCGATATTCCTTCGGCATACGAATCCGCTGGCCAAAATCGCGAGGAGTCAGCAGTCAACACTTCATCCATCAAATGCATCACGCCGTTATCGTCTAATCCAAATTCGAATTTGGTATCTGCAATAATAATTCCGCGCGTCGCTGCATAATCGGCTGCCGCTTGATACAGCTGAATACTGACATCACGCATTTTGGTAGCAAGCTCATCACCGATGCGATGTTTCATTTCATCGAAGCTGATGTTTTCATCGTGCTCGCCTAAATCTGCTTTGGCTGCAGGAGTGAAAATAGGCTGAGTAAGTTTTGCCGCCATCTTCAAACCCACTGGCAAAGGAATCCCGCACACTGCACCCGTTGCTTGGTAATCCTTCCAGCCCGAACCAATCAGATAACCACGCACTACTGCCTCTACCAAAATGGGCTTGAGCCGCTTAGCAACTACCGCACGCCCACGCACCTGATCGACCTCTGCAGCGGACACTACGGATTCTGGTGTCACACCCGTCAAATGATTAGGAACGATATGACTTAATTTCGAAAACCAGAAATCAGACATTTGATTCAGCACTTGGCCTTTGGTGGGAATCGGTTCATTCATCACCACATCAAATGCAGAAAGACGATCAGTCGTGACGATCAAGATCTTGTCATTACCCACCGCATAATTGTCACGCACCTTGCCACGCCCTAGCATAGGCAGTGAGGTAATCGTCGATTCGTAAAGGCTAGTCATAAAAATTGGATGTGATGCAACGAGGCTGGAATGTTACTGACTTATTTAATTAATTACTTACTTGATCGCTTAACTAGAGACAGTAAAAAATTAGTTTGCCAGACTGTAGACATAACTATCGCGTCTACAGCGTCTGGCAAATTTACAATTTACTTACTTTATTTAACTACCTGTGACAAATCACCTTTGGTGTATTTTTCTGCCATTTTTTCTAGTGGCATCGGTTTAATACGAGCGGCCTGACCTTCGCAACCGAACGATAAATAACGTGCTTTGCAAATTTGCATAGCCGCTTCACGCGCTGGCTTGAGAAAGTCGCGGGGATCAAATTTCGATGGGTTTTCTGCCAGATAGCGGCGCACTGCAGCGGTCATTGCCAAGCGTATGTCAGTATCGATATTGATTTTTCGTACGCCATGTTTAATGCCTTCTTGAATTTCTTCTACAGGAACGCCGTAGGTTTCTTTCATATCGCCACCAAACTGACGTATCTCTGCCAACAATTCTTGCGGCACGCTGGAAGAACCGTGCATCACCAAGTGGGTATTAGGAATGCGTTGATGAATTTCTTTAATACGATCAATCGCCAAAATATCACCGGTCGGTTTACGCGAAAATTTATACGCACCGTGGCTGGTACCAATCGCAATCGCTAATGCATCGCATTGTGTTTGACGTACAAAGTCAGCGGCTTGATTCACATCCGTGAGTAACTGCTCGCGCGTCATCGTACCTTCAGCGCCATGGCCATCTTCTTTATCGCCCTTCATGGTCTCGAGTGAACCAAGTACACCCAGCTCAGCTTCGACAGTCACACCAATCGCATGTGAAAACTCAACGACTTTGCGCGAGACCTCAACGTTATATTCGTAGCTGGCGACGGATTTTCCGTCTGCCATCAGCGAACCGTCCATCATGACCGATGAAAATCCTGATTTGATCGCCGCCATACACACCGCAGGTGACTGACCGTGATCCTGATGCATCACCACAGGAATATGTGGGTACGCTTCGACTGCCGCCGAAATCAAATGACGCAGAAAAGCTTCGCCCGCATATTTTCGTGCGCCTGCTGACGCTTGCATGATGACGGGCGCACCGACTTCGTCGGCCGCTGCCATGATGGCGGAGACTTGCTCAAGATTATTGACGTTAAAAGCCGGAAGGCCATAATTGTTTTCGGCAGCGTGGTCGAGCAACTGACGAAGTGATACGAGTGCCATGTCAAAATCTCCTGAATAAATTCAATTAGTAAG
>JBEDHZ010000084.1:0-8703 GCA_041173845.1 Pseudomonadota bacterium
GGGTCATTGTTACGTGCCGGCTGCGTCGATGAATTATTAATTTATATGGCACCTTGTTTTTTAGGTCCAGCGCAAGGCATCGCCAGCTTACCTGAGTTGAGCGAGTTATCGTCGCGCGTAAAATTGCAGTTTCATGAGATTCGTTCTATCGGTGATGATCTGCGCCTGCTTGCGCGCGTCGTTCAATCAGCTTAAAAAATTTAATTAATTATAAAATACATTATGTGTACAGGAATTGTTGCAGCAGTAGGCCGAATTAAGAAGATTGAACCGTTTGATGACAATGGCGGCGTACGTTTGCAGATCGATAGTGGCGGTTTACCTATGGGTGATGTAGCCATCGGTGATTCGATTGCTATTAACGGCGCGTGCATGACAGTGACGCAAAAAACTGATCAGGGCTTTAGCGTGGATGTTTCGCGTGAGAGTTTAAATTGCACAGCAGGCTTAGATGCTGTGGGCGAAGTTAATTTAGAAAAAGCGCTCACGCTGGCTGAGCGCCTCGGTGGTCATCTGGTGTCAGGGCATGTGGATGGCTTAGGCACTGTGACGCACTTTGCGGCGATAGCAGAGTCCTGGCGTTTGGATGTGTTGGCTCCCATTGAGTTGGCTAAGTACTTTGCCTACAAAGGATCCGTTGTGGTTAACGGCGTCTCTCTGACCGTTAATAGTGTTCATGATAGTCAGCAGGGCTGCACTCTCTCTATCAACTTGATTCCGCATACTATTGCAGTCACCACACTTAAACATTTGAAGGTGGGTAGCCGAGTTAACCTCGAAGTTGATTTGATTGCCCGCTATGTGGAACGTATGCTGAGCGTAGAGATATTGTCAAAAAAAGCATAATTTCTTTGAGTTGACCTACCTATACTCGGCGAGATTGGTAACGGCTGCCGGGTGAAATCCTATAAAATGGCGAGCCGTTCGAGAGTCGCCTTCATGTCCATATCCAGTACCAAAGAGATCATTGCTGAGCTACGTGCCGGCCGCATGGTCATCCTCGTTGACGAGGAAGACCGTGAGAACGAGGGCGACCTAGTTCTAGCCGCCGAGTTCGTAACTCCTGAGGCCATCAACTTTATGGCTAGGCATGGTCGCGGTTTAATTTGCCTGACCCTGACCGAGGAACGCTGCGATCAGCTGAACCTGCCGTTGATGACATCACGGAATGGCACGTCCTACGGAACCAACTTCACGGTATCGATAGAGGCTGCCGAGGGAGTTACCACTGGGATTTCTGCGGCGGATCGTTCCAAAACCATCGAAGTGGCGGTCGCACGTCATGCCAAACCTTCTGACATTGTTCAGCCTGGCCATGTTTTTCCTTTACGTGCTCAGCGCGGTGGCGTGCTTATGCGCGCGGGCCATACCGAGGCGGGGTGCGATTTGTCCGAGCTTGCGGGGTTGACCCCGGCGGCGGTTATTTGCGAAATACTCAAGGATGACGGCAGTATGGCGCGCTTGCCTGATCTGATGGAATTCGCGCGCGAGCATCAATTAAAAATCGGCACGATTGCTGATTTGATTCATTACCGTAGTCAGACAGAGAGTATTGTCGAGCGAGTTGCTGAGCGCAGTATGCAAACATCGTACGGTAAATTTCATGCGATTGCGTTTCGCGATAAGCCCAGCCGAGGTGCGCATCTGGCGTTGGTTCATGGCGAGATCAGCGCTGACAAAGAAACGCTGGTGCGAGTGCATCAACCGGTGTCGATATTGGATTTGCTCGACACTGAAGCGACCACGCATTCATGGAATATTGCTTCGGCTATGCAAGCGATACAGCGCGCCGAGCGCGGCGTGATTGTATTGCTCAATTGTGAAGAGTCGGCAGAGCAGATGTTTGCGCAATTCAATGCGTTGTGCCAACCAAAGCCTACCAAGCCAACGCGCCCTGAACGCATGGATTTGCGTACCTATGGCATAGGCGCACAAATTTTGCGTCAGTTAGGTGTGGCACGAATGAAGTTGCTGGCGAATCCACGCAAAATGCCTTCAATGGCAGGTTTCAATCTGGAAGTGACTGGCTATCAGGCCAGTCCTGAACTCTGAAGCAGGAGGCGATATGAGTATAGGAATTTACGAATCGAATTTTGATGGTGAGGGTTTACGCATCGGCATCGTTCAGGCTCGTTTTAATGAAGACGTTTGTCATGGCCTGCGCTCAGCGTGTCTAGCCGAATTAAAGCAACTCGGTGTGCTAGATGATGATGTGTTGCTTGTCACCGTACCGGGTGCGCTTGAGATTCCGATTGCTTTGCAGAAGATGGCGGAGTCGGCACAGTTCGATGCGTTGATCGCGTTAGGTGCTGTGATTCGTGGTGAAACGTATCACTTCGAATTGGTAGCTAATGAATCTGGACGAGGTATATCCAACATCAGTAAAGAATTTGGAATCCCCGTGGCGAATGCCGTGTTAACGACTGAAGACGACGAACAAGCCGAAGCGCGTATGTCAGAAAAAGGGACGGATGCAGCACGAGTGGCCGTTGAAATGGCCAACCTAGTGTTGGTCTTGGATGAACTGGCTGATGAAGCTAGTGACGATTAAGTAAAAAATGACCCTTAAATCTATACACGCCAATCCGAATAAAAATCGTACGCCACGTCATCGCGCGCGTGAATTTGCGCTGCAAGGTCTTTATCAGTGGTTAATTAATCGCGATGATGCGGGCGTGATTGATGCGCACATTCGCAATGCGTTTGGTTTTGAAAAAGCCGATGCCGAGCATTTTGATGTGCTCTTGCACGGCACTATCCGTGATGTGGATCTTTTGCGTGCAGAAATAAGTCCATTGATTGATCGCTCTATCGACCAGCTTTCACCGATTGAACACGCGGCTTTATTGATTGGTGCGTTTGAGCTTAAGCACCACATCGAAATTCCCTACAAAGTAGTGATTAATGAAGCCGTTGAACTCACTAAATCGTTTGGTGGTATCGATGGTCACAAATATGTGAATGGTGTGTTGGATAAACTCGCCAGTAATCTGCGCGCCACTGAGATCGCTGCAGGTCGTTGACCTCAGCTGCTTTGTCTGATTTTTGCTATGAATTTCTCTCTCGCAAATCGCCTGCAAGAGATAGCACCATTCCGAGTGATGGAAGTGATCAAGCGTGCTGCTGAATTAGAGCAGGCGGGCCGTTCCGTTATTCACATGGGCATAGGCGAGCCAGATTTTCCAACCGCCGAACCCGTGCTCAAAGCAGCCGCTCGTGCACTGGAAGACGGTGCCATGCGTTACACCTCGGCGATGGGTTTGCCGGCGTTACGGCAAGCGGTGTCTGAACATTATCGCGATAAATTTGGGCTGGACGTACCAGCGTCACGGATAGTTATTACTGCAGGTGCATCCGGTGCATTGTTATTGGCATGCGCGGCACTGATAGAGCGCGATAGTGAAGTGCTGATGCCCGATCCTAGCTATCCCTGTAATCGTCATTTCGTTGCTGCATTTGAAGGACGAGCAAAATTAATCCCCAGTGGTCCGGCAGAGCGTTTTCAGCTGACAGCAAATCACGTTGAATCTCATTGGGGTCCTCACACATCGGGTGTCTTGTTAGCATCGCCGTCGAATCCCACTGGTACATCGATTGCTATGGACGAATTAGCGCGCATCGTTGAGATAGTTCGTGCGAAAGGCGGTTTCACGTTGGTGGATGAAATCTACCAAGGTTTGAGCTATGACTCTCCACCAGAGTCGGCGCTCGCGTTGGGTGATGATGTCATTGTGATTAATAGTTTTTCAAAGTACTTCAACATGACAGGATGGCGCCTCGGTTGGTTAGTGGTGCCACCGCAGATGCTATCTGCGATTGAGAAACTGTCACAAAATATGTTTATCTGCGCATCTAGCGTAGCTCAGCACGCTGCCTTAGCGTGTTTTACTTCTGAAGCAATGGCGATATTTGAATCGCGTAAGGCTGAATTTCAACGTCGCCGTGATTTCATTGTGCCGGCGCTGAAAAAACTACAGTTCGACATTCCCGTGTTACCCGATGGCGCGTTTTATGTGTATGCCGATTGCACTCATTGGAGCGATAACGCAGAAAAGCTAGCTAGCGATATTTTAGAAAGCACCGGCGTTGTGTTGGTGCCGGGTGCAGATTTTGGTACCCATGCAGCACAGCGTTACATTCGCGTTTCGTATGCGACCTCGATGGAAAATCTGGTCGAAGCAGTGAGTCGACTTACTGAATTTTTTCGAACGCGTCATCCCTAGGATTGACCGCAATCGGTTTCATGGATTAATGGCAGCCGCAGCAGCGGTATCGCTCTTCCCATTCTCAGCAGCCATTACCAATCTAATATCTTCCCTCGACCAACTATTCCCTCGTTTACCTTAGCTAGTTAAGTAGTTTTGCGCGTGCCTGGATAAACCCTGAGTCAACTGGTATGATGACATCATCACTTGATAGGATTGTTGTCTGCCTAATGACTGCTGAACTAAGCCAATCCCCCGAAAATGCCGCTTCAGTAACGCCTATCGCCCGCCGTAAGCTGGGTCACGAGGTGTTGGAGCGTCTGCTGGCGGGAATTCGCTCGGGTGCTTACCCTATAGGCTCGTTGCTGCCCTCTGAGCGTGAGCTAATGGCTCAGTTTGGTGTGGGCCGTCCTGCTGTGCGCGAGGGCTTGCAGGGATTGGAACGCATGGGGCTGGTGTCCATTCAGCATGGCGAGGGCGCACGAGTGCAGGCCTTGTCGGCCGATTCAGTTATTTCTCAGATTTCAGCTACCGCGATTCATTTACTGTCCGGCGACAGTCAGCTATTGGAGCATCTGAAAGAGGCACGTCTCGCTTTTGAAGTTGCCATGGTGCGTTCTGCAGCGATGCGAGCCAGCGCTGACGATCTCATTCGTTTGCAGGATGCGCTCAATCGGCAGCGTGCCAGTCTCGGTCATCCCGAGCATTTCCTCGAAACGGATCTTGCGTTGCATAGAGTCATTGCCGCTGTTTCTGGCAACCCAGTCTATGTCGCTGTATCGCAGGCGATGCTGCAATGGCTTAGCAACTTTCACGAAGATCTGGTTCGCGCACCGGGAGCAGAAGAAGTCACACTGGAAGAACACGAACGTTTGATTGCGTGCATTACACGGCATGATCCCGACGGAGCAGAGCAGGCAATCAGGGAGCATTTAAGTCGCGCACACCAGTCATACCGAAGTGCAATTTCTTAGCGCACTTTAAACAATTCAAATAATAAGGAAACGGAGTGAAGCATGGCCGCAAATCCCAGACATAAAAGTGCTGCGTTACTTGATGGACCTGATCGTGCAGTAGCGCGCGGGATGATGAAAGCCGCTGGCTTTAGCGACGATGATTTGAAAAAGCCGCAGATCGGTGTTGCTCACTGCTGGATTGGCACCATGCCGTGTAATCTCAATCATCGTGATCTTGCGCAGCGGGTGATGGATGGTATTCGCGCTGCGGGTGGTACTCCTCTCGAGATCAACACGGTCGCCATCAACGATGGCATTACCACTGGTACGGAAGGTATGAAGACGTCGCTGGTTAGTCGTGAACTGATTGCTGATTCTGTGGAGCTAGTCGCGCGTGGTCACATGTTGGATGGTTTGGTGACTATTTCTGGTTGCGACAAAACGATTCCTGCAATGGCTATGGCGCTTGGGCGTATCAATGTACCGGGCTTATCGTTTTACAGCGGGTCTATTTTGTCGGGCAAATGCTCTAAGCCTTCGACATTGTTTGGTGATCGCAAGCTCACTATTCAGGAACTATATGAAGCGATCGGTGCATTTAATGGCGGACGCATTGATGCAGAAGAGCTGCGCGATATCGAAGACCATGCGTGTCCCGGAGCAGGTGCCTGTGGTGGTCAGTTCACAGCCAACACGATGGCAACGGCAAGTGAAATGCTCGGACTATCGCCAATTGGTTTTAACGATATTCCGGCGCTTGATACGACAAAGGGAGATGTCGCTTTCGATTGTGGACGGATGGTGATGGCATTGGTTAACGCGGGCATTACGCCGCGTTCTATCGTTACTCGCGATAGTTTCGAGAATGCGATTGCAGGCGTGATGGCAACCGGTGGCTCAACCAATGCAGTGCTTCATTTGTTAGCGATTGCACGTGAATTTGGTGTGCCATTGTCGCTCGATGATTTTGATCGTATTTCACGTCGTACTCCGGTGTTAGCCGACATGCGTCCTTGGGGTCGTTTTACTGCGCCCGAACTCTACGAGGCGGGAGGCATACCATTGGTGGCTAAGCGGCTATCCGAAGCTGGACTGCTTCATGCAAACGCGCTGACGGTAACGACTCGCACGCTGGGCGAAGAAGTGAGTAAAGTTGTTGAACCGACAGGGCAGGAAGTTATTCGTCCACTCTCTAACCCAATTAAGCCACAGGGCGGGTTAGCTATCTTGTATGGCAATGTCGCTCCGGGTGGCTGCGTGATTAAGCTGGGTGGCCAGAAAAAAAATCTGCATCGCGGGGCTGCGCGAGTATTCGAAACTGAAGAAGCTGCGTTTGCCGCAATCAAAGCGAACGAAATTAAACCGAATGACGTGATGGTATTACGCAACGAGGGGCCACGAGGTGGTCCTGGTATGCGCGAGATGCAACTCGTCACCGGAGCATTGCAGGGCGCGGGCTTGGGCGATTCGGTTGCGCTAATGACCGATGGACGTTTTTCTGGCGCTTCGCATGGTTTTGTTATTGGTCACATTGTTCCCGAAGCTGCAGATGGCGGTCCGATCGCTGCGCTGCGTGATGGCGACATGATTAACATTGATGTTGAACAGCGCTGCTTGAATGTTGAGCTCGACGATGAACAGATCAAACAGCGCCTAATAGCGTGGACTCCTATGTCGCCACGCTATACCGAGGGTGTACTCGCCAAATACGCACGCTTAGTGACCGATGCATCGCAGGGCGCTGTGACATCAGCCTTTCCAAAATGATTTCAACCCACCTGTCTTACCCACAAACCTTCCCATTCATAACAACTAAAGGAGATGACTATGAAGCCTAATTTTGTAAAACGTATCGGCCTGGTTAAGAAACGTAAAGATTTGAGCTACGAACAATTTGTGGACCATTGGCTGAATGTGCATGCTGAGCTGTGCAAGAAGCTACCCAATATGCACCGTTACTCGGTTAACCTCGTGGCGCGCGAGCAGGTTGCCGCTTTTGGCTACGATGGTTTTTCGGAGTTGTGGTTTGATTCGGAAGAATCACTCAAAGCATCACTCAGCAGTCCGGAAGGAAAAACTTTGTTAGCCGATCTGCCTAACTTCACCGATAGCATTCATCCGTTGGTGGTGGAAGACTATTTGATGCTGGACTAATACGTTTTCATGCGATGAAGTTTGTCTTTATCGACATAAAAAAACCCCGTCTAAGTGACGGGGTTTTTTGTTTATTGAAAGAGTCAGTATCGGCTCTTTTTGTGTAACGTTTTTTATTAGGCTGGCTCGTCCACATGCATGCGGATAGGTGCGGAATCTTCTAGTGCCTTGGCTTCGCGCAGGCCATCAGCTTCGGGTGCTGGCGCTTGCGGTGTGAAGGTCGGTACGCGCTTGCCGCTGGCAACGGCTTGTAGTCGCGAGTATTCAGCTAATACCTTGGCAGCATAACCACCATCCGATTCAAGGTTACCGGCACCAACGTACAGCTTCAAGCCAGCTTCCACCGAACCTGAACGACGAATCAAATCTTTCAGAATCTGAGCGCCCACCTGAATGTTAGCCACAGGATTCAACACCGATTTAGTGCCGCCATGGTCATAAAATTTTGTTTGATGAACCTTGGCCATCACTTGCATCAGACCTTGAGCGCCAACGGAACTCTCTGCAAAAGGATTGAAGCGTGATTCAATCGCCATAACAGAGAGCACTAGCAGCGGATCAAGTTTGACTTCCTGTGCCGAGCTGTACGCAGCTTCGACGAGCATCTTGCTGGCCGACTGAGCGATGCGATAACGCTTCGCGATCCAGTTAATGACATAGACCTGTTCTTTAGCCGATGCTGAATTGGCTTGTGAGTCGCTGGCAGACAGTCCGGCATTTGCTTCATCGCTCTGATAATGAGCAACGTCGACAAAGGCGAGATCACGTGCTTCGGTCTCGTAACTGTATTCATCCCAGAAAGGGGAGAGTACTTTGATGCGATCGGTCAGCTCTGGCCTGAAAAACATCAGGGTCATGGCTGCGATCGAGGCCAAACCCAGCAACGTTAATGCGTTGTGAGCTTTAGAAGCCAGGCTGCTGCTGATACTGCCGAGTTGCTGCATCCATTTATCTGCACCGACCAACGCTGCTACTTTGTGTCGAGTATTCATATTACCTCCTGAATCTTCGCGGCCCTCAAAGCGCCTGGCAAAACCTACCTGGTGTCTTCCCTGCGATGCTGCAATCTCCGTTGCTAGCATGGCAAGTCGCCAGTTATGTTTTGTCAGGCACTCTGAGATGAGGCCAATTGCAAGCGTGCTTCGTGCTTCAATTCACCGCGAGACAAAAAAATCATTTGCAGCCAAACTGCAGGCCTTGCAAATGTCGGTGTTGCTTTGGAACGCCCCGCTTTGGGTGCGAAAGCAATCTTTTGTGGGGCTTACATTGAACCGAACAAATTTGATCGATTCCCCCTGGTTGCGGGACAGCTTTACTTCCCCCTCTGGCCTGGATCGCTCCAGCCGCTGTCCTTTAAAATTTTGCGGATTGTATGGTTGCGTTTATAT
>JBEDHZ010000085.1:0-11674 GCA_041173845.1 Pseudomonadota bacterium
GACATGATTAGGTCGACGCTTGTTGTCGATTAATGCGAAGGTGGGAGAAGAATCATCTAGAAAATTGCGCGACGTTGTTGAAAAAGTCGCGGCAGATTCGGCGCGTGGCAGTCAGATTACTGACTGCCACTCAGTGCACTCTAAGAATTCAGAGGAATGATAGGTGAACGCGTAGTTATTTAAGTTTGCAGATGATGCGCTCGGCGATTAGGTCAGCAATCAGCTTAGCGACTGCCCAATATCGATCACAAACCGGTACTTCACATCACTTGCTTGCATGCGTTCGTAGGCTTGGTTGATGTCTTGCATCTTGATGATTTCAATGTCAGACACGATCTGGTGCTGACCACAAAAGTCGAGCATTTCTTGCGTCTCTTTGATACCACCGACGAGTGAGCCTGCAATACTTCGACGTCCAAAAATGAGTGGCCTGGAATTGAGCTCGGAGGTGGGTCCGATAGAACCTACGATACACATCGTGCCATCGATCTTTAAAAGATTCATGTAGCTGGTGACATCGTGCGGTGTAGGTATGGTGTTCAATAAAAAATCAAATTTCCCCGCTTGCTTTGCTACGGCTTCTTGATCGGTGAAAAGCAGCACATCATCAGCACCCAAACGTTTAGCATCGGCGGCTTTGTGCGCTGAGTTGGTAATCATGACGGTGCGTGCGCCCATTGCACGTGCAAATTTAATTCCCATGTGACCCAAGCCACCGAGGCCAATTACTCCAACGGTCATCCCCGCTTTTACGCCCCAGTGTTTTAGTGGAGAGTAGGTAGTGATACCGGCACAAAGCAGTGGAGCCGCACCTGCAGGGTCGAGGTTTTCAGGGACTTTTAATACAAAGTGTCGATCAACGACGATATTTTTTGAATAGCCGCCATACGTTACGCCACCTTGGTCTGCGCTAGGGCCGTTGTAGGTTGGTGTGAAACCTGCCAGGCAGTATTGCTCCATATCGTTTTCACACGATGAGCAATGGTGGCATGAGCCGACAAAGCAACCCACTGCAACACGCTGACCAATATGTAAATCGTTCACTGATGAACCTAGGGCTCTGACGGTGCCTACGATTTCATGACCTGGCACGATGGGATACGTGGTTCTACCCCAATCATTGTGGGCGTAGTGGAGGTCGGTATGACACACTCCACAAAATTCAATATCAATATGGACGTCATTAGCACCTGGAGTACGGCGTGCGATTTGGTGCGGAACCAAAGGCGAGTCGGAGGCATGCGCTGCGTAGCAGGAAACGGTAGTCATCGGTGTGTTCCTATCGGTGTGTGAAGAACTGCTTTAGCACTTCAAAAATTAACTATTTGCTACCTAGAAAAAACACTATTTGTATTATCCGCTGAGTTGGTCAGAATCGACTAGTTAAACTAGTTTGTCTTCCTCAATATTCATGCTGTGGCGATCAATTCATTGGTAACGATTAATTTTTCTGCTAGCGTCTGTACTTCTTGATTCAAAGGAGAAATCCAATGCACGCAAAAGACTACAAATCGCGCGCGGTTAAACAATTACGTGAAGACCTTGCGCTTGCGTTACGCGCTGCGGCGCATCATGGTTTGGGTGAGGGTATTTGTAATCACTTTAGCGTTGAGCTGCCGGATGGATCCGGTCGTTTTCTGATCAACCCACGTGGCTTCTTGTGGGCTGAAATACAAGCAGACGATATTGTCATGATTGACGAGCAGGGCGAACGTTTAGCTGGTCATCATGACGTTGAGCCGACCGCTATGTATATCCATGCTGCGATTCATCGAATCTGCCATAAAGCCTGCGTGCTTCATACGCACATGCCTTTTGCCACAGCATTAACGCTAACTACGCAACGCGCACTGGATACGACGCTATCTCAAAATGCATAACGGTGTAGCGCTTAGTCATGCGGAAGGCGAGCGAATTGCAGGTGTCATGCAAAGCGCGGATATTGCTTTTCTAGGCAATCATGGTGTTGTTGTCTGCGGTCCTAGCGTGGCTTATGCCTATGACGATCTCTACTACCTTGAGCGTGCTTGTATGGTTGAAGTATTGGCAGCACGAAGCGGCGCAAGTTTGGCACCGGTGAATCGTGCGTTGGTGGATGAGGTGGCGTTACAACTTGAGGGAGAGCGCCTGCAGTCCAGCTTATTTTTTGAAGCTCTGCGCAGGACGCTCTGATTCCCGTTTTTACAATAACTTTATCGCATGATTTGTTAGTTAGAGATTACTCAGTTGGCTTCAACTTGTGATTCTTTCGGTTCAATGTGGCCACGTATCATCGCTAAACTGACAATCACAATAATCATTGCACCGCCTAATAGGTTCAAATAGGCATTTGCTCCGCCCACTGTAATCATCGCAGCGCCTGCGAATGAACTCACAAACGCTCCCAGTCGACCAAATGCCATTGCCGATGCAGCACCGGTAGCGCGGATCAATGTTGGGTACATGTGTGCGCACAGAGCGAACAAGGCACATTGCAGTGCGGTGACGAATAATCCGTGAAAGCCTAAGCCCCACAAAAAGGTTTCTGGTGCTGCTGTGATGTTCACGAGCTTTAAGCCAAAAGCAGTGGCAGCTGACATTGCCGCCCAAAACACCATGGGCCAGCGAGAGCCAAAACGATTCATAGCTAACGCGCAGAGTACGGCACCGATAACGCCACCAAAATTATAGGCAGTTAGACCCATGCCAGCGAGTGTTGGCGAAAGACCTTCTGTAGTGAGCATCGTAGGCAACCAGCTAAATGCCGTATACAGCGATAACTGGATAGCAAAAAAACTAATCCAAAGCCACGTAGTATCTGCTCCTCGCCCGTGCTTGAATAAATCGCTAATACTGCCGCGTTTCGCTGACTCGATAACGCCATCAGCAAACTCATTGACAAGTGTTACTTCATGCATCATGCGTGTCATTAGTGCGCGTAATTCTTCCCAACGTGCCGATAGACGTGCCAGGTATTTAGGTGACTCTGGCAAAATGACTATCAACACTAAGGCATAAATGATGGGTAAGCTGCCGCCGATACAGGCAAAATCTGGCTTGCTGCGAGTCCAGCAAGCATGCCGCCCAGCGGGTAACAGACGATGGCGGTGGTGACAGCCATCGTACGAAAGCGGAAGGGTATAAATTCAGCTGTTAATGTAGTCGCTGCCGGTAATGCTGCACCAATACCTAAGCCTGCAAAAAAACGAATCATGGCAATGGTAGTGACGTCTGGTGCGAAACCTATAAGTATTGTCGCCGAGCCAAAGATGAAAATACTTCCAATGAGCACAGGCTTACGACCGACCTTATCAGACAGTACTCCAGCACTCAGGCTGCCGATGGCCATACCCATCAATCCGCTAGCAACCGCAATTGAAAATGCAGCGCGTGTGACACCCCATTCTTTAATGATGACGGGGATAGCGTAGCCAATCATTTGACCATCGAATCCGTCTAATACGATCGCTAATGCAGCGAACACGTACACCATTTTTTGAAGTGTAGTGAAGCCACCATCATCGATGGCTTGGCTCACATCAAACTGCGTTTGTGAAACCTGGGTTGTTGCTTCAGTCATGTTGTCTCCAGTTGGCCGATTTTTTGGTGGCTCATTGTTTTAATGATGGTGCAGCTTGGCTTCTAAGGTTTAACGCGTTTTACTACAAAAATTATTCAGAATCAGGTTGTCGTGCTGGATGAGCTGCAGCGATTGCGGGTAGTGCTTCACAAGCTTCATATATAGAGCGCAATGTCGGATAGGGTTGCATATCCACGTTGAATCGTGCAGCACTAAATAATTGTGGAACGAGGGCGCAATCAGCCATAGTGGGTCTATCGCCGAAGCAGAATTTACCACGTGTTGGTGCTCGAGCCAGATCGGCTTCAAGTGCTGCAAGGCCGAGCTCCAGCCAGTTTTTAATCCATTCAGCTTTATTTTCTTCAGTTAAGCCAAGCTTACCGGTAAGATATTTCAGTACGCGCAGATTTTGTAACGGATGAATGTCGCAAGCAATAGCGAGCGTCAGTTGGCGCACGCGTGCGCGACCTTGCAATGAATCGGGAAGCAAGCGAATCGCAGGATATTTTTCATCCAGGTATTCAATGATTGCTAGCGATTGGCTTAATTGAAAGCCGTCATCATCAAGTAGTGGAACTAATTGCTGAGGATTTAATGCAGTGTAGCTATCTGTGAATTGCATGCCACCTTCACGCGTAAGGTGAACAGAAAGATACTCGTAATCTAAGCCCTTAAGATTCATCGCTATGCGAACGCGATACGCTGCAGAACTACGGAAGTAGTTGTGTAAGACAAGTTTGTTAGGGGTTGATGTCATAGTCAATACTCAGTCAGTCTTATGCATTCGTTTAAATTTCAATAAAGACCCGGCTACCTTCAATTTTGACTGGATAGGTTTTCAGATCATCCGTCAGAGGGGTACATAAAGCCTTGCCATTGCGGATGTCAAATTTACCTTGATGCAGTGGGCATTCGATTTCGTGGCCTTCAACAAAGCCATCGCACAAGCGTGCATTGCCATGAGTGCAGATGTTATCCGTTGCGTAGATGGTGCCTTCCACATGATACAGAGCGATACTTTTACCAGCTGAGTCCACGCCAATCACGTCATCTTCGGGTATGTCATCGATTGCTGCTAAGTCTATCCATTGAGTAGTCATCGTTTATTCTTTCAGATTGGGTAGATGATTGAGTTTGGAATCATTTCGCTGTCGTAAATACACAAACGGGAGATAAATTTCAAACCAGTAGCGTCGCGCGTTAGGCGATCGAGGTAGCGGCCGACATTGAACACGGTAGATTCGCCCGATAACTTCGTGCGAAACACAGCGTAATTCGCTTCCGCGACGATGATGTTATTTTTTTCTTCTCGGATAATCGGCAGGCCAACCACATGACGTTGATAGTAAGGGTCATGATAAAGCGTTTCATGTATGCCATACACGCGATCCTTAAGCATATTTTTACTTAATAATGCCAGTGTCGCTAAAGGGAATCCACGCTCATAGTTTTCTCGCGGTTGAATTTTATATTCGCACTCATCCGTAAAAAACTCTATCCATTTGTCCCACTGAGCACTATCCACGGCAGAGGCGTAGTCGCTGTATAAGTGGATAAGATCAAACAAAGTTTGACTGTTAGCTTGAGTCGTCATGATCGTTATACCTCCATCACTTTGCGCCAGTAGTTATACATGCCGCGAATGAGCGTTTCTGTGACCATATGATCGGTGTTTTCGCATTCATAGCCGCCGAGTTCAGCGACTGCGCGGTGTGAAGGTTTTTGTTCGAATCCAAATTGTGAGAGTTCAATCACTTCACCATCGTCGGCTGACACAAATCCTGCGGGTCCAAACAAATTAGCTTGAATGAGGCGACGTTGTGTCATTTCTTCGGTGTCATCTTCAAAGCCAAAGTGCGTCCACACAAAATCAAAAGAGCCATGACCATTCGGTTGGATATGTCGTGTTGATACGCTATTGACTTGCTGCTGAAAAATCACGCTAGGAAAAATAGTCATCATTACAGCGGTTGGGCCGTTCCACCAGGCTTCAGGAACGATATCAATCAGGCGTTTATCCTGAATTTCCATATTCTCTTTAAAGCTGGTGACACCTTGAGTAACATCTTCTTTTGCACCACCCGTGCCACGCGTAGAAATCATCGCTGCATGACGAAATTGGTCGTCCATTTTTAGCTCTGATTTATTATCTGCTCGCCAGAGACCATACGTCACGAACCAAGTGTGTAGCAAACCGGGGTGGTAGGGGTCTTTGATATTCTCTTGCATCAGTTTCCAGTTACCAGGAATACGCTGACGGTTATAGCCCAGTATCGTTAACTTTCGGCCATTAAAAAGACGATCAAAATAAGCTAAGATCGTTGGGCCGAGATAGTCTTCAAATGGCTCAACTTCATGATCAAATGAAGCGAACACCACACCACCTCGTGTTGCTACCTTGAGTTTATTTAGGCCATGGTCTTCAGTTTTGAATTCCTTAGGCATGCCGCCGTTGACTTTGCCATCTTGTTTTACGCCACGACGAAACGGTACACCTTGCAAATCACCTTTGAGTGAGTAATTCCACTGGTGATAAGGACAGACTAATTCTTTTTTATTGCCATGGCGCTCGCGGCAAAATTGCATGCCACGATGTGCGCAGACATTTTCTACGACATGGAGTGAGCCATCCATATCGCGTGTCATGACCACCGAACGCTCACCAATGACCGTGCGCTTGAAGTCACCTGGGTTCGGCACCTCGGCTTCTAGACCTATATAGTTCCAGTGTGCTTTGTAAAAAAGACGATCGAGTTCTTTTTTATAAATAGCATCATCGGTATATGCCCAAAAGGGAATGCGGCTAGAACCTTCAGCTTCCCAGACATGCGGTTGTTTGAACACCTCGGGTGAATTGCCCATCCTATGCTCCCTGTCTTAAATTACTTAGCTACGCGAACAATGATGTCGCCCAGTTTATCGATATGGCCGTGCATAACATCACCGGGCACCACGGCTCCCACGCCTTCGGGGGTGCCAGTCATGATGATGTCGCCGGGTTCTAAGGTTTCGTAGCGCGATAGGTACGAGATCGATTCAGCGACCGACCAAATTAATTTGGCGATGTCAGATGATTGTCGTGGTTGATCATTCACGGTTAACGAAATGGTTGCTGCTGAAAGATGACCTATTTGTTTAGCTAAGTGAATTGGTCCTATCGGAGCCGAACCCGCAAATGATTTGCCGAATTCCCATGGCCGACCTTTATCACGTGCATCCAGCTGAAGATCGCGACGCGTCATATCCAGACCCACAGCATAGCCATGCACATACTCCAGTGCCTTTTCTACTGAGATGTCTTTACCACCTTTATCAATGGTGACGACTAGTTCTATCTCATGATGAAAATTACTCGTCATCGGTGGATAGGGGATAGTGATTTCTTTTTCACCGGCCTGAACGACAGCACAGGCGGGTTTCATGAAAAAGAAAGGTGGTTCGCGGTCAGGATCTTTTCCCATTTCACGCGCATGCGCTGCGTAGTTTCGCCCAACGCAAAAGACGCGATTAACAGGAAAAAATTCATCATTGTTAGCAATTGCCAATGCGTAGGTGGGAGGAAGGGGAATAGCGTATTTCATAGTAATTCCTGTGGATTGAATGATGAATGGTTAAATAATTAAAGACGAGCTTCACGCCACAGACCCAAGGATTGTTGGATAGGACGATCAGAAAAACTAAACAATGTTGTGTCTCGCTGTGCTAAAAATTTGAGTGGCTGCCACGATGGAACAACGAAAATATCATCACGTTGTAATTGCCATTCTTTATCGCCTACGGATACGGTGGCTTCACCGTCGAGACAGACATACACCGTACCGTCAGTACTCTGATAGGACTGTGTTTCAAAACCTGCAGGTAAGCGTTGAGCAAATGCACCTATCGTTGGCATAGGCGATGCACCGGTAGCGGGATTAACATAGCGTAGCTTGTGGCCGAAGTGAGGATCGGGTTTTCCAGAAGCGATCTGGTTAAGCGATTCTGTGGTGCGCGCGTACGGATAGACAAAGACACGCGTCGGTTCAGCGGGTGCCTGGTAAAAATCGACGGGCAACATGTTGTTGCCGTATCGCGCCAAGGCATCGCCTTCAGGACGGACAGCATCTTGTGAAGCGCTTTGCGCATGCTCAGCAAAACCGGCATCTAAAAAACGCACTACGGGAATGTCGAGTCCATCGAGCCAAACGACAGGTTCATTACCCAGATTGCCATGATCATGAAACGTCCATGAGGGAGTGATAATGAAGTCGCCACGATGCATGGTGGTGCGCTCGCCATCAACGGCGGTATACGCACCTTCACCATCCATCACAAATCGTAAGGCTGATTGCGTGTGGCGATGAGCAGGTGCGACCTCACCGGGCAGTATCAATTGAAGACCAGCGTAAAGTGATTGCGTAATCGCTGACTGACCAGCAAGACCGGGATTTTCTAATATAAGAACGCGACGCTCAGCTTGTTCTGCGGTGATTAATCGACCCGCTTCAATGACTTTTTCGCGTAGATCGGCATAGCGCCAAAGTGCAGGTAGTGCCGGACTATTCGGTTCTCTAGGTACCAATGCACCGAGTACTTCCCACAGCGGAGTCATGTTGTCTTGTGCTATTCGGTCATAGTACTGCTGCCGTTGATTTTTTTGGCTAGCGTTTGCATCAGTTGTTGATGTCGTCGTCATAGTCTTTCCTAATCAAGTACCACTAGCGTAGAACGCGTCGGCATAGACGTGCTGATCTTCTATGCCGCGTTGCTTAATTAACGCAGCGGTTGCTTCAACCATCGGTGGTGCGCCACACACATAGGCACGCCACCCCTCTAAATTGGGTATGTCTTGTGCGATGGCGTCGGTAATGAGACCAGTGCGATATTTACTGCCACTTTCATCATCCGTAGTTACAACGATCTCTAGTTTTAGCGAAGGATGAGCGGCTTGCAGAGCGTTGAGCTGATCCAGGCCATAAATATCCTGAGGAGAGCGAACACCGAAATAAATATGAATTGGATTGTGCATGCCATCAGCAATCGCACCGCGCAGGATAGACAAAATAGGCGCTAGCCCTGTACCACCTGCTACACACAACATCGGGCCTTCATGACGTGTACGAAGATACGCCGTACCTAAAGGACCACTAACACGGACGGCATCACCTACTTTGAGTTGATTAAATACATAACCACTCACACGACCATCCGGTACATACCGAACGTGAAATTCGAGTTGCTGATCAGTGCACAGACTCGCCATAGAGTAGGGGCGAATATGCTCTGGCGTGAATTGCACCGTGGCGTATTGGCCAGGAGAGAAAGACAAGGGCTTACTTGGTTGAAGCCGAATAATTTTGATGTCGTGCGTGGCATCTTCGATCGCAGCGACCGTCGCTTTGATGATTCTGGCGGGGTGAGTCACGATTTCATCGGGCTCAGGGATTTCGATCGCACAGTTTTCAGTCAAAACGCTGGTGCAGGCCAGCACGTAATCACCTTCGGATGGGTTGGTGATTTTTTCTTCGCGCCCCGTCTCAAACACGTGACCACTAATCACTTTGCAGCGACAGGTACCACATCGCCCAGCCATGCAGCTGTAAGAGATAGGCACATCATTGGCGCGTAAGATCTCGAGTAAGTTGGCGCCAGGTGGTACCTGCAGTGTTCGATCTAGCGGCTGTACGACAAGCTCCATAGTCTCCACATTTCTTTTAAAAGTTTTGAAGCAGTATAGGAAACCAAGCAAAATTACGATATAGAATTTTATGAATTCACTACATTCATAATTTGAATAACGCTCTATGAATCTCAAGGATATTGATCTCAATCTGTTAGTAATTTTTCAACAGCTACTTCAAGAGCGGCGTGTATCAGCCGTGGCAGTGAATCTTGGGCTAACCCAGCCGACGGTTAGTAATGCGCTGAATCGCTTGCGTCAGCAATTGGGAGATGACTTGTTTTTGCGCACGTCCAAGGGAATGGAGCCGACGGCCTATGCGATGCAGTTGGCGGAGCCAATAGGCTATGCATTAGCGGCGATTCAAGAAACGCTCAATCAAACAACGCGATTTGATCCGACCACCAGTCAGCGTAAATTTATAGTCGGTATGAGCGACATCGGTGAGATCTATTTTTTACCTTCATTGATGAAGATGCTGGCGCACGTAGCGCCGAGTATCTCAGTGTCGACCATTAGAACAACGGGTGCCAATTTAGCTGAGGACATGGAAGCGGGTAGGGTCGATATGGCTATTGGCTGGCTGCCCCATTTGAAATCAGGTTTTTTTCAACGCCGCCTTTTTGTGCAGCAGCACGTATGTATGTTTAGGCGTGGACATCCTTTGGATAAAGAATCATCGTTGAGCCGTGATGAATTCGAGCAGGCTGACCATGTGCTGGTCTCAGCTGCTGGAACTGGTCATGCCACGGTTGATGCGGCGATAGGTAAACTAGGGGTCAACCGTAAGATTGTATTGACCGTTCCGCATTTTGTAGCGGTGGGTCATATTCTGTCTACCACCGACATGATCGCTACCGTGCCGGAGAGATTTGCACGATATTGCGTGACTCCATTTGACCTTAATTACACCGCGTTGCCATTAAAGTTGCCTGAGATTGGTATCAATATGTTTTGGCATTCGCGATTCCATAAAGAACCCGGCAATCAATGGTTCCGCAGTCTCGTGTTTGATCATTTCAGCGACTGATTTTCATTGTAATAAAAGCATTATTGATCACCTATAAAATGCTTTTTTTGCAATTCTTCTTCTAATTCATCAGCAGGTAATTAATTAACGATTTAGTTAAAGGAAGGTGTCGCCAAATCGATTATCTAATTTGGCGAGTATCGTGCATCTATTCGATGCAAGAAGTGCAAAACTGTATATCGGGTGATTAATATTGTGCTATCACCTTGAAGAAGTGTTTTTAAGATCGAATTAAATTTATGGCAACAACTTCGTCATCCGTAACCACACTAACCACCGATACTATCGTTGGGTGGACGACGGCTGACGTCGCGGCCTTGACCCAGACGCAAGTTGCCAAATTAAGTACAGCGCAAGTTGGTTACTTGAGTTCGATTCAGATGGGGGCGTTTAGCTCGGCTGGCATTCCTGGTCTTACCTTAAAGGGAGCGACTGACGATCAGATTGGGGCATTGTCATCTGACCAAATACGCTACTTAACAGTGGCGCAAGTAGCTTCAATACAGACTTCGAGCATCGACAGTCTGACTACGGTGTCGTTGTCAGGCTTGTACACCAATCAGTTCAAGGCGATCACCACGGCACAAATCGCAGGGTTGACGTCGCTGCAATTAGATTCGCTCACGTCGACTCAGATGGCGAGCATCACGACCAGTAATTTAGGAAAAATTAGCACGTCAAATATCATCACGCTCAGCTCAGCTCAATTGGGTAGTTTGACGTCAGCGTCTGCAGCGGGTTTTACTTCAGGCCAGTTAACCGCATTAAGCTCGGATCAAATTGCTGCCCTTAGTATCAACGTTCTGGTCGCGCTTAGTACGGCGCAAATAGCAGGAATTGAAGCGGTCGACATAGCAAACGGTATTGGGACAGCATCCATTGCGGCTTTAAAAACTTCACAAGTGTCAGCGCTGTCATCTGCACAAACCATTGGTCTAAATACGAGTCAGATACAGGCATTAAGTTCCACGAGTATTGCGACGTTAAAAACAGCGCAGATCGTTGCCTTGTCGACTGACCAATACCAAGTGATGACGACGGGTCAGATTAGTTCACTGAGAACTAATCAAATTGCTGTAATTGAAACCACAGACCTCGTCGTCTTGACGACCGACCAAATCGCCGCATTTACAACGTCACAAATAACAAAGTTAACCAGCGCTCAGATAATTGCGCTCACTTCAGATCAACTGATTGGACTAAGTACAGCCGATGTTGCTGCATTCTCAACTGCGCAGATTGCAGCTATAGAGTCAGCCGATATTACGGCCGGTTTGAGTACTGATCAAATTGTTGCGCTGACTAAGACTCAAATTGCGGCAATGACGACTGCGCAAATGATAAGTCTGAATACAGCTCAAATTTCTGCCATTGAAACAGGGGATATCTCTAGCTTAAAAACAGCTCAGATAAGTGCATTAACTAC
>JBEDHZ010000085.1:11704-17415 GCA_041173845.1 Pseudomonadota bacterium
ACTCAGCACGCTGCAAATTAAGGCGATGGAATCTGCTGACATTGCGGTGCTGACTACAGACAGCTGGTCCGCACTGAAGAGCTCACAGTTGGGTGCATTTACTTCCGCCCAAGTAGTGGCTTTTAGTACAGAGGCGGTTAGTGTGTTGACTACGGGTCAAATGACTGCAATGACAGTCGCTCAGATCGGAGCACTACCCACAGCTGTCGTATCGCTAGGTTTAACCTCGGATCAAATTACTGGGCTATCGAAAACACAAATAGCGGCTTTCAGTACGAGTCAGATACAAAAATTTTCTGAGAACCAGATCGCAGCGATTGAGACTCGCGATATGGGAGCGCTTAATTCAAATCATATTGTTGCAATAACCAGTAATCAGTTCTCGTCGTTACTGACCGCACAGATTGCTGCATTAAGCACTCTGCAAATCCGAGCGATCGAAACGAATGATTTCTTTGTACTGACTTCCGATCAGGTAGCTGCTTTTTCAAACCAACAAGCTACCAGTCTAAGTACTGCACAGATTGTTGCGCTCAACACCATACAGCTAGCTAATTTCACTACGGCTGCTTTGGTCGCCATGACGACTGCGCAAATTGCATCGATTGAAGCGCGCGATTTGACGATGACGACTGATCAGATGGCGGCGTTAAAAGATGTTCAATTTGCTTCGCTCACAACAGCTCAGTTGGCAGCGTTGAATACCGCAGCTATTGAAGCAATTGCAACCAAAGCGGTCGGGGCATTAAAGACCGATCAAATTATTTCCTTGGTAAGTACGCAAATCGCTTCTTTGCAGACTAACCAAATGCTTGCTCTAAAGAGTGCGCAGATTGCAGCAATCAGAACCGCTGATTTTAATACGCTGACGACTAGTCAAATAGTTACTTTTACTTCAACGCAGGTGGGTGGGATAACGAATTGACCAGCGAGCAAATAGGAACTTTTGCGACTGCAGCGATTACTTCGTTGTCTACCTTACAGGTTGCCGCTTTAACTACCACTCAGGTGCTTGGACTAAAGACAGATCAGGTAGTTGCATTTAAGACTAGCCAAATTGGGTCACTTAAGACGGCGGCTATTTCGGTATTGACGTCCGAGGATGTTGCAGCGCTCAGTACTTCACAGGTAGCAGCATTGACTACTGCACAGTTAATCAATCTATCGACCACACAATTTAGCGTATTGCCGACAGCGTCTATTGCTGGATTGACGTCATCGCAAATTCCAACGTTGTTAACGGCTAGTTTGATAGCCCTGAGTAGTGATCAAGTAGTAGGGATGTCAGCCAAACAATTTGCAAGCTTGACGACGCTGCAGATAGTCAATTTGATGTCGTCGCAGATTTCAGTTATTGAGACTCAGGATTTGGCGAGTATCAATACAACATCTATCAGGTCTCTGACGACTACTCAACTCACCAATCTGACGACAGATCAGTTGGGGGCAATTACTTCAGCTCAGATAAGCAATCTGACGACTAGTCAGTTAGCTAATCTGACGTCTTCTCAAACTGCAGCAATAAGCACGGTTGCGCTTGTTTCGCTTTCCACCACGTCGTTAATTGCTTTGAGTACCGATAGTATTGCTGGCATGGGTACGGCTCAATTCGCTAGCTTACGTTCACATCAAGTAGCGGGATTAACGACCAATCAGATTCAAAGCTTGACGTCATCAACTCTGCAAAATCTACCCACGGCAGATATTTCAGTATTGACGACTCGACAGATTCTGGCGCTGAGCTCGAACCAACTTAGTTATCTTCAAACTGATCAGATAGGCTTACTGACGACAGCACAGGTGATGACGTTATCCACCAGCTCGATTGATTTAGTTATATCAAGTACACAAATTGCTGCATTAAAAACAGCGCAGATGGCTGCGCTTACAACAGCGCAATTTTCAGTCATCGATTCAGTTCAAGTGGCGGCACTAGAAACGAATGTCATAAGAGCGCTTGGAACATCACAGTTACGCGTATTGTCTACGGCAGCGCTAGCTGGGATAACGACCGATCAAATTGCGAATCTCTTTACGACTCAATTATCAGCATTTGCTACAGCGCAGATTCAGAGTTTGAGTTCGTCGCAAATCCAAAGTCTCACTACTCTTGAGTTGCCTGCACTATCCACATTCCAGATAGCTAATTTAAGTACGTCGCAAATTAGCTATCTGAAGACTGATCAGATAAGTTATTTATCAACTCAGCAACTCACGTCATTGACTACGGCAGCAATAGATGTCGGTATCAGTAGCGCTCAAATTGCCTCACTGGGCACAGTACAAATATCTGCGCTAGCGACGACTCAAATCGCACTTTTTGATTCAGCTCAAGTGAGTGCAATCACCACAGCTCAGATTGCATCGCTGGCCACGAAACAGTTGATTGCCTTAGCGACTGAAACCATTGACGATATTACGACGGCAGATATTTCTGCGCTAATGACTTATCAGTTACTAGCGATGACGACGCAGCAAGTATCTGCTATTACTTCAGCACAGATAGGCGCGTTTTATACTAATCAAATTGCTGCTTTAACGACTGGGCAGGTTTCTATCTTAAGTAGTGCACAGGCAAGCTCGTTTGGTACTGAACAAATTAGTGCGCTCACTACCGTTGATCTTATGTCGTTGAATACGTCTGCGATGTCTGGTTTGAAAACGAACCAAATTCAAGCGCTTACGACTCAGCAGATGGTGGCGTTGACGACGGCGCAGTTACAAAATATTAGTACAGCAAACTGGGCATCATTGACTACCAATCAGATCATGGCGATTGAAACCCGTGATGTGACTGGTTATTTAACCTCAAGTTTGCTGGCACTGGATAGTGTGCAGATAGGTGTTATTAATACAGCGACCATAGCTGCTATGACGACCCAGCAGATCTATGCGCTTTCTAGTGATATTGCTGGCTTGACGACAGCACAAATTATTGCGCTGACGACTGAACAGGTTACTAATTTAACGACAGGGCAGTTTTCTGCACTGGGTACTCAACAGTTGGTCGGGTTCGAAACTCGCGATGTGGTTGCGATTAGCTCGATTAATATTAGTTTATTGAGTAGTGCATCACTCGCTGAGCTTTATACATCGCAAATTTCAGCGTTAACGACTCAACAAATTGTAGCCCTGGGTAATTCTCTAAGAGGTTTAACGACAGGTGATATTACCGTAATATCGACAGCTCAAATGGCAGCCTTCACGACTGCTGCTCTTGCATTGTTAACCACTGATCAGATTGTCACACTATCGACTAGGCAAGTCGCTGCTGTAGCTACGAGCGGTATTACTGCGCTCTCCAGTTCGCAGATTGGCAGTTTTAGTACGCTTCAAATAACTGGCTTAGGAACGCAGCAGATCTATGCCATAGAAAGTTCTGATATTGCAGGGCTCACTACGGATCAGTTCGCCAGTTTATCTACCAAGCAAATTGCTGGGTTCTCAACTCAGCAAGTGCAGAGTATGAATTCTTTGCAAATTGCTGCGCTGACGACTGCTGCCGTAGCTGGCTTATCTACGGAACAGGTAGTCAGCCTGGGTACGGATGTGGTGGGTTTGAGTACAGCAGGTATTGTTGCACTAACGACTTACCAAGTTTCCTCGCTGACCTACGATCAAGTCTTAGCCTTGACTACTGATCAGCTGGCTTCGCTTGAAACTAGGGATGTGGCTGCTCTTAGCTTGACTGCTATTGGCTATGGAATAGTGAGCAGTGATCTGGCTTCGTTCACTACGCAGCAAATTAGCGCGATGACGACAGCTCAAATTGCGAATATAACGAGTTCCGTGATTTCAGGTATAACAACGAATCAGATTTCTGCACTTCAAACGCAGACATTACAGCTAGGCCTAACAACCCAGAACATAGCAGTCTTGAATAGCTTGCAGATTGCGGCGTTATCCACTAATCAAGCAGCGAGCCTCACGACCTCACAAATAACGGCCATAGGTAGTGATATTGTAGGATTCAGCGCAGCAGATATCGCTGCGCTAACAACGGCTCAAGTTCAATCAGGCTTAACCTCAACTCAGATTGGATTGCTGACGACCGATCAGTTTTCTGCTTTAAAGACGAATCAATTATCTGCGCTTGAGTCACTGCAAATCGCGGGTATCGAAACAGCAGATTTAGTTTGTCTGAGTACGACTCAGGTGGCTGCGTTCACATTGTCGCCTCTGTATTATGGTGCTAGTCAGACTCAGATTGCTTCGTTGTTGACGAGCCAAGTTGCAGCCCTCACTACAGCCTACATCGATGTCATAAATACGGCTTACATTACGGCTTTGTCTAGTAGTCAAATCAGCGCATTGACGACGAGTCAACTGTCGGTATTTGATTCTTTGCAAATTAGTGCTATCGATAGTGCTGATATCGTAACGCTTACCACTGCGCAGCTAAATTCATTGTCTACGACTGCATTGGGGTATGGTTTAAATTCAGCCCAAGCCGATGCCTTAACTACGCTTCAAATTGCAGCACTATCGACTACGGCAATTGATGTATGGGGTACATCATTACTAAAGGCACTTGATAGTGCTCAGTTAGGTGCATTCACCACAGCATCAATCTACACTCTGAATTCCATTCAGATTGCAGCGATTGAAACCGCCGACGTGCTCGGACTCACTACGGCACAGATGAAGGCATGGACTACCGATCAGATTCAAGCCATGACAACGGCACAGTTTGATACCTTCACGACGCAACAACTGGCGGGAATTCAGACATCGGCAATCACGTACATTACATCGGCACAAGTAAGTGCCTTAACGTCAGCAGATGTCGCAGCGTTGGGGACACTATCAAATGGTTCGGCCTTAAGTACCGCCGTCCTCGACAGATTGCTAAGCACGCAAATCAATGCCTTGACAGCAAGTGGCTCTCAGCTTACGCGATGGGGTTTTTCGACACCGTTAGTATTGGATTTGGATGGAAATGGGGTACAAACGGTTTCCATGCAGGGTGGCGTTGATTTCGACATTAATAACGATGGCATCGTCGATCGCACGGGTTGGGTCTCGCGTTCAGATGGTCTATTAGTTCGTGATTTAAATAGTGATGGTGTCATCAATAATGGCGGCGAGCTGTTTGGTTCAGGTACCGTCTTGGCTGATGGGAAAAAAGCAAGTGACGGTTATGCGGCTCTCAGCACCTTAGACAGTAATCTCGATGGTTTGATTGATATGCATGACTCCGGTTTTGATCAGTTACTGGTCTGGACTGATAAAAATGGTAACGGTGTTACAGACAAAAATGAGCTTAACAGTCTTACTGCACTAGGTATCAAATCAATTTCGCTCGATGCCAAAGCTGTTGCTGAGATTAATAATGGTAATTTGATTGGTCTGATGGGTGGCTACAGGACACAAGATGAAATCGACCATGCCATGGGTGACGTCTGGTTCCAGACCGATGCGAGTTCGCCTCATTGGTTTGATCTTTCAGCCGCTAAAAAATCAATGGGTACAACAGGTAGCATTGATCTCCGAAATTCAGAATCAGATCGCTTGAAGTTATCTCTGAATGATGTTTTAGCTGTGGGGCAGCCAGATATCTTGTTTGGTAAAACTCGAGTCACGATCAATGGTGATTCAGGCGATTCGGTTTATCTCGGCGCTGATTCCACGACGTGGAGTGCTGCGGGCAGCGTGCACGATGGGGCAGAATCCTATATGGTTTACGTTAATTCACATGCTCAGCTTCTCAT
>JBEDHZ010000086.1:0-8569 GCA_041173845.1 Pseudomonadota bacterium
TTATCAATCGCAGCGGGTGTTGTACCCCAGTCTTCATGGAGTTTCAAACCAATCGCACCGGCCTGCACTTGTTCTTCCAGGGGCTTAGGCAAACTCACATTACCTTTACCTAAAAATCCTAAATTCATAGGGAAGGCATCGGCTGCAGCGAGCATGGATTGAATATGCCAAGGACCAGGTGTGCAGGTGGTTGCAGCCGTGCCGACAGCAGGTCCGGTACCGCCACCTATCATGGTGGTCACGCCAGACATCAATGCTTCTTCTATTTGTTGCGGGCAAATGAAATGAATATGGGTATCAATGCCACCCGCCGTCACGATCATGCCTTCGCCGGCAATGATTTCAGTCGCACCACCGATGGCCATAGTCACATCGGGTTGAATATCAGGATTACCTGCTTTACCGATCGCTGCAATGCGTCCTGCTTTGATGCCAATATCGGCTTTTACAATACCCCAATGATCCATAATCACCGCATTAGTGATGACGGTGTCCATCACATCTTTGTATGCTCGTTGCGATTGACCCATGCCGTCGCGGATGACTTTGCCACCACCGAATTTAACTTCTTCACCATACGTTGTGTGGTCTCTTTCAACTTCAATAAAGAGTTCGGTATCGGCTAAACGAATGCGGTCGCCTGTGGTCGGTCCAAACATTTCTGCATAGGCTTTGCGAGTAATTTTGCTCATGCTTTTTTCTCTTTCAGTGCTCCCATGACTTTGCCATTGAAGCCATAGACTTTGCGTGAACCGGCTAATGCGACTAATTCAACCGTACGATGTTGACCGGGTTCAAAGCGCACCGCTGTTCCTGCAGTTATGTTGAGACGCATACCGTACGAAACAGCACGATCAAATTCGAGTGCCGGATTGGTTTCGTAAAAATGAAAATGTGATCCGACCTGAATTGGTCGATCACCCGTATTAGCGACTTTGACGCTGGCCGTTGCACGACCGACGTTCAATTCAATGTCGCCATCTTCGATGAGCATTTCGCCTGGGATCATCCTGTGCTCCTGATAAGCGATTAAGGTATGGGGTTATGAACGGTCACCAGTTTGGTACCGTCGGGGAAGGTCGCTTCCACTTGAATATCCGGGATCATTTCAGCGACGCCTTCCATCACATCATTGCGCGTCAGGATTTTTGTACCTTCGCTCATGAGTTCAGCCACGCTTCGACCATCGCGTGCACCTTCCATAATGGCCGCAGTGATCAGTGCAATTGATTCGGGATAGTTCAGCTTTAATCCACGCGCACGCCGACGTTCGGCGACGAGTGCCGCTGTAAAAATCAGCAATTTATCTTTTTCTCTAGGTGTGAGTTCCATCGTCTCCCTCGTTGTGATGGATAGTTCAGGTATTCCATATACGCGGTACATTTGCCACTTGCCCGAGCAGAGCAGGTCGCAATACAGACCACGCGGTGAGCATCAGTTCGCGCGCTACTTCACTGCTATTACAAAGATAGCGCACTACTACGACAGATTTTAATTGGCTCGCTCCGAACTGACCTTCAACAGCCATTGGTTCGCAGCGCGCCCGTACTTCGTCTAAACAACCCGCCGCGGGAGCATTCGCACCGGCCACGATTAACGTGGCACACACGGTATAGCCCGCTAATCCCAGAGGGGAAGTCATCATTCGACTATCTGCCCTGAGATCGCCTTGTTCAAACCAAATTGGTTTGTCATCACGCTTAATCATGAGTCGTTGACGTAAACGACCCTGAGTAAAACGTTCACCGTGGGCGGTACGACCAAAACACAATATTTCACAACCGAGATACTGTGCATCGCCCTCTAGTGCTATCTCACTATCTAAAACGACATCCGCACCATTAAAAAAAATGGTTTCTTGTGGCAGCCATTCCAACACCGCATTGGGCGCAAGCTGTAGTTTTAACTGCTGCTTCGATACATGACCATTCGCGCGATACCATTTCGCAGCACCCGGTGTAGATAACAAAGCGCGCGATCCTTTTTCTAATTCAGCTTGCACACGCAATTCATCACCGCCCACCACACCACCTGGCGGATGCACAATCACGACATGACATGTTGCTTCACCCTCGGGATACAGCGGCTTTTGTACGCGCAGTGGCCCACTGTGTAAGCGGTGAATCAATCGTGTGCAATCACCATCACGTCGAAAGCCTAATTCCAGCGTGGCCAGCAAATGCGCGCGTTCGTGCGCTGCTTGCGTCACGCTTGTGTTATCAGATTCAGCAGTCGAAATTCTCATCAAGCAAAGCATAGCAGTTTGCATGCCATCAAAACAATCTAAGCGTCATGTTTTAACCGTGCTTACTTTTGGTGCGATAGCAAAAAATCATCGCCCATGCTTTTCTTTACCTTATGCACTCAGCTGCAGATATAGTTCAGGCAATTTAATCGGTAATTGTTCCAGGTTATCGATCACGCGATAGCGATGCGAACCAAAGATCGCCTTCAGATACTCATCGCCGGCGCTATCGACAGAGACGCAAAATACGGGCGTTCCTTCGGCTGTCGATTGCGCAACTGCACGCGCCGCATCTTTGGTCAGCATAGTCGGCCAGGGCATGTCAATGTCATGCGGTTCGCCATCGGTTAACAAAAGAATCAGCCGTTGCTGCGTTTTTGCTTGCCGCATCAAATGACTGGCATGCCGTATGGCCGCTCCCATGCGAGTTGACCATTCACCTTCCAGTGCTGCCATGCCCTGCAACACCTGATCGTCGAGTGATTGATTAAATTCTTTTAAGCGCAAGTAATGCACTTGATGTCGACCATTAGACCGAAAACCATGAATCGCCCATTGATCACGACTATGCTCAATCGCACTACCTAGCAATAGGCTAGCTCGTCGCATTAAATCCAGCATAGTGGTGCCATCAGCGGTAGGGCGTGAAGTCGATACTGATAAATCCATCAGCACTAACACGGACAGATCAGGTTTTTGTTTGTGTGCACGCTGGAACATCGCTGCATCTGGATCGTGACCTGAACGCAAAGCTATCTGCGCTTTGACCATCGCATCAAGTTCAAGATCATCGCCTTCGGTATGACGAATGGGTCGTTGACGCTGCCCTTGCTTACGTGCCTGAAGTAATTGCGCAAGACGAGTGGATTGTTTTAATTGAGCAGCTAGCATGGCCGTCAAGTGGGATGAGTCGGCTTGCTGTGGAGTTTCTTCAATCAGAGTGCACCATTGACGACGGTAGAGACCGATTCGATCATCCCATTCGTCATAGCGCGCTACCGTGGTGTAGGCACTAGGCGGCGCTTCTTCAGCTGTCTTAGCGATGGGTAGTGTGCGCACACGCAATTCCTGAGTGGCGTTGTCATCCATGCGCGGAACCGTCTCATCTTGCTCGTTGGGTTGAGCTTGCGCACTAAGTTCGGACCGTGTTTCTTCGGGTGGTGCATCACTATCCCAAAGAAACAGATTGTCATCGCGATAAACGGGTTCGATTACATACGACTTAGCATCAAAGCGTAAGCGCATCTGTCCTAGATCATTACCTAAGAGTGAACCGATATCACGTAAAGCCTGCGGATAGCTGTGTGATTGTTGAGATTCACGAACCAACTGCCGCGCTTTAACAATCCAGGGATTGGTATCTTCAACCGATGTATCGAGTAATGCTAGCGATAGTCGTAGCAATAATGCGTTAGCTGTGAGATTTGATTCTTGAGCGGAATGAATGCTAAAAAATTGTCGCCATAGTCGGCGCAGCCCCGGCATTTCTTGAATAGCGAGTTGTTCAACGCGTGCATCCTCAAGCAAAGAAATAATCGCCATTTGCACAGGCTTGAGTTTTTTACGTTCAAACTGCTGTGTTGAGAAAATACAATGCGCCGCGGCGTGGGCAGCAGCAGCGCGATACAAATCGCGTAGGGCGCCTCCCTGATGCGAAGCGTAGTGGCGCGGCAGATGAATGCCTAATTCAGAAATAAACGGTCGTTGCAGCGGGCTATCACCGACGACCGGCCAGAGTGAAAATTCTTGATTCCACAATCCCTGTAAATAGGGGCGCAAATGTCCCGCAGCGCTATCGAATCCTTGTCGTGACAAGTCAGTACTACTGCTGGGGTTCATCGCAAGCAGCTCTGTACGATTCCAGAAAGTGCTTCCAGCATGTCGGCATCATCGCTGATGGGTTGAACTAACGCCATGCGACAGGCCGCTTCCGGTGCGATACCGCCGGCGATCAGCGCACCTGCGTAAACCAGCATACGAGTCGACGCGCCTTCTTCGAGTCCGTGACCTTTTAAGTGGCGCATTCGTGTCCCGATCTCCACTAATGTTTTACTCATCGCGCTATCAACACCACTTTCATGCACGATGATTTCAGCTTCAATTTCGGGGAGGGGGTAGTGAAAATCAATTGCAACAAAACGTTGTTTGGTCGATGGCTTTAGATCCTTTAACAGTCGCTGATATCCAGGGTTATACGAAATCACTAATTGGAAATCAGCATGAGCATTCACAACTTCATTGCGGCGATCGATAGGCAGTGATCGGCGTGAATCAGTCAGTGGATGAATCGCGACCACGGTATCCTGTCGCGCTTCAACGATTTCATCCAAATAGCAAATAGCTCCTGTGCGAGCAGCGCGGGTGAGTGGACCATCTTGCCAATACGTGCCTTCGGCATTCAGCAAGAAGCGGCCAATTAAATCGCTGGCGCTGGTATCTTCATTACAGGCGACCGTAACTAATTGGCGACTTAAGCGCCATGCCATGTGCTCAATAAATCGCGTTTTGCCACAGCCAGTAGGCCCTTTGATCATCACTGGCAGTCGAGCCGCATAAGCGGCTTCGAACTGCGCGATTTCATCGTGAACCGGTAGATAGTACGGTTCGCGATCGATACGTGTGGCTGGAATGACTGTGGCAGTCTGCATTATTTATTTGTGTTTAGCGGTATCGGGATTAGGAATGCCGGGTATCGGACATTCTTCTGTACCGACCATAGGTCGCGTAATTTGTTCGACCATGGCACGAGTACCCTCAGGATCATTTACCCACTTCGAATAGAAGTCATACGGGCAGGTAGCGACACCGCGTTCATCTTCACCGGAATTAATTTTGCCGGTGTAGCCACGGTGGAGTAGCTTGAATAAATGATTTTCTGATTGCATATTTTTACGTGCATCACGAATCAGGCTCGTTGACAATTGCGCATACTGAATACCATTGTCTTCTTCACCGCATTCGCCCATGGTGCGACCATCAAAGCCGATGATGGCTGAATGACCAAAATAGGAATACACACCATCAAAGCCGGATGCATTAGCAACAGCGACGTAGCTGTTATTCGCCCATGCCATCGCTTTAGCCATTAAGACTTGCTGGTCTTTAGCCGGGTACATATAGCCTTGGCAGCGTACGATCAGTTCAGCACCTTTCATGGCGCAATCACGCCAGATTTCTGGGTAGTTGCCGTCATCACAAATGATGAGACTGATTTTTAAACCTTTAGGACCTTCAGAAACGTAAGTGCAATTACCGGGGTACCAACCTTCAATCGGCACCCACGGCATGATCTTGCGATACTTTTGTACGATCTCGCCTTTGTCATTCATCAGTATCAGCGTGTTGTACGGTGCTTTATTGGGATGCTCTTCATGACGCTCACCGGTGAGAGAAAAAACTCCCCACACTTTCGCAGAGCGGCATGCTTCAGCAAAAATTTCAGTTTCTTCACCGGGCACAGCAGCAGCGGTGTCATACATTTCTTTGGAGTCGTACATGATGCCGTGAGTGGAGTACTCAGGGAAGATAACCAAATCCATACCGGGCAAGCCAATTTTCATGCCCTTGACCATCTCAGCGATGTTGCGCGCATTCGCTAGCACTTCCGCTTTGGTATGTAAGCGAGGCATTTTGTAGTTAACGACTGCAACACCTACGGTGTCCTTACTGCTGGATATATCGCCGTGATACATGTGATTCTCCTTCAAAGAAAAAACTTGTCGCGAACGCGCTAAAAGTAGCTTCGATGGTACGTGCCGGAGAAATTTGCTGTCAATTACAAACAGGCTTATGACGCCTGAATCGTATGCGTCATTTGACGTATAGAGGAGTGATTAAGTTGATTTTCTCACTCAAAAATTGTTCTTTGTAGTGAATGAATTATTAACTCAATAATCAACTTAGTTATTCATCAGTTTAGATTGGTTTTGCCGGCGACCAGTGCCGCAGCTGCAGAGCGTGTTTCCACACCCAGCTTTACATAGATGTGTTCCAGATGTTTATTGACTGTGCGTGGACTCATACCTAATATCTCGGCAATATCGCGATTTGTTTTTCCTTTTGCTACCCATAAAAGCACATCTAATTCACGTGGCGTGAGTTGATACTGATCTAAAGATGCAGTGCCTTCTTCGGATTTCTCCTCTAACAGAATTAATAACTCACGTTGGCGTCGCGCTAGGGTTAAGTGCAACTCCAGGCCTGCATTTTTTGCGTGAAGCGGTAAGTGATCACCTTCTTTTGCCAGTTCTGTTTTTAGCCACTCAGCGACAACCGTAGGGAGTTGTCCTGCGGGGAGAGAATCCGACGAAAAATATTTTTTTAGCCACAAGGCGGCTTGCCGTGTTTGCCATAAGGGTGTGCCGTCGGCGTTCACGGAAATCGCTGCATGCGATACCGCATCAATTGCGTGGCGTGCTTGCGCCATCATCCGAGCATTACGTATATGCGTGGCAACGCGCGCTAGCACCTCAGTCGGCTCAATTGGTTTGGTCACGTAGTCCATGCCACCGGCATCAAAGCCTTGCAAGACATGTTCAGTTTCTGTAAGCCCTGTCATAAACATGACCGGAACGTGGCGCACGTTATCCATTTGCTTAATGCGACGGCAGGTTTCAAAACCATCGATACCCGGCATCACTGCATCGAGCAAAATAATGTCGGGCACGATGCGACTTAAGCGATCCAGTGCTGACATTCCATCAGTAGCTACCAATACCGTGTAACCGGCTTCGGAAAGAGCATCCGACAATAGTGAAAGATTTTCTGGGACGTCATCCACAATCAGGGCGACGTCTCCCTCAAACGTCGTCATAGCGCAGCTCCTTAAGTCGATTCATATATTCAGGTAAGCGGAAACGTTCAACCAGCGAACGTAGTTCAGCACAGAAGGGCGCATACAATGCATTGCCAGTTTCAATCTCATCGAGCGCCGTGTGTATGCCTTTGACATAGCCGATGTCACCTAAGGCTAAAAGTTTTTCAAGAGTTATCTTGGAGGGTATCAGGCGAACGGCTTGAGCTGCGGTGGTCACGCTGGGCGCGGCGGAAATCCATTCAATACCCAAATGAAGTTTTAGCTTAGAGAGTAGATCTTGCATCATGAAGGGTTTGGCAATGAAGTCGTTACACAAAAGACTGACTTCCTGACGTGCTGTGGGATCAAATACATTGGCTGAGACGATGACAATGGGTAAGTCATCATAGCCACTCTCACGTAATCGTCGGCAAACTTCCCAGCCATCCATCTCTGGCATTGAAATATCCATTAATAATAAATCGGGTTTGTTGCGTACGATTTCTGCTATGCACGCAGCGCCGCTGTCAGCCTCGGTAATATCAAACCCTAAAGGAGCGAGCATTTCGTTTAGTACCACCCGTTGCGAAGCTTGATCGTCGACTATTAACAAACGTTTGCGTGCTCCGACATAGCCCGTGGCATTCGTGATTTCTGTCGTAGTAGCCGCTGGCTCACGCATTTCGCGTAAATACAGTCTTAGGCGAAATGTACTGCCTTTGCCCACGGTACTAGTAACGGTAAGTTCGCCACCCATAATGTGGGCGAGTAAATTTGAAATCGATAGCCCTAGACCCGTACCGATATCTTGGCGAATACTTGCTGTATTACTGCGCTCAAAAGGTAAAAATACGCGTTCAATATCTTCTGCTGCAATACCGATGCCCGTATCTTCGACTTCAAATAAAGCAATCTCTCGAGCGTAGCTTAGACGTAGTGTGACTGAGCCTGTATCAGTGAATTTGATAGCATTCGCGACTAGGTTAATCAAAATCTGGCGTAAACGTTTTTCATCTGCATAAACACGCTGGGGTATGCGGCCTGTTTCGATAAAGTTAAATCGCAAGCCTTTTTGGGCCGCCTGAGGCGCGACCATTTGTACGATTTGATCGAGAAATTCACGGAAGGCTAAATCGCCGTAATCGATGCGCAGCTTGCCGGCTTCAATTTTTGCGATATCCAGCATGCCATCAATAAGTGAAAGCAAATGTTCGCCACTACGGCGCACCACGCTAATTGCATTTTGCCGATTAGCTGGGATGTTTTTATCATTCTGCAAAATTTGCGCATAGCCTAAGATACTGTTGAGCGGGGTACGCAATTCATGGCTCATACCTGTGACAAAGCGGCTCTTTGCAAGATTGGATGCCTCGGCAGTTTCTTTGGCATGTTGTAGCGCTAAGTCAGTTTGACGATGCGCATCGATTTCATTTAAAAGCAGACGTGTTTGACGTTCAGATTCCAGCTGTGCAGGTGTGGTGGTGGGAGCGTAGCGCTCATGCACTTTCCCATCACGCCCTACCATAAAT
>JBEDHZ010000087.1:0-8559 GCA_041173845.1 Pseudomonadota bacterium
GTAGGTCACTCGGCTCGATGATTTGTGGGTAATTTCTATGCGCTCGCCAATACCTGCAAACAGAACGGTGTGATCACCCACAATATCGCCACCGCGTATGGTGGCAAAACCTATCGATGAAGGATCGCGCTCACCTGTGACGCCTTCGCGTGCGAAAACACCGACGTCTTTCAGATCACGGTCCAGCGCGCTAGCGATTACCTCACCCATTTTTAACGCAGTACCTGAAGGCGCATCCACTTTGTGGCGATGATGCGCTTCGATGATTTCTATGTCGTAGCCATGCGAAAAACTCTTCGCAGCAAGTTCCAGTAACTTCATGGTGACATTCACACCGACGCTCATGTTGGGTGCAAATACGATGGCCGTTTTTTTCGCGGCATTGGCAATCGCTGCTTTACCAGCGTCATCAAAGCCGGTGGTGCCAATAATCATTTTGATGCCGTGCTCTGCGCAATACGCCAGATGTTTGAGCGTGCCTTCGGGGCGCGTGAAATCGATCAAATACTCTGCATTCGCCAAACCTTTGGCAAGATCAGATTCAATCGGGATTCCAGCGGGTTGACCGAGGAAGGCGGCAGCGTCTGTGCCTATTACGGGCGAGCCCGGTAAATCGAGGGCGCCAGCTAGCGTGGCCTGATCATCGGCAACGATGGCTTCAATCAGCATACGGCCCATACGGCCGGAGGCACCGGCGACGGCGATCTTCATGGATTTCATGGATAAGTGCTTACTGTCTTATTTTATTTTTTAGGTGCAGCGAGTTGATCGAGATATTCTTTTTCCTGAGGCAGATCACCACCCTCAAAACGCTCAACCCGACCTTCTTTGAAGAACACGGATACGTGGCTGGTGGTGATTTGGCCATCGCCTCGACGCATGCGGAAAGGGTAATCCCAGCGTTGTCCATGAAATACATCGGTCAACAGCGGTGTGCCCATCACGAAACGCACTTGTTCCGGTGTCATCCCGACTTTGAGTTGTGACACCATTTCTTTCGAAACGAAATTACCTTGTTGTACGTTAGCGCGATACACGGGCAACACGCCAAACAGCTTTTTCGATTGCGATGTTTGAACTATGCCGGCTTCAACGGGGGCAGCGCTTTGCTCTGGGGCCGCTGGCTTGCTGGCAAAAGGGTTCAGAGCGCAGCCGCTCAGAAATAGCGCGCTGCTGCCCAAGGCAACTGCGGCTATGCATGATTTTAGGTACGTCGCTGACCGACTGGACGAGTGCTGCATGAACTTCATGAGAGGTGCTTTCGTTGAGCGCAGTAGGTAAACGCTATATGATAAAGCAGTTCAAGTTAAATAAGCGAAAACATGCCGCCCAAACCCGCCGATCTGAAATCTAGTGGACTTAAGGCCACCCTGCCCAGGCTAAAAATCTTAGAGATTTTCCAAAATAGCAGCGTGCGCCACTTATCTGCTGAGGATGTTTATAAACTGCTGCTGACTGAGAATCTCGATGTCGGACTGGCAACGGTTTATCGCGTGCTGACCCAGTTCGAGCAGGCTGGATTGCTAAGTCGACATCATTTTGAGTCAGGTAAGGCGGTTTTCGAGCTGAACCAAGGTTCTCACCATGATCACTTGGTTTGCCTGGATTGTGGCTTGGTGGAAGAATTTTTTGACGAAGAAATCGAACGTCGCCAGCACAGCATCGCTGAACAGCGCGGTTTCACTTTAGCTGAGCATGCGTTGGCTCTTTACGGCAATTGCACTAAAGAGGCCTGTCCGCATCGTCAGTAATCAATGACTCGCGTTCGTATTATTAAGAATGCGACAGCGCGCTTGAAAGTAAACGAGCTGTGATGTCGACAATAGGAATCACGCGCTCATAAGCCATGCGAGTTGGCCCGATCACACCGAGCGTGCCTACAATTTTCCCATTCGATTCGTAGGGTGCGGTGACGATGCTCATGTCTTCTAAGGGCATCAGATGCGATTCACCACCAATGAATATTTGTACGCCACTCGCTTTGCTTGAGGTATCCAAGAGTGTGGCCAGTCCCGTTTTTTGCTCAAAAATATCAAACAATTTTCGCAATGAACTCATGTTGGTTGATAGGTCGTCAATCGACAGCAAATTACGCTCACCAGAAATGACCACATCTTCGGTGTCATCGCTCATGGCATCCGTGCCCGCTTCAACGGCGGCTTGCATTAGTCGCATCATGTCGTTGCGTAATTCACGTAACTCATCATTGAGTTTGATGCGAACCGCGTCAAACGATAATCCCGAATAATTTTGGTTGATGTAATTAGCCGCTTGCACGAGTTGGCTGGGCGAGTAATCGGTATCGGTCAACAGCAAACGGTTTTGTACATCGCCATTCGGCGCGACGATGACTAACAAAATACGTTTTTCTGACAGGCGCAGAAATTCGATTTGTTGAAACGTCATTTCCCGTCGTGGTGCGAGCACGACGCCTGCGAAATGAGATAAAGAGGAGAGTACCTGTGCCGCACTGGCGATAATTTTTTGCGACGAAGCACCAGACTGCAGTCGCGATTCGACCGTGCTTTCATCGATGGTTTGAACGGTGAGTAAACTATCAACAAATAGTCGGTAGCCGCGTGGCGTAGGGATGCGGCCGGCCGACGTATGAGGGCTGGCCACTAAGCCAAGCTCTTCCAGATCGGACATGATGTTGCGAATGGTCGCCGGAGAAAGCTCAAGGCCAGAAATTTTTGCCAGCGCGCGCGAGCCCACCGGCTGTCCGTCTGCAATGTAGCGTTCTACAAGTGCCTTCAGTAGCGTTTGTGCGCGAATATCGAGTTGCATAGCCTTATTCTAGCGAGCCAAACGGTAGTACGCTAGTTTCCTTAACTGAGATAGCAAAATTGTTTGCACTAAACCCTTAGGCTTACAGAAGTTTTGGCCAGCTTGCAATTGAGTAAGCGTCACGTTTGCTGCTAGTTATGGTCTAATCCTGAGCATGTCTGTCGCAAATTCCAATCCCACAACACGTTTTTCTACGGTCGCCATCATCGGTAAACACGGTGAATTAGGCGCCAGCAGCAGTGCTTTGGGTGAATTGGCAGATTTTCTCGAGCGTCGCGGGCTTAGGGTTGTATTTGAAGCAGCTACCGCACAGGACCTTCAACGCAGCAATCGGGTATCCATGACCTTGGCACAAATTGGTCAAGAAGCCGATGTGGCTATAGTAATTGGCGGCGATGGGACGATGTTGGGTATTGCGCGCCAATTGGCACCGTTTGATGTGCCGCTGATAGGTGTGAATCAGGGGCGATTGGGTTTTATGACCGATATCGCATTCGAACGCATGCTGCCTGTGTTGAGCGATATGTTGGACGGTAAGCTGGAATCAGAGCGTCGCGCTCTGCTCGAGGGAATCGTGCATCGCCAGGGTAAAGAAATTTTTCGATCCGTTGCATTTAATGATGTTGTGGTGTCTCGCGGCGCAGGTGCAGGCATGGTGGAGCTGCGCGTCGAAGTGGATGGGCACTTCATGTACAACCAACGCTCGGATGGCTTGATTATTTCTACGCCTACAGGTTCAACGGCCTATGCCTTGGCTGCGGGTGGCCCGATTCTTCATCCTGGATTGGGCGGTATGGTGTTGGTGCCGATTGCGCCGCATGCGCTATCGAATCGTCCGATTGTCCTTTCTGAGAGCTGTGAGATTGTGATTGAGTTGGCTAGTGGTCGTGATTGCAGTGTGAATTTTGATATGCAATCACTCACCAGTCTTTATCATCATGATCGGGTTACGGTGCGTCGCTCAGCACACAGTATTCAATTCTTGCATCCACAAGGATGGAGCTACTACGATACCTTGCGAGAGAAATTGCACTGGAATGAATATCCCTCCGTGCTAGGGCAGCTAAAATAGTGCTTTTATCCTGTTAGTTCCTGTCATTTTTCCTCCGACTACCCATGCTGCGCACGCTCATCATTCGTGATTTTGTGATCGTTGATGCGATCGAGATCGAACCGCCTGCTGGTTTCACTGTCTTTACCGGTGAAACGGGCGCTGGAAAATCGATTTTGATTGACGCATTAATGTTGGCCTTGGGTGGCCGCGCCGATGCCAGCGTGATTAGAGAGGGTGCATCCAAAGCCGATATTGCTGCCGAATTTACCGGTGAATTTGATTCATCTGTGCTGAGTTGGTTAGAAGAACACGAATTCGTTTCGGAAGATGGCCAATTACTGCTGCGGCGCGTGATTGATAGCAGCGGCCGTTCGAAAGCATTCATCAATGGCATAACCGCCACTGTGACTCAGTTACGCGAAGTCGGTGAGATGTTGGTGGATATTCATGGCCAGCATGCGCATCAATCACTACTAAAAGCGGATTCGCAACGTGCTTTATTAGATGCGCATGCCGGATTGAATGAAGACGTCATTAAAGTAGCGCAGGCGTTTAAAAATTGGCGTGCCGTGATCAAGCAGCGTGAAGAATTTGAGCGTGATGCAAAAAATGTTTTGCTAGAACGTGAGCGACTCGAGTGGCAGGTCGGCGAATTAGAAAAATTAGCAGCGCGTCCGGGCGAATGGGCCGACATTGGTAATGAGCACAGCCGACTGTCGAATGCCGCAAGCTTGATTGAAGGCGCACAAAGCGCACTTGATTTACTGTCTGAGTCGGAATCGAGTCCGATGTTGTCACAGCTTTCATCGATCGCACAAAAATTAGGAAAGCTGGCGGATGTAGACGACAAACTGAAACCAGTCATGGAAGCGTTAGAACCAGCGCGCATTCAGCTACAAGAAGCCGTGTATGCGTTGAATGATTATCTGGGTCGAATTGAAATGGACCCGCAACGTTTGCGAACGGTGGAGGCGCGTCTTGAAGCACTTCATTCAGCTTCACGAAAATTTAATGTGCCCGCTGATGAACTGCCGAATGAATTTATACGATTATCTGAACGTTTGCATCAGCTAGCCGATGCGACGGACCTCGATGCGTTGCGTGCGCATGAAGAAAAACTGGGGCAGGCCTATCAAGCGCTCGCCACCAAACTTTCCAAGGCGCGCACTAAAGCGGCCAGCTCATTGTCAACAGCGGTGACTGCCGCCATGCAAGAGTTATCGATGTCGGGTGGGCGTTTTGATGTCGCCTTAAATCCGATAGAACCAGCGGCGTATGGCAACGAACAAATAGAATTTTTGGTGGCCGGACATGCGGGTACGACACCGCGTCCGTTGGCGAAGGTGGCCTCGGGTGGTGAGTTGGCGCGTATCGCCTTGGCGATTTCAGTGATTGCTTCTAGTGCTACGAGTACGCCAACATTAATCTTTGATGAGGTCGATAGTGGCATCGGCGGTGCAGTGGCTGAGGTGGTTGGACGCTTGCTTAAGCGCTTGGGACAGGAGCGCCAGGTATTGTGCGTGACCCACTTACCGCAGGTGGCTAGCCAAGCCGGCCATCATTTTCAAGTGAGCAAAGGTTCGACTTCAGACGGCCGAACTGTGTCACGGATCACTCCTTTATCAGCGGCTGAGCGCGTTGAAGAAATTGCGCGTATGCTCGGCGGCCTAGAAATTACGGCGACCACGCGCAAGCATGCGCGCGAGCTACTGGCCTCCTGAGCATAGAACAGAAAGGTTTTATTAATGGGCTTCAACTCAGAACCCTCCTACAGCCATGGCAGTCTAAGCAAGACCGCTGTGGTACTTGCCAATTTGGGTACACCCGACGCCCCCACGCCAGCTGCGGTGAAGGTCTATCTGAAGGAATTTTTATGGGATCCACGCATCGTCGAGATTCCTCGTCTGCTTTGGTGGATTATTTTGAACGGGATAATTTTGCCGTTCCGCTCGCGCCAATCCGCAGAAAAATACGCGTCGATTTGGACTGAGCAGGGCTCACCTTTAAAAATACACACTGAACGACAGGCCGAGGCCTTGCAATTGGCGTTGAATTCACGTGGGCATAGCTTACGTGTGGTGTATGCCATGCGTTATGGAAATCCAAGCCTGCCGAGTGTCTTAGACCAGTTGAAAAGTGAAGGCTGCGATCGCATTTTGGTTTTGCCTGCGTATCCCCAGTATTCGGGTACGACAACCGCATCGATATTTGACCGAGTTTTTTCGCATTACACCCAAATCCGAAATGCACCAGAGCTTCGTTTCATTAAGCATTATCACGATGATGATGCGTATATCGAAGCGCTCGCTTCTACCGTGCGCGCGCATTGGGAGCAGCATGGGCGTCCCGATAAATTAGTCATGAGTTTTCATGGTGTACCGAAGCGAACCTTATTGCTGGGTGATCCGTATCACTGTGAGTGCTACAAGACGGCGCGTTTGGTGGCGACTAAATTAGGGTTGTCCAAAGACGAGTACCTAGTTACGTTTCAATCGCGTTTTGGAAAAGCGGAATGGCTGCAACCGTATACGGCCCCCACACTGGTTGAGCTGGCTCAAAAAGGGGTGGGTCGCGTGGATGTTATCTGCCCCGGATTTACCAGTGATTGTCTTGAGACACTCGAAGAAATTTCTATCGAGGCGCGTGAAGACTTTTTGGGCGCCGGTGGTAAGGCCTTTCATTACATAGCGTGCCTGAATGAGCTTCCGCAATGGATAGACGCCATGGCGGCGATTGTTGAGAAACATACGTTGGGTTGGCCTACGGGTTCAGACCCAGAAAGCCATCAGCACTTGCAGAAAGATGCCGAAATAGGAAGAGCGCGTGCGCTCGAGCTAGGCGCGACGGATTGACATAAATCATCTGTTGCATGAATCGGGGGCCTGAGGCCCCCGTTTTTTTTGTGTATTTCAGCAGACCCGCTTGAAAAGTCTTATTCAATCCCCATATGCTGCTCAGTGTTATTGCAAGTAATTGATTTAGTTGGAGAACTTATGAATCAAGCAGAATCGCAGCCGGGTCAGCAAGCAGGTCAGACTGAACCAGAGTTGCCTAAAGATTTGGCAGACAACGCGACCTTTGCTGCCGATGAGCTAGCTCAGCAGGCGATGGAAGGCGGGCTAGACCTGGGTCAGCGACTGACTGAAGCCGAAGCCAAATTGGCCGAGATGCAGGATGCTTTTTTGCGTGCCAAAGCTGACGCCGAAAATATTCGGCGGCGTGCACAGGAGGATATCTCCAAGGCGCACAAATTTGCGATTGAGGGTTTTGCTGAGGCCTTGTTGCCAGTGAAGGATAGCCTGGAGATGGCGCTCAAAATCGAGGTGCCCTCGGTCGAGTCGCTCAAAGAAGGCGTGGACATGACCCTGAAGCAGTTGGTCGCCGCGTTTGAGCGAAATCGTTTAGTTGAACTCGATCCTAAGCCGGGTGAGAAGCTCGACCCGATGAAGCATCAGGCGATTTCTATGGTGCCTTCGGAGCAAGAAGCCAACACGATAGTGAGCGTGCTGCAAAAGGGATACATGATTTCTGATCGTTTGCTACGGCCCGCATTGGTAACGGTGTCTCAATAGTTTCATATGCCTTGAAACTTGAGCTAAACGCCACATATCAGAACTACAGACAGATTCAGTACTACAGACATTGAACTAGTTATTTAAGGAAAACATCATGAGCAAGATTATTGGCATTGATCTGGGAACCACGAATTCCTGTGTCGCCATCATGGAGGGTGGTCAACCCAAGGTTATCGAAAATTCGGAAGGCGCACGTACCACGCCATCTATCATCGCTTATCAAGAAGATGGTGAAATTCTCGTTGGTGCACCTGCTAAGCGTCAGGCGGTGACCAATCCTAAGAACACGCTGTTTGCAGTTAAGCGTCTGATCGGTCGTAAGTTCGATGAAAAAGAAGTGCAGAAAGACATTGGTCTGATGCCTTATGAAATCATGAAAGCGGATAACAGTGACGCTTGGATTTCTGTGCGCGATAAAAAACTAGCGCCGCAACAAATTTCTGCGGAAGTTCTCCGCAAAATGAAAAAAACGGCTGAAGATTATTTGGGTGAAGAAGTCACTGAAGCCGTCATTACCGTACCTGCTTATTTCAATGATGCGCAACGCCAGGCAACGAAGGACGCCGGTCGTATTGCAGGCCTCGAAGTCAAACGTATCATCAATGAACCGACTGCCGCAGCGCTAGCTTTTGGTTTAGACAAAGGCGGTAAAGGTGATCGCAAGATTGCGGTGTACGACTTAGGTGGCGGTACTTTTGACGTGTCGATCATTGAGATCGCCGATGTCGATGGAGAGATGCAGTTCGAGGTGCTTTCAACCAATGGAGACACTTTCTTAGGCGGTGAAGATTTCGATCAGCGCGTCATTGATTTCATTATTGATGAATTCAAAAAAATTAATGGCGTCGATTTATCTAAAGATCCGATCGCTTTGCAGCGTATTAAGGCATCCGCTGAGCGCGCCAAGATTGAATTGTCGTCCTCGCAGCAGACTGAAATTAACGAACCTTACATTGCGATGGCGAATGGTGCGCCTATGCACCTTAACTTGAAGATGACCCGCGCTAAGCTCGAGTCATTAGTTGAGGAATTGATTTCTAAAACTATCGAGCCTTGCCGTATCGCCATTAATGATGCGGGCGTCAAAGTGGCTGATATCGACGACATCATTTTGGTCGGCGGCATGACCCGCATGCCTAAGGT
>JBEDHZ010000088.1:0-8532 GCA_041173845.1 Pseudomonadota bacterium
GTTCCTACCAACGCAAGGCCGTTTGTTTGCTGCTTTCGCACAGCCCATAGAGTCAGTTCGGTATGTATTAGTTGGGGAAGGGCCGTATCCACGTGAAGACAGTGCGACGGGATTTTGTTTCATGGATGGTGCAGTGGATGAGCTATGGTCAGAGCAGGGCTTATCTAAACGAGTGAATCGCGCGACGTCACTGCGTAATTTCATGAAGATGCTGATGGTGGCCGAGGGTTTGTTATCCGTCGATGCAACCAAGGGTGAAATGATTGCCGGAGTATCGGCAACGGCCAGAGCGAAGGATTCAGGTTTTATACAAACCCTGCCTGATCTTCAAAACAATCTGATCGATGAAGGTTTTTTGTTATTGAACGCGGCGCTCGTGTTCAGACCTGAAGTGGCGCCCGCCAAAGATGCCAAAGCTTGGCGTCCGCTGATTAATGTGGTGCTTGAAGCTTTGCTGGCGCGTGATGACTTGCCACCTCCAACATTAGTCCTTTGGGGGAAAATCGCTCAGTGGCTGGAAGATTTAGAGCCAGTCGCTGGGTTTCCCAAAGCGGTGGCAGAGCACCCATATAACCTCTCATTCATTGCTCATTCAGGCATGCAGGGCTTGTTTAGACCGATGAAGTTATTGCATTTAAAGTAATTTATTGCGAGTGGTATCAGCCAATAAGGTTTCTTTAAACGCCAATACCTGACGATTCCTGTCGACTTTGGTATACTCGACCAAATCGTTCGGGATTGCCTCCAAAGGCCGGCCCGATCTCCCTTAGAAGTGCGTTTTTTTGGAGTTTGACCATGCGCCTTACTACCAAAGGTCGCTTTGCAGTGACCGCCATGATTGATCTCGCACAGAGACAACATCAAGGACCTGTAACGCTCGCGGGCATCAGCCAGCGCCAAGAGATTTCGCTCTCTTATTTAGAGCAGTTGTTTGGCAAGCTGCGACGCCACGAGATCGTGGAGTCGGTGCGCGGACCCGGTGGTGGTTACAACCTAGCGCGTCGCCCTGAAGACATTACGGTTGCCGACATTATCATTGCCGTCGATGAGCCTATCGATGCCACGCAATGCGGTGGCAAGCAAAATTGCCACGCTGATGGTGAAGCCAAGGGCACCCGCTGCATGACGCATGATTTGTGGGCCACGTTGAACGCCAAAATGGTGGACTATCTTGATTCGGTATCGCTCAAAGATTTAGTCGAGCAGCAAAAAGAAAAACCAGCAGAGACCAAGCCGGTGGTGGTGGTGCAGCGCACGCATCAAGCCGCTTGATCTGGAATTGAATAAACCGGAGTACGTAAAAATGAACGCACCGCTGGCAAAAAACCTGATGGACACCATCTGGGCGCCGCATTTCCCTATTTATCTCGACTATTCATCGACCACGCCGATAGATCCGCGCGTTGCCGATAAGATGATTCCTTATTTGCGCGAGCAATTTGGTAACCCCGCTTCACGTAGCCACATGTATGGCTGGGAAGCCGAGAAAGCCGTTGAGCAGGCACGTGAACACGTCGCTGCTTTGGTGAACGCTGATTCGCGTGAAATCATTTGGACTTCGGGCGCAACCGAAGGTAACAACCTTGCTATTAAAGGCGCTGCGCATTTCCACAAAACTAAAGGCAAGCACATCATCACTGTAAAAACCGAGCACAAAGCAGTGCTGGATACGGTGCGTGAACTCGAGCGTCAAGGTTTTGAAGCGACCTATTTACAGCCCGGTGACAATGGTCTGATCACGATTAAGCAACTCGAAGAAGCAATTCGTCCTGATACGATTTTAGTGTCGGTCATGTGGGTGAACAATGAAATTGGTGTGATTCAGCCTATCGACGAAATCGGTGAGCTGTGCCGTAGTAAAGGCATCATTTTTCATTCGGATGCAGCACAAGCTACGGGTAAGACGCCGATTGATCTCGAAAAAACTAAAGTGGACTTAGTAACCTTCACCGCCCATAAAACCTATGGCCCGAAAGGCATCGGTGCACTGTATGTACGCCGCAAGCCGCGCGTGCGTATTGAAGCGCAAATGCATGGCGGCGGGCATGAGCGCGGTCTGCGCTCCGGCACGCTGGCAACGCATCAAATCGTTGGTATGGGTGAAGCGTTTCGCATCGCTAAAGAAGAAATGGCTATCGAGATTCCACGCATGCAGGCTTTGCGTGATCGTCTGGCCAAAGGTCTACAGGATATCGAAGAAGTGTATGTAAACGGCGATATGCAGCATCGTGTGCCACACAACTTAAACGTGAGTTTCAATTATGTTGAAGGCGAGTCTTTGATCATGGCGATTAAAGATATCGCGGTGTCGTCCGGTTCAGCGTGTACATCGGCCAGCCTTGAGCCATCGTATGTGTTGCGTGCTTTAGGTCGTAGCGATGAGTTAGCGCATAGCTCGATTCGTTTTACCTTTGGTCGCTTTACCACCGACGAAGATGTGGATTTCACGATTGATTTGATTAAGAAAAAAGTTCAGAAGTTGCGCGATCTGTCGCCACTCTGGGATATGTATAAAGATGGAATTGATATCAATTCCATTCAATGGGCAGCTCACTAAGGTTTAGGAGTAACACAATGGCTTATTCAGACAAAGTACTTGATCACTACGAAAATCCCCGCAATGTTGGTGGATTCGAAAAAGGTGATGACACGGTCGGCACCGGTATGGTGGGTGCTCCCGCATGCGGCGACGTGATGAAGCTGCAAATCAAAGTGGGCGCGGATGGTTTGATCGAAGATGCAAAATTCAAGACCTATGGTTGTGGTTCTGCGATTGCTTCTTCGTCGCTTGTAACTGAGTGGGTAAAAGGTAAAACGCTTGATCAAGCCTTATCGATCAAGAATACGCAGATTGCTGAAGAACTCGCGCTGCCACCGGTAAAAATTCACTGCTCGATTTTGGCGGAAGACGCTATCAAAGCAGCTGTGGCAGATTACAAAGCACGTCACGGTGAAGAGACCAAGGCCGCGTAAGCACCACGAGAGAGAACGATTATGGCAATTACCTTGACCGAAAAAGCCGCTAAACATGTCTCGCGCTTTATTGATAAGCGTGGCAAGGGTATAGGTCTGCGCTTTGGTGTGCGCACCACCGGTTGCTCTGGTTTGGCATACAAACTTGAATATGTGGATGAAAGCGCTGACGAAGATCAGGTATTTGAGTCGTACGGTATCAAGGTCTTTGTTGATCCTAAAAGTTTGCCTTACATTGATGGCACTGAGTTGGATTTTGCGCGTGAGGGTTTGAACGAGGGATTTAAATTCCACAACCCCAATGTGAAAGATGAATGCGGCTGCGGTGAGAGCTTTAGAATTTAACTCGCCTGGCTCGTTTTATCTTGAAGCCTGTTTGAAACGACAGGCTTTTGTTTTTGGATCACCATGAAAAACCATTTCGAGCTGTTTCAGATGCCTGTGATGTTTGAGATTGATACTCAACAGCTCGATACTGCCTATCGTGAAGTGCAGGGCAGAGTGCATCCTGATAAGTTTGTTACCGCCACCGATGCAGAAAAACGGGTAGCCATGCAATGGGCAACGCGTGCTAACGAGGCTTATCAAACACTTAAAAATCCATTAAAGCGCGCAATCTATTTGTGTGAGCTCAATGGAGTTGATCTGGGTGTTGAATCAAACACCAACATGCCTAGGGAATTTTTAATGCAGCAAATGGAGTGGCGAGAGGCCTTGGACGAGGCGCGTGAGTCTAAAAACCAGCCAGCTCTTGAGCAGTTAGACGATGAATTGATGCAAATGCGCGGACATTTGCTTTCCTTAGTTCAGCAACACCTCAACGCAGCTCAGTACAATGACGCGGGTGAGCAAGTTCGTCAGCTGATGTTCGTAGAAAAATTCGGCGATGAAGTGGGTCGCGTATTTGAACTGCTCGAGGCTTGATCACAGTTCGCGACTGACACAGTAACCAGACACTATAAAAATTTCATCATGGCTCTGCTTCAAATCGCCGAACCCGGCATGTCCACTGCGCCACACCAGCATAGGCTGGCCGTGGGTATTGATCTTGGTACGACCAATTCGCTGGTGGCTACTGTTCGCCATGGTATTCCTGACGTATTGAATGACGATGAAGGTCATGCATTAATGCCTTCCATCGTGCGCTATCTACCAAATGGTTATGCTCACAGCGGCTACAAAGCTAAAGCGGCTCAAACGACTGATCCTAAGAACACGATCGTGTCCGTCAAGCGATTCATGGGTCGTGGTTTAAAAGATATCGCTTACGCTGAAAATCTTCCGTATGACTTTGTCGATGCACCGGGCATGCTGCAACTCAAAACTGTGGCGGGTGTTAAGAGCCCAGTAGAAGTTTCGGCAGAAATTTTAGCGACTTTGCGTCAACGTGCTGAAGATGCGTTAGGTGATGAGCTGGTTGGTGCAGTGATTACTGTGCCAGCGTATTTTGATGATGCACAGCGGCAGGCGACGAAAGATGCAGCGCGGTTAGCCGGCCTGAATGTTTTACGCTTATTAAATGAACCGACAGCGGCTGCGATTGCGTATGGCTTGGACCATGGTTCCGAAGGTATCTATGCTGTGTACGATTTGGGCGGCGGTACGTTTGATATCTCGATACTGAAATTATCTAAAGGTGTGTTCGAAGTCTTATCTACTGGTGGTGATTCGGCCTTGGGTGGGGATGATTTTGATCACAGACTTTTTTGTTGGATCATAGAGCAAGCTAATCTTGCACCGTTGTCGGATGAAGATACCCGCACTTTGATGGTTAAGGCGCGCGAGGCGAAAGAAATTCTTTCTACGCATGAGCAGACCCATATCGATGCAGTGTTGAATTCTGGTGAAGAAGTTAGACTCAACATTACTGATGCTGAATTTGCAGCGCTGACTCAACATTTGGTGACTAAAACAGTGACGCCGTGTCGCAAAGCGGTGCGCGATGCTAACTTAACTATCGACGATATCGATGGCGTCGTTTTGGTGGGCGGTGCAACGCGCATGCCGCATGTGCGCAAAGCGGTGGCAGATTATTTCAAGACGCTGCCACTGGCAAATATTGATCCTGACAAAGTGGTCGCCTTAGGCGCCGCAATTCAAGCCAATTTATTAGCAGGTAACCGAGCATCGGGTGATGATTGGCTGTTACTCGATGTGATTCCTCTATCGCTAGGTATAGAAACGATGGGTGGTTTGGTTGAGAAAGTCATTCCGCGTAATTCGACGATACCGTGTGCGCGTGCGCAGGAATTTACTACCTTCAAAGATGGCCAGACCGCATTGGCGGTACATATAGTTCAAGGTGAGCGTGAATTGGTAACGGATTGCCGATCGCTGGCACGTTTTGAATTGCGCGGAATTCCGCCCATGGTGGCTGGTGCAGCGCGTATACGGGTGACCTATCAGGTGGATGCTGATGGTTTGTTGTCGGTGTCAGCGCGTGAAGCGCATTCAGGCGTGGAAGCCTCGATTGTCGTGAAGCCATCGTATGGCTTAGCCGATGATGATATTTCGCGCATGCTACAAGAATCGTTCTCGTCAGCTGAAGGCGATATGCAATCGCGCGCCTTGCGCGAAGAGCAAGTCGAAGCCGAGCGCATTGTGCTGGCCACTATGGCGGCACTTGATCAAGATGCTGAGCTTCTGTCAGCTGCTGAAAAAACAGATATTGATCGCTTGATTGAACAACTACGCGCCAGAGCGCAAGGTAACGATCATCACGCAATCAAAGCAGCGATTGATGCGTTAGCCCATGCCACTGAAGATTTTGCTGCGCGTCGTATGGATCGTAGCGTGCGTGTAGCACTGACAGGCAAAAAGCTAGACGAAATTGCCTGAACAGAGACATCAATAACAAAGGAATAGCGTGCCGCAAATTGTCGTACTGCCTCATGAAATTTTATGTCCAGAAGGCGCTGTCTTTGATGTGCCAACGGGGACTTCCGTATGTGATGCCTTGCTTGAACAAGATATCGAGATTGAGCATGCGTGTGAAAAATCCTGTGCATGCACGACGTGCCATGTGGTGATACGCGAGGGATTTAGATCGCTCAATGAAGCGGAAGAAAAAGAAGAAGATTTGCTCGACATGGCCTGGGGTCTGGAAGCGACCTCGCGTTTATCATGCCAAGCTTTGGTTGGAAATGATGACCTGGTGATTGAAATACCCAAGTACACCATTAATCACGCACGCGAAAATCACTAATGAAGTGGACTGACACTTTACGTATCGCTGAAGCGCTATACGATAAATTTCCTGAGATTGATCCGCTGACGGTGCGCTTTACCGACCTGCATCGTTGGGTCACCGAACTCGATGGATTTGATGATCTAGCCGATCGCTCAGGTGAAAAAATACTCGAAGCAATACACATGGCCTGGATTGATGAGGCTAAGTAGTCTTTCAGTCCTGCTGTTTTTATCGATTTTTTATTCCTATTTTTGCCTGATGCTGAAGCGATGAATCAGGTATAGGCTTTAATGGGTTGCCAAACATCCACGTGGCAACCAGTACGGACAAGCCAATAATGCCAGCACAAGCGAGTGCAGCGATTCCAGTTAGATGATTTAAGGATAAATCTTCCTCATCATCTTTCACATAATTCATTGATTTCTCCCATCGGCTGTTCTGCAAATTATCAATAAAACTTTTTGAACATTGAATTTATTGATTTCCCGTTCGCTTTATACAAGAGAGTAGCGATTGATCATGGATAAACTAACTCTAGGAATGAGCTAGATCAAATGTAGCTTTTGGTTTTGGCTTTTTTTTATTGATGACCTTACTCAGTTGAAACTTCACTCGTGATTTCTGATGAGTGGGGTGCTGAGACGATACTCGAGGATTCTGATGTACTTACGGCAGAAATTTCGACTGTTGTCTCTGTTAGGTTGGATGATTTTGTATCGATAGCAATAACAACACTGTTCAAACTGCTAGTGTCAGTTGTGACGCTTTGAGTTTCTTCAGACGTGTTCCAACCTTCGCCTTTCATCAAGTCGTAAACCAAATCGCGATTTTGAGCGAAAAATCCATAAACGAATTGCGATAGTATGCTGGCGTTAACCACGCTCATACCACCATGCAGTAGCCTGTCGTAGACGGCATTTCTGCAAACGCTAAGAAAAAATCGGATCGCAATTTTTTTACTCATACGTATGGCTTCGGGTCTTTTGGGGCCGACACTAGACCGAAGAATGTTGGCATCTGGTTTAGCAACGCCCCAGCCATTCTGATGACATACATACACGGCTGCAGCATTGCATGCACCACGCACACCATTGGCGATAGCTCCGATGAGAAGCGGCCATATCAATTTTTCAAAATCATGAGTTTCATGGTCAGGTTGCATTTTTCCGCTAACGTAGCCATTCAGCAGAACGGTAGCTGCCAAATAAGGTAATAACCCCGCTAGTGATACGTAGACTTTGCCATTGAAATTTAAGGCATGTCGGTCTACTGAGGGTCCCCAGCGTTCGAGTGATGATTTAAAGAATTCAACGATCGTCGCTTCTAAAACGACGCCAAGACTTTTGGGGGCCACGTTGATGGAGGGACTGAGGTAGGTATCCAGCGATGAGATTGCACTAACTGAGGCCGCAGTACTGACTAGAAATATCGTAGCTTTGCTGGCATCGATGGCGATGTCATCGTTAGGCCGTTTTCTACAAAACTTTGCTAGTGAAACGGTTATAGCTAAAGCAGACCCGACCGCTAAGGCAGCGACTGGTTGATACGTACCAAACGAAGCAATCGCCGCTCCAGCTGTAGCGCCAATCAAGGTGCATACGGCGACACCACAGTATTGAAGCGTGGTGTCACTGCCAATTTGTGCAGCTGCTAATCGTTGGGCTTGCAAGCCTCCAAAGACAGCGCCTAAACCCCCTGCAATAACTTGGCAAGGAACACTGGCTGAACTAAGGTAGGCTGCTGCGTTAAACAAGCCGAGTCCCAATGTACGCCCCAATACCTGACCCGCAATATCCCGGCCTGAGTGCGCCAGTATGGTGGTTTTGAGTGAAAGGGTGGGTGGTTTTACAGGGGGTGTGGTGGAGTGAGTAGCGGACTGAGGAGCTGGCTTAGTAGCGGGTTCATACATGGGGTAATGCATGCCCATCGCATCGGGTCCAAGGTCGTGAATCATGTTGGCAACTCGCTCATTTCTTCCAGCAGAAAAAATGTCGAGCGCCATTCAATTGCTTGAGCGGTAGCGCGCTGCAGACTTATCCATAATTGTTCTGCAGTTGAAAAAGCTAATTCAAAACCATAAACCGCCGCGCCACTTTCCGGGTCGATGGCGAGATGCTCGCCATGTTTATGAGTGATGAGTAAATTAAGTTCGAGTAAGCGACGGTAAATAGTCGTGATTTGTGAAGGTTCAGGTTGACCTAGCTGTACGTAAATAGCGAGGCTGTTATCGGTGGTACCTGGAAGAATTGTTACTGGAATGTCTTGGCAGCTGAACGTGCCGGTTTCAAGAATAAGATCCAGTGAATCCGGTATGCCTGCAATTATGCAAAATTCGTTAATTAAGTTACGTTGTCTCGGTTTCCACATAC
>JBEDHZ010000089.1:0-8345 GCA_041173845.1 Pseudomonadota bacterium
TATTCGGTTTGCTGTTAATCATAGAGATTTTGTGTCAGACAATGACTGCGCTTTGTTTAACGGGTCTGTTACTTACAAGCGCAATGGGCATTAGTAGTTTGTTATGGTATTTGCAATCATCCTTGCAATGGTATGCCGGTTTATCGGGTGTGCTGTATGGATTGTGGTCGGCGGGCGCTGCAATGACATGGATGAGTGGACGCCAACGTTTGGCTATTTGTGCAGGTATTGCTTTGGTTGCTAAGTTAATTTTATTTAATCACTCGGTTTTGAGTATGCCTGTTGTGTCAGTTGCTCACGTATATGGGGCTGCATCAGGTTTACTTTGGGCGTGCTTGTGGTGGGCGAGTGAACGCAAAGTGATTTTCGATTAAAATACTGCCCAGCCAAGGAGCGTTGCGACAGAGATCATACTTTGCCAGGCTTGGCCTTCACACCGCAACTGCGCTCACGTTACTTTTTTTCAAAGAAAAGGAGGGCGTGATGAGCGCCGTATTAAAATCCGCAAGTACCCACGACTATCACGTAGCAGACATCAGCCTGGCTGATTTTGGTAATAAAGAAATGCGTATTGCCGAAACCGAGATGCCAGGTTTGATGGCGATTCGTCAAGAATTTGCTGCGTCAAAACCGCTGAAAGGCGCACGCATCACTGGTTCGTTGCACATGACGATACAGACCGCCGTGCTGATTCAAACATTAGAAGCACTCGGCGCCCAAGTTCGTTGGGCTTCGTGCAACATCTACTCCACACAAGATCATGCTGCGGCAGCGATTGCTGCAAACGGTACGCCCGTGTTTGCCTACAAAGGTGAAACGCTGGACGAATACTGGGATTACACGCATCGCATTTTCGAATGGACAGATGGTGGTTACACCAACATGATTCTCGATGATGGTGGTGATGCCACTCTGCTTTTGCATCTCGGTACACGTGCAGAAAAAGACATCAGTGTGTTGAACAACCCTGATTCTGAAGAAGCGACTTGCTTGTTTAATTCAATCAAGAAAAAACTCGCAACCGATAAAACGTGGTATTCAACACGCTTGGCACACATTAAAGGCGTGACCGAAGAAACTACCACCGGCGTGCATCGTTTGTATCAGATGCATAAAGAAGGTAAATTGGCTTTCCCGGCAATCAACGTCAACGATTCAGTCACTAAATCCAAGTTCGACAACCTGTACGGTTGCCGTGAATCCTTAGTTGATGCAATCAAACGTGCGACCGATGTCATGATCGCAGGTAAGGTTGCTGTCGTGGCTGGTTATGGCGACGTAGGTAAGGGTTCAGCTCAAGCGCTGCGCGCATTATCAGCGCAAGTGTGGGTGACTGAGATTGATCCGATTTGTGCGCTTCAGGCAGCAATGGAAGGCTATCGTGTTGTAACTATGGATTACGCGGCAGAGCACGCTGATATCTTTGTTACGGCAACCGGTAACTACCATGTGATCACGCTTGAGCACATGAAAAAGATGAAAGACCAGGCTATCGTTTGTAATATCGGTCACTTCGATAATGAGATTGAAGTTGTCGCACTCAAGCAGTACAAGTGGGAAAACATCAAGCCTCAAGTTGATCACGTGATTTTCCCCGATGGTAAGCGCATCATCTTGTTAGCTGAAGGCCGTTTGGTGAACTTGGGCTGCGGTACTGGTCATCCGTCGTACGTGATGAGTTCATCATTTGCGAATCAGACGATTGCTCAGATCGAATTGTTTACGCAAACGAAAAACTATCCTATTGGTGTGTATACCTTGCCTAAGCATTTGGATGAAAAAGTCGCGCGTCTGCAACTCAAAACACTCAATGCACAGTTGAGCGAGCTGAGCCAAGAGCAGGCTGATTACATCGGTGTGAAGAAAATGGGCCCATTCAAGCCTGAGCACTACCGTTATTAATAGCCCGTTAATTTTTGGGTTGTCGAAACGGTTTTGCGGGATATGACAAGCTCCGCCTGTTACTCAGTGGCAGGCGGACTTGCCCTTAACCTGCGTTATCATTCCTTCAAACCATGCGATTACTGCTGTTGTGGCTCATAAATACACTGGCTCTGTTTGCTATTCCGCGCTTAGTGGATACGGTGCATATAGACAGCTTTTCCACAGCATTGGTAGCATCACTGGTTCTCGGGTTGGTAAACACACTCGTTCGTCCTATCCTGATCATCCTCACTTTGCCGGTCACATTTCTCACGCTAGGGTTGTTTATCTTCGTGATCAATGGCGTGATGTTTTGGGCCGTAGCTGATTTAGTGAACGGCTTTCAGGTGGATAGTTTTGGTGCAGCTATGCTGGGGGCGATGGTCTACAGCATTGCTTCATGGGCTTTATCTACGCTATTTATACGAGATTAAATGGTTGAGTCATCAAATGTATCTAAGCGCCACTTCAGCGTTGAATTCTTCCCGCCAAAAACAAGCGAGGGTACGGATAAGCTGCGTGCTACGCGTCAGTCGCTTGCGCTATTAAAGCCTGAGTATTTTTCGGTCACCTTTGGTGCGGGTGGTTCTACCCAATCGGGCACGCGTGACACAGTTTTCGAAATTCAAAAAGAAGGCTTTGATGCCGCGCCGCATATTTCATGTATAGGTCGGTCGCGTGCTGATTTGCGTGAAATTCTGGCTGAGTACAAATCAGCAGGTATACGTCGCTTAGTGGCTTTGCGTGGCGATTTGCCAAGCGGATTCGGTGGTTCTTCCGGCGACTTTAATCATGCTAATGAATTGATTGAATTTATTCGTGCCGAAACAGGTGATTTGTTTCACATTGAGGCCGCTGCGTATCCCGAGATGCATCCGCAAGCTAAATCACCCCAAGACGATTTACAAAATTTTGTGCGGAAAGTAAAAGCGGGTGCGAATTCAGCGATCACGCAGTATTTCTATAACGCTGATGCGTATTTTCGTTTTGTGGATGATGCGCACAAAATGGGTGTTGATGTACCCGTAGTTGCTGGCATTATGCCGATTACTAATTACACACAGCTGATGCGTTTTTCTGAAATGTGTGGCGCGGAAATACCGCGTTGGATACGGCTCAAGCTAGCTAGCTTTGGGGATGACAGTCAATCCATACGAGCGTTTGGCTTAGATGTTGTTACAGCGCTGTGTGAACGCTTGCTCGAGGGTGGCGCTCCAAGCTTGCATTTTTATTCGCTGAATCAGGCTGGCCCTACGACAGCTATTTGGCAGCATCTCAATCGCAATTAAGCGGCCGTACATATTAATTTCGGCTGTGCAGTCAAAGCCTTGCGCTAGTCTGTGATGATCAAGTCGAGTGGTATGTCGTGCGCTTCGACTGAAAACTTAGCTCGAGTGATGGCGTAAGCGATTCCTATCGAGGTGGGTTTTGGCTCCTGTGCCAAGGTGCGATCGAAATAGCCGCCACCATAACCCAGTCGAAATCCTTCATCATTAAATCCTACGCAGGGTGCGAGCACGACGGAAGGTTTCAGAATTTGCTCATGTCGAGCCGGTGCCATCGTTCCACTGGCATCTCGCGCCAGTGGTTCACCCGGCTGCCATCGTGCATAGATGAGCGTTTGGTTCTTTTCCAAAACTACAGGCATGGCCAGGGTGATGCTGCGAGAGCTTAGCGTTTCATACAACGTTATAAGCTCAGGTTCAGCCGACATGGCGATAAAAGCCCCAAGTGATGTGGGCTGATGTGTATCTAGCCACTCAGAGAGTCTCTGCATGATGCGCGCATCAGCAATGGCTTTTGCATCAGCGCCCATGTTGCGTCGAGCTGCGATGAGCTGCTGACGTAATTCCACTTTATTTGTTGGGGTTTGCATTACTAAAAATAGCCACTTTCAGGTCGATAGTACGTAATGCTGCATGGTATTCTAAGAGACTATAAAGGAATGACGCTATGCATGTTGTAAAGGCATGAAAATTTGTCACTATTTTTAATTTTTTACACTTCTTTTTTTACCTAGTAATTCACTCATGAAAATTTTGGATGTATCGATGATGCGCACGGCCTGCACGGTTTTATTGGCCATGAAGCAGCATCTTTCTGTGGTCCTGTTAGTCACGGCACTGATTCCGATGGCGCATGCTACGACAGCAATTAAACGTGCCATCTTGGTTGGCGGTGGCGCTGATGCAGATTTCATCACTTTGCGCGATGCTTCGGCGCGCGGCGACATGGGCGATACCGGGCGACTGGCTGCTCGCTTAACTGACTACCCTATCCAATCGTATGTTGAATATTATCGTCTCTATCCGCGTCTTGTCTCGACACCGGAAGGTGAAATTCGTAGCTATCTGAACCGTTATGACGGTACCGCGATCGCCGATCGTCTACGTAATGATTGGTTGCTGATCTTGGGTCGAGCGCGTGACTGGCGATTATTTGATGAACAATATCCTTTATTTGTTTTGAATGATGATTTACAAGTGAAGTGCTATGCACTTTCGTCGCGTGTTGCGAAAGGTGAAAATGTCGTCAAAGCAGCGCGTGAGTTATTAGTGCAGCCTAAGAACTATGGTGAAGCCTGCGTAGATTTAATTCATCGCCTTTATCAAGATAAGCAGTTTGGTGAAGCAGATATTTGGCGTCAAGTTCGCTTAGCTGCTGAATATGGCGCAACAAGTGCAGCTAAACGTATTGCGTATTTTATCGATGTCAGCGAGCGTCAGCTGATGCCAGCGATTGAACGGTCATCCGCATTTGTTGAGCGAGGTGCAGCAGGATCGCAAGCGGTGCGTGAATTGTTTGTGATTGCTTTAGGTCGGGTAGCGAAAGACAATCAAGATAAAGCCGAGCGCGCATTACATAAATCATTGTTTCGACTAAACCATGAAGAACAGGCGCAGGCCTGGGCACAGATAGCCTTGCATGCTTCGATGGGGCTATCAAAAGAAGCGGCTAACTTGTGGCGTAAGACCTGGGATGCGACCTTGTCACCAGATGGTCATCAGTGGCGGGTTCGTGCTGCTTTGCGCGATGGTGATTGGCCTATGGTGGCGCGTGCTATCGATAGCATGCCGCGCGAGCTTCAAAAAGAACCGACATGGGTTTACTGGCGTGGTCGCGCTCATCTCGCCCAGCATCACACAGACGATGCGCAAAAATTATTCCAATCCATCTCCAGTCAGTCTACGTTTTATGGAATTCTGGCCTCGGAAGAGTTAGGTCAAAAACTCGTTGTGCCACCACGTCCATCCCCGCCCACTGCAGAAGAATTATCTGAGGCGATGTCGAATCCCGGTTTTCGTAATTCACTCAAGCTGCTTGATCTTGATTTACGTTTCGAAGGAAATCGCGAGTGGAATTGGCAGCTGCGTAAACTGAATGATCGTCAATTGTTAGCTGCGGGTGAATTTGCGCGTCAGAGCGGCGTATTAGATCGCATGGTCACAACAGCCGATCGTGCAAAGGTCGAATTAGATTTCACACAGCGTTTTCCATCGCCGCATGACGACATTATGCAAACCGCTATTCAGCCCTTGAGTTTGGATAAGGCTTGGGTGTATGGATTGATTCGACAAGAGTCGCGCTTTGTGAAAGCGGCGCGCTCGAATGTAGGCGCATCTGGATTGATGCAAATCATGCCCGCTACAGCAAATTATGTGGCGCGCAAGATAGGTATGTCAGGTTTTTCGCTCAGTAACTTGAACGACACTCGAACTAACATCACTCTGGGTACTCACTATCTGAATATGGTGTTGAATAATCTCGGTGGCTCGCAGACATTAGCGACGGCTGCTTACAATGCAGGGCCAAGTCGTCCGCGGCTTTGGAGGGCGACGCTGGAAAAACCTATCGAAGGTGCCATCTTTGCTGAGACGATTCCTTTTTCAGAAACGCGCGGCTATGTAAAAAATGTGCTGGCGAATGCCACCTGCTATTCAGCTTTGTTTGAAAATAAAGGACCTAGCTTGAAATCGCGTTTGGGTATCATAGCGCCACGTGACGCTATGCTGAATGAAATCGGCGATTTACCCTAAGATGACAAACATGCGACATGAATCTATTTTAGTTATTGGCGGTAGTGGCTTTATCGGTTCTCACATCGTGGCGCAACTTGCTGCCACCGGTCGTCGCGTTATAGTGCCAACACGCCGACCACATCGCGCGCGTCACCTAACAGTATTGCCGACAGTTCAGTTAGTCGAAGCGGATGTCTTTGATCCGCTGGCACTCGATCGTTTGATGCAACGTGCAGATGCTGTGATCAATTTAGTCGGAGTGCTGCATTCATCGGGTGGTACCCCGTGGGGTCCTGCCTTTGAACGTGCTCACGTCGAGTTGCCACGACGCTTAGTGGCAGCCTGTCAGCGACAGGGACTGAAACGTTTTTTGCATATGAGTGCATTGGGTGCCGACGAGAACGGTCCTTCTATGTATCAACGCTCCAAAGCCGCGGGAGAAAAAATAATGTCAGCCGCAGCAGGACTTGAGCTGACGTCGTTTCGTCCATCCGTAGTATTCGGGCCTGAAGACAATTTTCTCAATATGTTTGCGCAACTTCAGTCTGTGTTGCCCGTATTGGCTTTGGGTGGTGTGCAAACAAAATTTCAACCCGTGTTTGTTGGTGATGTTGCGCACGCATTTGTGCAGGCGATCGATAACATTGACACCATTGATCAGACCTATGAATTAGTCGGGCCGACTGTCTACAGCATGAAAGAATTACTGCATCTCGCCGGTATGTTTAGCGGCCATCCGCGGCCTGTGATTGAATTGCCTGCGGTGCTCGCTCGTATACAAGCCTTCCTGCTGGAGCATGTGCCAGGCGGCCCGATCATGAGTCGCGACAATCTCGACTCTATGAAAGTGGATAACATAGCGACGGGAAGTTACTCCACTCCACCCGAGTGGATCGCCACGCCATTAGAAGCGGTAGCTCCTCGCTACCTTGCGCCTCACTAAACACGATGGCACCGACCTACAAAATTTATGTTGTGGGCGGAGCAGTGCGTGATGCGCTGATGAGTTTGCCCGTCAAAGATAGAGATTATGTAGTGGTTGGCGCGACACCTGAGCAAATGAAAGCAGCGGGCTTCATTGCTGTTGGTAAAGATTTTCCGGTTTTTCTTCATCCCACAACGCACGAAGAATATGCGTTAGCGCGCACCGAACGTAAAACTGCGCCGGGTTATTCGGGCTTCGCATTTCACGCAGCACCCGATGTCACACTGGAGCAAGACTTACAGCGACGTGATCTGACAATTAATGCGATTGCACAAGATACCGACGGCACGCTGATCGATCCTTGTAATGGTCAAGCCGATATTAAAAATAAAGTGTTTAGGCACGTCTCACTCGCTTTTGCAGAAGACCCTGTACGTATATTGCGCCTTGCACGTTTTGCGGCGCGCTTTACAGAATTTAACGTCGCATCGCAGACAGTGACTCTTATGCATCAGATGGTTGAGTCAGGTGAAGTAGATGCGTTGGTGTCGGAACGAGTATGGCAAGAGATTGCGCGTGGGTTAATGGAAGCGCAGCCATCACGCATGTTTGCTGTATTACGTGAATGTGGAGCGCTCAAGCGTTTGATGCCTGAGTTTGATGGATTGCTTGATCAGGCAATCGATACTCAGTCAGATTCATCAGCCTTCACTACTGCAAAAATAATGAGCGAACTAGATGCCGCCGCACAATCAGGCGTGTCGCTACCTATTCGTTTTTCAGTGATTGCCTATCACTTGGCAAATGAACAGCAGACGATGGAGTTATGTCTTCGTTTAAAGCTGCCGAATGAAGTGAAAGAGCTTGCAGTGTTAGCAGCCCGTGAGCACGATGCTATTCATAATGCTGCTGATATATCGGCGGACGCTATTGTCAAATTACTAGAGCGTTGCGATGCGTTTCGTAAGTCGGAGCGTTTTTCGGATTTGTTAAAGCTGCATGAGCTGATTGATCAAGCCAGCTATAAAAATAAATTACCCTCAATCGACTTGTTGCAAAGGTCACTTGAAGCCGCAAAAGCAGTTAACGCAGGCCAGATCGCCGCTGTAGTCACGATAGAACACCCTCAAAATCCCGCACAACACATTGCTGCCGCAGTCCATGCCGCCCGTGTGAATGCAGTTCAAGCAGTAGTAGATCGTCGATAAAAAAACGGATCCGATGGGTTGACCGGATCCGTAAACACGCCTTCAGAGTAAGGCGTGGAGACGTGGTCGTTAGACCACCGCGGAGTAAAAAATTGACATCACCATTTCAGAAGCAATCAAATTAATTCAAGCTATTGAAATGTTTATTTGGGACCTGGGCGCATAGTCATTTTCATTTCAAAAGAAGAAATGCAAGCTCATCACAAAGTTATGCATGACGAATTTCGCGAAGGCATGCGCGAAAAGATGCGTGATCACTGGAAAAGTGCC
>JBEDHZ010000090.1:0-8389 GCA_041173845.1 Pseudomonadota bacterium
AACTAATTTTGAGTAAGCGGTTTTGGGCGGAGGAGTTTTTCATGAAGCTAAGAGCATTGATGCATGCAGCCAGCTGTGCGGCCTTGTTTGTTGGTCTAACTAATGTCACTACGTCTGTGGGAGCTGCCGATGATGTGAAGGCGTTGTTAGAGCTGCTGCTTGAGAAAGGCGTCATTACTCACGATGAGTACGATAAAAAAATAAAGAAGGCCCAGGAAATCGAAGAAATTCGTGCCTTCAATGAAGCTCAAGATGTGCGACGAGCTAGCGCCGCAATCGACAAACGTGCGCAAGACGATGCGAAATACAAAACAGAAATTTATGGTCAGTTATCTGCGGGTTATTACCAAGCGTCGAATATGACTTCGGCCAATCTTGATGCTAGCGGCATGAGTGATCAGCCAAAGGGAAATAACCGTGCAGGGTTAAAAATCTCGCGTGAGCTAGAGCCCGATCTGCGAGCGATGGTGACGTTGGAATCGAATTTTTCTGCACGAACGGGTGCTTTAGGGCGTGATTCTGCAGGTTATGGAGTAGCTGCCAGTGGTAACGCAGCCAGCGTCTTTGATCGTGAAGCGAATGTTCGTGTCACTTCAAAAACCTACGGTACCTTAATTTTAGGACGAGGTCCGACACTACAGAATGATTTAAGTGGGGCGTTTGATTCTCGCCAGAATTGGAATTTCGGTGGTTTGAAACCGATTGGTCGTTACGTCGGATTTCATAGCGCATCCGGAGTCAATCGTGCTGATAAATTGATTCGCTATATCTCACCTGTGTATGAAGGATTTAATCTTGATTCAGGCATCTCATTTGGCGGAGTCGCTGGTGATGAGGACAAAGGTACGAATTATTATTTGGGTGGTCGATATAAAAACGGTAATCTTGAATTGGGATACAACCATGCAGAAGTAAAATTAGGTAGTGCCAGCGCACCGACATCGCAAACAGAGGTGACCAATCGCGTAGACTTTTTTGCGGCGAAATACACGCTTGACTCGTGGACTGTCAATGCTGGTTACGTAATGACCCGCAATCCATCGCTCTCTTCAGGCGGCAGCTTCGATACATTAAAAACGGCGGGTAAAGTAAATGCTGATACGTGGTTTGCTGGGGCTGTGTATCGATTTACACCTACGCTCAGTTGGAATGGAGGCTGGTATCAAGTCAATGATCAGACGGCGCAAAAAGTCGCCAATAAAAATAATGACCTGACCATGATAGCGACAGGGCTGACCTGGTCGCCTTACAAAGAAATGGATGTTTTTATCGATTACGCGCAGGCGAGTCGTCAGTCAGGAGCGACGGGAGCCTTTACCCTATACGACAAATGGGTGCCCGACACGGGTACGGGTGGTAACGCGTCCTCCTCGATAGGGTATTCTGAGAGCAAAAAAAGTCAGTCGGGTGTATCGATTGGTGCGCTCTATAGATTTTGATATTTTTACTCAAACTAAACATCATGATCCGACATATCATTCATTGGTGCGCGTTCGGAATTTTTTGGGTGGCTGCAAACGCGCAAGCAGCAGAAATCAAAGTCGCCGTCGCGTCTAATTTTGCCAATACGCTTAAAGAGATTGCTGTCGAATTTCAGAAAGATACAGGCCATCAATTAGCGATAACACCAGGTGCGACGGGGAAGTTCTACGCACAAATTAGTAATGGTGCGCCGTTTGATGTATTTCTTTCCGCCGATGATGAAACCCCTCGCAAGTTAGTCCAAGAAGGCAAAGCAATCGCCGCATCACAATTTACGTATGCCATTGGTCGATTGGCTTTGTGGTCTCCCATCCCGGACTTAGTTGATAAAAACGCCGATATACTCAAAACTGATAAATTCAAATACATAGCGATTGCTAATGCAAAAGTAGCCCCGTATGGTCAGGCGGCGGTACAGACTATGCAAAAATTGGGTGTCCTGACAAAAATTGAGCCACGCGTAGTTCAGGGCGAAAGTATTGCGCAAACCTTTCAATTCGTATCAACCGGAAATGCGCAACTGGGATTTGTGGCAATGTCACAAATTGTTGAAAATGGAAAAATTAAAACCGGCTCAGCCTGGATAGTTCCAGAAGAAATGCATGAACAATTAAAACAAGATGCTGTAGTGCTTCAATCATGCAAGTCCATGTCGGTGTGTCAGGCGTTGATGGAGTATTTGAAATCTGAAAAAGTTAAAAAAATGATGGCCTCCTATGGTTATAAATAATGCTTACTTCTGAAGCACTTCAAGCTCTCTGGCTTACGCTTCAGTTATCGACAGTCGTCACACTGATCTTACTGGTGATAGGCACACCTATCGCTTGGTGGTTAGTGCAGACTCGTAGTTGGTTGAAAAGACCTATCGGTGCACTGGTTGCGCTACCACTGGTGTTGCCTCCTTCAGTGTTGGGTTTTTATCTTTTGTTAGCGATGGGGCCGCAAGGTCCGGTCGGTCAATTCACGCGCTCGCTGGGCGTTGAGCAATTACCGTTTACTTTTTGGGGCTTAGTGATTGCTTCGGTTTTTTATTCGCTGCCATTTATGGTGCAGCCGTTGCAAACCGCATTTGAAGCCGTTGGTAAACGACCCATGGAAGTTGCAGCGACTTTGCGTGCGTCACCTCTCGATGCTTTTTTTAGTGTGGCCTTGCCAATGGCTTTGCCAGGTTTTGTAACTGCTTCCATCATGACGTTTGCTCACACGGTGGGTGAGTTTGGTGTGGTGCTCATGATAGGTGGAAATATCGCCGGTCAGACGCGCGTGGCTTCAGTACAGATTTACGATTATGTTGAGGCGATGCAGTATTCGCAGGCACATACTCTCTCAGCCATTTTGTTGTTGTTCTCATTCCTCGTGCTACTCGGCTTGCAATTATGGCGACCACAAACTAAGCGTGAGGTTTGAAATGTCAGGCATACACGTAAAGCTGCAAATTAACTGGCCGAATTTTTCACTCGATGCCGCTTTCGAAGCACCAGGGCAGGGCATCACTGCATTGTTTGGCCCATCCGGATGTGGCAAGACATCACTGTTGCGTAGCATTGCAGGATTAGAACCTGCTGCTCGTGGTCATGTCAGCATCAACGGCGTGGTGTGGCAGGACGATCAACATTCCATCCCCACACATCAGCGTGAATTAGGCTATGTGTTTCAAGAAGCGAGTTTGTTTCCTCATCTATCAGTAATGGGGAATTTGCAATTTGGACGCAAGCGCAGCCATGTAAAAGCACACATCGATTTGGATGCATTGATTGATTTACTGGGTATCGCGCCGCTACTGCAGCGAAAGCCAGAGTCACTTTCGGGTGGCGAGCGTCAACGCGTGGGTATCGCACGTGCACTGGCGGTGAATCCGCAATTGTTACTCATGGATGAGCCCTTGGCAGCACTCGATCTGGCGCGCAAGAAGGAGATACTTCCTTATCTTGAACGACTACATCGCGAATTGAAATTGCCGGTCTTGTATGTGACTCATTCTCCGGATGAAGTAGTCAGGTTAGCGAACCATATTGTTGTATTGGAGACGGGCAGGGTAGTGGCTAGTGGCTCGTTAGTCGACACCTTGTCGCGAATTGATTTGCCGATTCGTTTGGGTGACGATTTGGGTGCGGTATTGAATGCGACGGTGGCCGATATTGACCCGCAGTGGAAGCTCGCACGACTAGATTTTGCCGGTGGCGTTTTTTGGACTCGTGCCCAGCAGCTAGTCGTCGGTGATGATGTACGAGTTAGGGTACTAGCGCGTGATGTAAGCATCGCTCGTGACAAACCCACCGCCAGTACTATACAAAACGTTCTGTCGGCGCGTATCACTGATATTGTGAACGATGATCAAGAAGGTTTAATGCTAGTTCGTGTAATGGTCGGTGAGTCGGCATTGATAGCTCGCGTTACACAACGCTCGGTGGCTGAATTAAAACTGGAGCTAGGTCAGTCAGTATGGATACAAGTCAAGTCGGTGGCGCTGACGTGATATGGAAACCACCCAGCCATCGGCCTCAGTGCTAATCATCTATGACGGCGAGTGTACGTTTTGTAATGCCTACACGAAGCGACTAACATTGCAGCAATCTGTAGGTGGGGTTGAATTACTCAGTGCCCGCTCTGAGGATGTGCGAGTTCAGCACTATGTAGATCGTGGATACGATCTTGATGAAGGTATGTTGGTAGTGACTCAAAATGAGATCTACGCGGGTGCAGACGCTATCCACTGGTTGTCACTTCATACTTCCGGAGCAGGGCTTTTTGAAACGATGCACGGCTTTGTTTTTAAACGCAGATGGCTAGCTAATTGGCTTTATCCGCTGCTCAAATTAGGTCGACGCGTTTGGTTAGCTTTGCGGGGTCGAGTTCTGATTGCTCAGTCACGCAGAATAAAAAATTCAAGCTGAATAATCTACCAACACACCAAAATTTTCGCGCGTTGATTTGTGCGCTATTCCCGCTGGTACGGAGCCTGTTGGGGATCGTTTAAATATAGCTTGGCTCTGACCGTAAATTTCTTTAATGATGCGTTTGGCCAGGCTGAGATTCGCCTCCTCTATGGCGCTTCCTACACGACCGAAATTAGTCGCTTCTAATCCCGGGCTGAACTCGAGTAACTGGCGGTAGGCTAACTTCGATTGGATTAGGTCGCCGCTCTCCAGCGCTGCGATCAGCGCTTTCAGTTTTTGCTGATGTTGTTGACGACGGCTGTTACCTGCCGGTTCTTGATCCTTGCGACCCGATCCGGAAGAGTTAATGCGTATACCCATTTCCATGTTCATGATGGTGTCCCTCTGCTAAAGGTCATGCGAGCGTTACAAGTAGCTTCGTCGATAGTTTTATCGGTTTTTCCGACAGTTTTTGAACGGTTCAGCACGAAAATTTTTCCGATACCCCTTTCTTTGCATCAGATGTGCCAGCGCCAGCGAAGAGTCTGATGTTTGACTAACACCTGCATTGGCCTTGCTATGACTAGGTTTTCGGCTAGCTAAGGTGATGTTCATTCACAAGATGGCTATGTGTTTTGAATCGTTACGGATTTCCGACATATTTTCAGGCACAGTATTTGCTCGATTTATTTCACATCACCTGATTTTGAAAGGAAGTCGACATGAATCAGCAAAATACTGTTATTGATTTCGCAATGCCATCCATGGATACGCTCGCGCAATTTCGTCGCCGTTCGCATGCAGACAATGTGCAAGACATCTGGCGCAAATATGGCTGGGTGCCACCAACCGAAAGTCGCAAGGATTTCAGAGCAACGCTTAGGACAACCGCCGATCGGATCCCGTTGCACTACTGATAGTTAATGTCTCCTCCCGTGTCTTTAGCCAATGAGGGTATGGGATTGGCCCGCTGATTAGCGGGCCTTTTTTGTTTTGGAAGGCCTTCTTCTAACCTAAATCCGCACGTTTTCGCAGGTAAAATCAGGCTCAGGTAATCCTGACGGGTCTGACTTAGTCACTCCTCTCTCGACATATAAATAATCAAAAAATGAGGAGACGCTGAGAGTGAATACTCCAGTTGCGAAAGCGCGCTGCCTGGGCGTTATTGGTTTGGGTACTATGGGTTATGGCGCGGCGATCAGTGCACGTCGCCGTGGGTTCTCAACCTTGGGTTTGGATATCAGTCCGGCCAACATCAAACGTTTTAAAGATACCGGCGGCACAGTCGCTAGTGATATCGCATCGCTGACTGCCGAGTGCGATGCATTCTTAATTCTCGTGGTGAATGCGGCTCAAACCGAAGCCGTTTTATTTGGCGAACATGGTCTGGCTTCTCATGCCAAACCAGGTAGCGTCATCATTGCTGCTGCCACGGTTGATCCTTCGCTGCCTCCCACGTGGGAAAAGCAGTTGAATGAACGAGGCCTACATTTTATTGATGGGCCAGTTTCTGGCGGTGCAGTCAAAGCAGAATCGGGTGAGATGACCGTCATGGCATCCGGTAAACCCGAAGCCTTCGCAGTCGCACACGATGTACTGGAAGCTTACGCTGGAAAAGTTTATCGATTGGGCGATCATGCCGGCCCTGGTTCAACCGTCAAAATGGTGAATCAACATTTGGCCGGTGTGCATATTGCGGCGGCATGCGAAGCGATGGCGCTCGGTATTAAAGCGGGTGCTGATCCGCATCAGCTCTACGAAGTCATTTGTAATTCGGCAGGCATGAGTTGGATGTTTCAAAATCGTGTACCGCATATTTTGGCTGGCGATTACACACCGCTTTCAGCCGTGAATATTTTTGTTAAAGATTTAGGTATCGTGCTGGATGCAGCGCAAAAGCTCACCATGGCGTTACCTTTAGCATCATCGGCCCATCAGTTATATCTGGGTGCTTCAGGTGCAGGTTTTGGTCAGCAAGATGACAGCGCTGTCATCAAGCTGTATGCGCAAATGACAGGTATCACCTTGCCAGAGAAGGCAGATAAATCATGATGCTCGGAGTTATTGCAGATGATCACACCGGTGCAACCGATGTGGCCAGCATGTTGGTGCGATCAGGTTTACGTACTGTACAAATAATTGGTGTTCCGCTTGCTTCGGCTGCGATAGATTTAAAAGAGATTGATGCAGTGGTCGTTGCGCTTAAATCGCGCAATATTGATCCTGCAGAAGCTATAGCCCAGTCACTTGATGCCTTGCGCTGGTTGCAGCAACAAGGCGCGCAGCGGTTTTACTTTAAATACTGCTCAACGTTTGATTCGACGGCCCAGGGCAATATCGGTCCTGTGACTGATGCATTGATGCTGGCGTTAAAGACGCACTACACGATTGCTTGTCCAGCGTTCCCCGAAAATCAACGTACGATATTTAAAGGACATTTGTTCGTCGGCGATCAATTGTTGTCTGATTCAGGCATGCGCCATCATCCACTCACGCCGATGACTGATTCCAATCTCATGCGCGTGCTGGGTGCACAGACAAAATGTAAAGTAGGTTTGTTGAGCCATACGCAGGTAGCGCAGGGTGTCGCCAGTCTTAGACAAGTCGTCCAGCAGCGGATCACTACGGCTACATCTGCCACACCCGGTGAAATCGATATTGCCGATGCAGTCACCAATGCTGATTTAATGACCCTGGGTGAAGCACTAGCCGATCTTCCTTTGGTAACGGCTGGCTCAGGTTTGGCCTTAGGTTTAGCCGCTGCCTATATTCAACGTGGTTTAGTGACAGCGGATGCCCACGCAGCGCAACTACCAACAACGACGGCTAAGGCCGTTGTGTTGTCAGGTTCCTGTTCGGTCGCAACCAATGCACAAGTAAAGCACTGGATTAATGCGGGTCGTGCAGCGATGCGTATTGATCCGCGCCGATTGGTTGCGAATGAGCCTGTCGCAACGCAAGTGCTTGAGTGGCATGCACAGCAAAAAGATACCTGTTTGATTTATGCGACCTCTGAGCCTGATGAAGTTGCATCGCTTCAGAAAGAATTTGGCGCCAGTGCTCTTGGCGAGAAAATCGAGCACTGCATGGCGAACATTGCGAGTGGTTTGATTGCGCAAGGTGTACGCCGCTTTGTTGTTGCTGGCGGTGAGACTTCCGGTGCAGTCGTTAACGCACTCGGTGTGCAGTCATTGAAGATTGGTGCGGCAATTGATCCGGGTGTGCCTTGGACGGCGGGACGTGTTTCGGCACCCTTACTCAGTTCGCCGGAATCGATTTTGCTGGCACTGAAGTCTGGTAATTTTGGTAGCGAAGATTTCTTTTCCAAATCACTGACTTCGGTGAAATAAAGTGATGAGTAGACTACGACTTCAGATCAAATGAATGATCAACTAAACGCAGAGCGACTAGATATTTGTCGCGTTGGAAAATCCTTATTCGATCGTGGCTACGCGCATTCCACTGCGGGTAATATCAGTGTTCGTACCGATATCGGTTTTTTAATTACGCCTTCTGATGCCTGTCTAGGATTTTTGCAGCCAGAGCAGATTGCCTTAGTTGATTTTGATGGCAAGCAGGTCAGTGGTGCACCCGCTAGTAAAACCTTGTCATTGCATCAGGCGATCTATCATGCGGATTCATCAGCGCGCTGCGTGATTCATACGCATTCCACTCATTTGGTGGCTTTGACTTTGCAAGGTGGTTGGAAGACCGACGACATACTGCCACCGATTACCCCTTACTACGTGATGAAAGTCGGGCATGTGCCCTTGGTGCCTTACCATCGTCCCGGTGATCCGGCGGTCGCAAAGATAGTATCGACATTAATTACGTCAGCTGGCGCAAAACCTTTGCGTGCGGTGATGATAGAACGCTTAGGCCCGAACGTATGGCATCAATCCTTAGCATCAGCGATGGCAACGCTAGAAGAGCTAGAAGAAACGGCCAAGCTATGGCTACTGAGTAATCGATCGGTACCTGCGCTATCAGATGAACAAATCAATGAATTGATAGCGCGCTTTAATTTACGT
>JBEDHZ010000091.1:0-8266 GCA_041173845.1 Pseudomonadota bacterium
CACTATTGGTGTACTACAATGCAAAAATGAGGCGTGAAATAAGTTGCAAGGTTGTGGGTGTTTGACCAGATCGCGCGACTTTTCCCATTGTTCGATAAAAGATATTTTCTTCTCCCAGGCTGTTTAACGTTGAAGCGCTTTATCTGCCTGAATTATCTTTGGAATGGGGTAAGTATTTATGATACTGCGGTGTACTAGCAGTGCGTTGTGTCCGCCTAGCTTAGCTAGAGTACAAAGGTAGGTTTTCTACTTAGGGTTGTGTTAGAGGATAGTGAGATTTGCAGCCGATCGGCCTGGCGGTTATGTTGCCTTATTCAACGCTATGATGAGACTGTCAATCTTTTCATTAAATTCGAATTTACGATTATTGTAATCTGTCAGTTCTGCATAGTCATATCCAACTAGATTGATTTCTTTAAGTTCTTTTAAAGCTTCTATGGCTTTATCTATTTTTCCGTCGTCATCTGTAAATTTTGGATTGGCTAGAATATCCAAGGTTAGAGCGATGTGATCTCTGAAGTCCGAATAGTTTTTATTTGCATTAACCATTTTTGAAGAAAAAAACCTTAGAGTCATGTTTTTAAAATCTTTTCCTTCCAAAATAAGTTCATTATCGATGCTTACTTCAATTTCCTTGCTGCCAAGGCTTACCAAAGGATCAGATTTTTGGAAAGGTTCATCATTTTTTAATTTTGCGTGTGCCTCTCGAAATATTTTGTTTAGGTCGTCATTTGAAATGGTCGGTTTTTCTGACTTATTTTTAGGATTAGAAAATACTTGACTAGATAAACCTAACTCCTTGCTGTACTTACTTGCAAGCTCAGTGCCGTAGCGCACACCATTTTTGAAGTCTTTTATTTTTTGTAGGAATGTGCGTTTACCCTCACGCTGAAAAAAAGTGACCGTCGTTTCCTTATCTTTACTAACGTCTTTTTTTGCATACCATTTGCCATTAATGTCATCACTTTTAAGTTCTATGTTTACTTTGAGTGGATTGACGTTCATTTTTTCCTCTTCGGCATAGATATAAATTTTGAGTCGGTACCCCCTGAATTATTCAACTAGATGTAGTGGCGAGGGAGGACGTAATGCGCTCTTGGTGTACTAGAGCTAAAGCGGGAGTATGACTATCAAGGCGGGACGGAAGGGGGCGGACGCAAAGATTTACGACCGACGGGTCACAAAATAACCCTTTGCCTCATGTTGACTTGTGGCAATTTTCCGTTAAACTCCGGCTTCCAGTTTTTGAATAACAAGCAACAACAGGTAGTTGTAGTGGTTTAAGCCCTCACGCTGAATAGCGCGGGGGCTTTTGTTTTTTGGCGTTTGCTTAGTCCGAAGTTTCTGACGGCGGTGGCATTTGCTACCAGCGGTGTACTGGCCCGGCCCAATGCGGCCTAGCGGCGGTTCTGCTTTAAGGCCTTGGCGATTTCGCGGTCTGCGTCGCGGGAGCGCTCGGTATCGCGTTTGTCATGCTGCTTTTTACCCTTGGCTAGCCCGATTTCACATTTGATGCGGCCACGCTGGTAATGCAGGTTAAGCGGCATCAGCGTGTATCCAGCTCGCTCGACCTTGCCGATCAATTTTTTGATTTCTTCCGCGTTCAGTAAAAGCTTGCGGGTGCGAACCGGATCCGGATTGATGTGGGTCGAGGCAGTGGGTAAGGGGCTGATGTGGGCGCCAAACAAAAAGACTTCACCCTTGCGGATGGTTACATACGCTTCTTTAATCTGAGCACGGCCAGCGCGTATTGACTTGACCTCCCAACCTTCGAGCGACATGCCAGCCTCGAAGCGTTCTTCGATGAAGTAGTCATGAAACGCTTTTTTGTTGTCGACGATGCTCATGGAGGTGTTTGCAGTCTGCTTAAGCTATGGGCAAGGCAGGCGGAGTGTTCGGGTTAGAATCGGGAGGTGGGATTCTAACAGTTGAAACTATGGCGGTTGTTCACAAATCGATACTGCTTGGCTACAGCGCAGAGCAAATGTTCGCGTTGGTAGACAAGGTGGAGGATTATCCCTCCTTTTTGCCATGGTGTGGCCAGGTAGACGTGCGCGAGCGCGGACCAGACCGATTGGTGGCAGCAATCACGATCGACTACCACGGTATCAAGCAGAGTTTTACGACTGAAAACAGTAATATTCCACCCACGTCCATGCAGATGAAGCTGGTAGAAGGGCCGTTCAGCCACCTCGATGGTCAGTGGCATTTTAGGGCGCTCAGGCCCGATGCCTGCAAGGTCGAGTTTGATCTTCATTACGAATTTTCAAGCAAACTGCTGGAAAAAATCATCGGTCCTGTCTTTGCAAAAATTGCGGACAGTTTTGTGGAATCCTTTCGTCAACGTGCCGAGTCTCTGTATGGTTAAGCGCGATACCGCACATATCCAGCTTTGTTATGCGCTGCCAGAGAAGGCCGTAGTGATCGATCTCGATGTCGAGGTCGGTTGCACGCTAGAAGAGATTGTTGGTAAAAGCGGTTTGTTGGCGCAGTTTCCCGAGATTGACCTTAGCAAAAATAAGATAGGCATTTACGGCAAACTCAAACCCTTGGATACCGTAGCCCGCGAGGGTGATCGCATCGAGATTTATCGCCCCTTGCAGGCCGATCCTATGGAATCGCGCCGGCGCCGCGCCCAGCACAAGACCCGTTCCAGCAAAAAGTAAGTCCCTCGGCCGACCAAGCCGGCCTTGGCAAAGCGTAAAACGAGCTCTGACAAGTCATCTCGTCATATTTGGCCACTCGGCCCGCATCCGGAATGAGTGAGTGATTTCTGTATAATTCGCTTTTGCGCCTACGGGAATTACCATGCGTCTCCTCCAGAAAGCACTCACCTTCGATGATGTGCTACTCGTGCCGGCCTACTCGGCCATCCTGCCCAAAGACACCTCCCTGCAAACTCGCCTGACGAGAAACATTTCGCTGTCCATACCACTGGTCTCAGCAGCGATGGATACCGTCACTGAAGCCCGATTGGCCATCGCCATGGCGCAAGAGGGTGGTATTGGCATTATTCATAAAAATCTCACTGCTAAAGAACAAGCGCGCGAAGTGTCTAAGGTCAAGCGCTTCGAGGCCGGTGTAGTACGTGATCCGATTACGATTCCTCCTACCATGCGCGTGCGTGATGTGATGGCGTTATCGCAGCAACACGGCATTAGCGGTTTCCCGGTGGTTGAAGGTAAAACGGTGGTGGGTATTATCACTAACCGCGATTTGCGCTTTGAAGAAGAGCTGGACGCGGAAGTGCGCGTCAAAATGACACCGCGCGACAAACTCGTTTTTGTTAAAGAAGGCGCGGATACCGCAGAAGCCAAGCGTTTAATGAACAAGCACCGCTTAGAACGAGTGTTAGTAGTGAATGATGCGTTTGAATTACGCGGCTTAATTACGGTCAAAGATATTCGCAAATCAACCGAGCATCCGAATGCCGCTAAAGATGATCAAGGTAAGTTGCGCGTTGGTGCAGCCGTTGGTGTTGGCCCTGATAACGATGAGCGGGTTGAATTATTGGTAGCGGCAGGTGTCGATGTCATCGTTGTGGATACTGCGCATGGGCATTCACAAGGTGTGCTTGATCGAGTCAAATGGGTGAAGCGGCGTTTTGCACATGTTGAAGTCATCGGCGGCAATATTGCTACTGCGGATGCCGCTAAGGCGCTGATGGATCATGGTGCTGATGCGGTTAAAGTGGGTATCGGCCCGGGATCCATTTGCACCACACGTATCGTTGCAGGTGTGGGTGTGCCACAAATTACCGCGATCTCCAATGTGTCCAAAGCGCTCGAAGGAACAGGTATTCCTTGCATCGCGGATGGTGGCATACGTTTTTCAGGTGACATCTCCAAAGCGCTCGCAGCGGGAGCTTCATCCGTCATGATGGGCAGTATGTTTGCTGGTACCGAAGAGGCGCCGGGCGAAGTGATTCTGTATCAGGGTCGCAGCTACAAATCGTATCGCGGCATGGGTAGCTTGGGTGCGATGACGGATGGTTCTGCTGATCGCTATTTTCAAGACGCCTCCAATAACGCCGATAAGTTGGTACCCGAGGGTATCGAAGGTCGCGTGCCTTACAAAGGCAGTGTGCTCGCGATCTTGTATCAACTCGTTGGTGGTGTTCGTTCTTCAATGGGTTACTGCGGTTGCGCCACTATTGATGAATTGCGTGACAAAGCGCAATTTGTAGAAATTACCTCAGCGGGTATGCGCGAATCGCATGTACATGACGTGCAGATTACCAAAGAAGCGCCGAATTATCGCGCCGATTGATGTGACTATAGCGGATCTCAGGCGGCAGCAATGCCGCCTGAATTTTTTTCAGAACTGAATTTCACACTATTACTTACCTCATGCATTCCAAGATACTTATCCTCGATTTTGGCTCGCAAGTCACTCAGCTGATTGCACGTCGTGTGCGTGATTCGGGCGTGTTTTCTGAAGTTCATCCTTACGATGTGAGCGACGAATTTATTCGCAACTCAGGTGCAGCGGGCATTATTCTTTCGGGTGGCCCGTCATCAGTAACAGAAGGCGATACGCCTCGTGCCCCACAAGCCGTGTTTGAATTGGGTGTGCCTGTGCTCGGTATTTGTTACGGCATGCAAACCATGGCAGCGCAGTTAGGCGGTAAAGTCGAAAACGGTGCAGTGCGTGAATTTGGTTATGCCGAAGTCCGAGCGCGTGGTCATACCGCGCTGTTAAAAGACATCAATGATTTTGTGACGCCTGAAGGCCATGGCATGCTCAAAGTATGGATGAGCCATGGCGATAAAGTCATCGAACTGCCGCCCGGTTTTAAATTGATGGCATCGACCGACAGTTGTCCGATTGCGGGTATGGCGGACGAAGCGCGTCACATGTACGCCGTACAGTTTCATCCGGAAGTAACACACACTGTGCAAGGCGCAGCCATTCTCGGACGTTTTGTGCATGAAATTTGCGGCTGCAAATCTGACTGGAACATGCCGGATTATGTGAGCGAAGCAATTGAATCCATACGCAAGCAAGTCGGTAGTGATGAAGTTATTCTGGGTTTATCCGGTGGCGTTGATAGTAGCGTTGCAGCGGCATTAATCCATCGCGCCATTGGTGATCAACTCACCTGTGTTTTTGTTGACCATGGTCTGTTACGTCTGAATGAAGGTCAGATGGTGATGGACATGTTTGCAAAAAATTTAGGTGTGAAAGTGATTCATGTCGATGCGACGGATCAATTTATGGGTCAGCTGGCTGGCGTATCTGATCCCGAAGCCACGCGAAACATTATTGGTCGTGACTTTGTTGAAGTCTTTCAGGTAGAAGCTGGTAAACGTAAAAATGCTAAGTGGCTAGCGCAAGGCACTATCTACCCTGATGTGATTGAAAGTGCCGGCAAAGGAAAGAAGGGCGCACACACGATTAAGAGCCATCACAACGTGGGCGGATTACCAGAAACCTTAAATTTAAAATTACTCGAGCCATTACGCGATTTGTTTAAAGACGAAGTGCGTAAGCTAGGTTTAGCACTCGGCCTTCCGCATGACATGGTGTATCGCCATCCATTTCCGGGGCCAGGTTTGGGAGTACGCATATTGGGCGAGGTTAAAAAAGAGTTTGCCGATTTACTGCGTCGCGCCGATGCAATTTTTATTGAAGAGCTACGCAATACAGCCATACCCTTGCAACAAGAATTAGCTAGCGGCGAGCCAGTGGGGCATTCTCACAAAAATTGGTATGAGGCCACCAGTCAGGCTTTTGCAGTTTTTCTGCCAGTGAAATCAGTCGGTGTGATGGGTGATGGTCGTACCTATGAATATGTCGTCGCATTGCGTGCAGTGCAAACACAAGATTTCATGACCGCGCATTGGGCTCATCTGCCGCATGAATTGCTGGGACGCGTATCCAATCGCATCATCAATGAAGTGCGTGGCATTAATCGTGTTGTATACGATATCAGTGGAAAACCGCCGGCGACCATAGAGTGGGAGTAGCTGTAAATTTAATTCTAATATCTGTTGTGATTAGAACGGTTTGAAGATTATTTTAAAAAGCTTCCATGGAAATCAAAGTCAACTTTCTCGATAAGCTACGCCTCGAAGCGAAGTTCGATGATTTCACGGTCATCGCAGATCAGCCCATACGCTATAAGGGCGATGGGTCAGCACCGAGTCCTTTCGATTATTTTCTCGTCTCGTCAGCGTTGTGTGCTGCATACTTCGTGAAGTTGTACTGCGAGACCCGAAATATTTCGACAGAAAATATTCGCCTGTCGCAAAACAATATTGTTGATCCTGAAAACCGGTATCAGCAAATTTTCAAAATTCAGGTTGAATTACCACCAGATATTCCAGAAGTCGATCGTCGAGGTATTTTGCGCTCCATTGAGCGTTGCACTGTAAAAAAAGTAGTGCAAGAGGGGCCAGAGTTTGTGATTGAGGAAGTTGATAACCTTGATGCTGATGCTCAGTCCTTGCTCACAGTAAAACCTTCCTCAGATGTCAGCACGTTCATCGCGGGTAAAGATCTGCCTTTAGAGCAAACCATCGCCAATATGTCGGGGCTTTTGGCGGGCTTGGGTATCAAGATAGAAATCGCTTCGTGGCGCAACATCATTCCGAATGTATGGTCTTTACATATACGCGATGCGCATTCACCGATGTGTTTTACCAATGGTAAAGGTGCGACTAAAGAAAGCGCATTGGCGTCAGCCCTCGGTGAGTACATTGAGCGACTAAGTAATAATCATTTCTATGCGGGAGCTTTTTGGGGCGAAGATATCGCCAATTCTGACTTTGTGCATTACCCGAATGAGCGATGGTTCAAGATTGATTCCGACGATTCACTTCCTACGGGCATTCTCGATGAGTACTGCCTTGATATCTACAATCCTGATGGTGAATTACGTGGTTCACACCTAATCGATACTAACTCCGGTAATAGTGAGCGCGGTATTTGTTCGCTGCCGTATGTTCGGCATTCCGATGGGGAGACGGTTTATTTTCCATCGAACCTAATTGAAAATCTTTACGCCAGCAATGGTATGAGTGCCGGTAACACACTGGCTGAAGCGCAGGTGCAGTGTTTGTCTGAAATATTTGAGCGTGCAGTTAAGCGTGAAATTATAGAAGGTGAAATTGCTTTACCGGATGTGCCGCAGGATGTGCTGACTAAATTCCCCGGCATCGTGGCTGGCATTCAAGGCTTAGAAGCGCAGGGTTTTCCAGTGTTGGTAAAAGATGCGTCGTTGGGTGGTACTTATCCGGTGATGTGCGTAACGTTAATGAATCCTCGCACTGGTGGTGTCTTTGCGTCTTTCGGTGCGCATCCTAGTTTTGAAGTCGCGCTAGAGCGCAGCCTGACCGAGTTACTGCAAGGTCGTAGTTTTGAAGGCCTGAACGATTTACCGCGTCCTACATTTGAAAGTAATGCAGTTACTGAGCCGAATAATTTTGTTGAACACTTCATCGATTCTAGTGGTGTGGTGTCGTGGCGTTTTTTCAGTGCTAAATCTAATTATGAATTCGTTGAGTGGGACTTTTCCGGCAAAGGCGAAAACTCTAATGCTGAAGAAGCCGCAAGCTTGCTCCGCATACTCGAAGACATGGGCAACGAGGTATACACGGCAGTCTATGATCAATTAGGTGCGATCGCTTGCCGAATTTTGGTGCCCGGTTATTCAGAAGTTTATCCCGTCGAAGATTTAATTTGGGATAACACAAACAAGTCGCTATTGTTTCGCTCGGATATTCTGAATTTACATCGCTTAGACGATGCGAGCTTGGCGGTATTACTTGAGCGTTTGGATAACAACGAGTTGGATGAGTACTCAGATATCGCTACCTTGATCGGTATTGAATTTGATGACAATACAGTGTGGGGGCAATTAACGGTTCTTGAGTTAAAGCTGTTGATTCATCTCGCACTCAAACAACTTGAAGAGGCGCATGAGTTGGTAGGAGCCTTCCTGCAGTACAACGACAACACGGTCGAGCGTGGATTGTTTTATCAAGCCTTGAATGTGGTCTTGGAAGTGACGCTAGCTGAGGATTTGGAACTGCCTGACTATGAGGTCAACTTCCGTCGCATGTTTGGCGATGTTCGTATGGATGCAGCTATGGGTTCTGTTGATGGCAGCGTTCGCTTTTTCGGATTAACTCAAACTAGTATGAAACTGGAGGGTCTGGACAGGCACCATCGCCTGCTTGATAGTTACAAAAAAATATACAAAGCGCGCGCAGGGGTGGTGGATGCAGGTACATAATTGTCTGAATTCGGTTTGTGTTTATTG
>JBEDHZ010000092.1:0-8151 GCA_041173845.1 Pseudomonadota bacterium
GCCTGCGTTGCTAATGGATACACCGCAAAAGAAAATTCTGAGTACACCACCGCTTGGCCAGGTGAAACTAATGCACGCGCTGCTAATTCAAGAATGTCGTTACTACCATTACCTAAAGTAATCCAATCAGTGGGCACAGAAAATTTCTGGCTAATAGCACCTTTCAGATCAAACCCATTTGAGTCGGGATAGCGCGCTAATTCAGCCAATACGTTGAGCATCGCTTGTCGAGCGCTCTCGGGCAGTCCGAGTGGATTTTCATTGGATGCCAGCTTGACGATACTTGCCTCATCAAGACCAAACTCTCGTGCGACTTCCGATATAGGTTTGCCGCCCTGATAAGGGGCGATCGCACGGACGTAATCAGGACCGAAATTCATAAGTAATAAGAAAAATTAGGAAGCGTGCGGGTAAGAACCTAGCACCTTAAAAAAAGCCGCTTGCGTCTGCAGCTCGGCCAAAGCCTTCGATACCGTCGGATCATTAGCATGACCTTGAATATCGACATAAAAGTAGTAATCCCAACGACCTGTTCTGGCGGGACGTGATTCAAAGCGCGTCATCGATACGCCATGTTTAGCCAGCGGAGCGAGTAATTCATATACTGCACCGGGTTTATTCGGCACCGATAAAACGATAGACGTTTGATCTTTTCCACATGCTGAGGGGGTCAAACGACCAATCACCACAAACCGAGTGCGATTGTGAGGATCATCTTGTATGTGCGCATGAACAATCGACAAACCATAACGCTTCGCCGCCATTTCACCTGCAATCGCGGCAGCGCTATGATCATCAGCCGCAATTTTTGCAGCCTCACCATTCGAGGCGACAGCTTGGCGTTCAATCGTTGGGTAATGTTCATTCAACCATGATTGGCATTGAGCCAATGCTTGTGAATGAGCGCAAATACGCGTGATACCTTCCATGCTGCCAGTACGAGTCATCAAGCTGTGATGAACAGGCAAAGCGACTTCACCGCTAATGGTCAACGTCGTTTGTAACAATAAATCGAGTGTGCGATTGATAGTGCCTTCGGTAGAATTTTCTACCGGCACCACTCCGAATTCTGCCGTCCCAGCCTCGACTGATCGAAATACTTCATCAATCGATATGCAAGGTAATTCAGTCACGGCCTGACCGAATTGCTGCCACACCGCTTGTTCGCTGTAGGTACCCACTGGACCTAGGAAAGCAACCGTAACTCGATTTTCAAGTGCACGGCATGCCGACATCACTTCGCGAAAAATAGATTGCAAATCAGTGGAAAGCAACGGCCCAGGATTGTTCTTCGCCACTCGCGCCAAGACCTGTGCTTCACGCTCGGGGCGAAACACCGGCGCATTGGTTTCTGCCTTGACGTGACCAACCTGTTGAGCGACTTTTGCGCGCTCATTGAGCAGAGTCAGTAGCTGCGCATCCAGAGCATCAATCTGTTCACGCAAAGGTTTGAGTTTGTCATCACTCATGGCTGGTTGCCTTTGTTTTTTCATCGCCGATAAGGTACTGTCAACTATCGCCAACAGGCGCCGAGGATGGGCAGATCAGCCTGCATCATCCTCGCCCGAAACTGCGTCGCCCGAAACCGCGTCATCCGAAACAACATCTTCTGCATCGCTCTCTGCAATACGCTGAAGTCCTGATAAACGCGTTCCATCTTCAACAGCAATTAACGTTACGCCCTGCGTAGCACGACCCATTTCACGAATCTCGGATACACGTGTACGAATCAACACGCCACCCGTAGTAATCATCATGATCTCATCGGTCGATTCAACCAAGGTTGCCGCCACGACTTTGCCATTGCGCTCGCTCGTCTGAATAGCGATCATGCCTTTAGTCCCGCGACCATGGCGAGTGTATTCCGTAATTGGCGTACGCTTACCGTAACCATTTTCAGTCGCTGTCAAAACAGATTGCTGCTCAGTCTGCGCTACCAACATCGCAATGACGAGTTGACCTTCGTCGAGGTTCATACCGCGTACACCGCGTGCAGTACGGCCCATAGGACGCACATCGCTTTCATCAAAACGAACCGCTTTACCCGCATCTGAGAACAACATCACATCATTGCCACCATTCGTCAACGAGGCACCGATCAAGAAATCTCCATCATCTAAGTCAACGGCAATAATGCCTGCCTTACGTGGATTACTAAAATCAGAAAGCGATGTCTTTTTAACGACACCATGCGATGTCGCCATGAACACATAACGGTCTTCAGGGAACTTGCTGTCTTCACCAAACAACGGCAACACCACGGTGACTTTCTCGCCCTCTTGCAGCGGGAACATATTCACAATCGGCTTACCACGTGATGTACGTGAGCCCTGCGGCACTTCCCATACTTTGAGCCAATACATACGGCCACGATTCGAGAAACAGAGTATGTAATCGTGGGTATTTGCAATAAAGAGCTGCTCGATCCAATCGTCGTCTTTAGTACCTGCTGCCTGCTTACCGCGACCGCCACGTTTCTGCGCACGGTACTCTGACAAGGGTTGCGATTTCATATAACCCGAATGCGAAAGTGTGACCACCATATCCTGAGGTGTAATCAAATCTTCCGTACCCAGATCAGTTGCATTGATTTCTATGGTTGAGCGACGCTTGTCTTTGCTACCTTCACCGTACTCATTGCGAGCGGCGATCAGTTCATCACTGATAATCGTCGTGACCCGATCTGGGCGACCGAGAATATCGAGTAAGTCAGCGATATGCTCCATGACTTCTTTGTATTCGTTAACGATCTTATCTTGCTCAAGACCCGTTAAACGTTGCAGACGCATCTGCAAAATTTCCTGCGCCTGATCATCCGATAACTTGTACATACCATCGGATTGCAAACCATAATGACGCGGTAGATTTTCAGGACGGAAGGCGTCAATGCCACCGGCGTTTTCAGCACCCGTACGTGCGAGCATTTCACGCACCAACGATGAATCCCATGAACGCGCCATCAACTCAGCCTTAGCTACCGGCGGCGTTGGAGCAGCTTTAATGAGCGCGATGAATTCATCAATGTTTGCCAGCGCAACGGCCAAACCTTCCAACACGTGGCCACGATCGCGCGCTTTGCGTAATTCAAATACCGTACGGCGAGTGACGATTTCACGTCTATGGGACAAGAAGCATTCCAGCATCTGCTTCAGGTTCAAGAGCTTAGGCTGCCCATCAACCAACGCCACCATATTCATACCGAAGGTGTCTTGAAGTTGCGTCTGCTTGTAGAGATTGTTTAGAACAACCTCAGCAACTTCGCCACGCTTGAGCTCGATAACAACGCGCATGCCTGATTTGTCAGACTCATCGCGAATGTCAGAGATGCCATCTAATTTTTTGTCGCGAACCAGCTCAGCTATGCGCTCAAGCAAAGATTTTTTGTTGACCTGATAAGGCAACTCATCAACGATGATAGAGGAACGGTTGTCACGCAATTCTTCAAAATGCGTACGAGCACGCATCACCACGCGACCACGACCAGTACGATAACCATCACGCACACCAGACACACCGTAGATGATTCCCGCTGTAGGGAAATCGGGAGCAGGGATGATTTCTATTAGTTCATCCACCGTGCACTGAGGCGTCTGCAATACATGCAGTGCACCGTTGATGACTTCGGTAATGTTGTGAGGTGGGATATTCGTTGCCATACCCACGGCAATACCGGAAGAACCGTTGATTAAGAGATTCGGTATGCGCGTTGGCAATACCGATGGCTCTTTTTCTTTGCCGTCGTAATTGGGTACAAAATCAACCGTGTCTTTATCGATATCGGCCAACAACTCGCTGGCAATTTTGTCCAGACGACATTCGGTGTAACGCATCGCAGCAGCGTTGTCGCCATCAATCGATCCAAAATTTCCCTGACCATCAACCAAGGTGTAGCGCAAAGAAAAATCTTGCGCCATACGTACCAGCGTGTCGTAAATCGCTTGATCGCCATGCGGATGATACTTACCCATGACTTCACCTACCACACGAGCACATTTGACGTGAGGGCGATTCCAAACATTGTTAGTTTCATGCATCGCAAACAAGACGCGGCGATGTACTGGCTTGAGCCCATCCCTAACATCAGGTAATGCACGACCGACGATCACGCTCATGGCGTAATCGAGATAACTCTTGCGCATCTCTTCTTCGAGGGAAATCGGGATGGTCTCTTTGGCGAACTGATCCATTGGCAGGCTGATAATTTAAGAAATTTGAACGGACAATTTCATGAAAACACAAGGAAAATCGTATGGTTTCACTAGCGATATTGAGCAGTCTCAACCACTCTTTTCTGAACATGAAATTTTACCACGCGGCCCCCTCTTAAAGAAGACTGGCCGCAACTAAAACTAACCGCAGCCGCACCAAGATTTCAAAGCCCCTATCCAGCGTTTGATTAGCACCAAAACCCTCCTGCCTATGACTGTCAGACTAGTCAAATTGTAATTTCGCTCAGCACTCTCACAGCAAGGAGACATACCCATGGGCCAGCGTTCAAATATCTTTCTGATACTGATTCCTTTATCGGTATCGATGGCGTCGGCAGACGACGCAGTCAATCTCTCTTCCGATAACAGCAACAGCGGTGCTTATTTGACCGACTCTGGTGGAAACGCAGTTCGAGGCGGCACAGGTGAATGTTGGCGCGCAGGTATCTGGACTCCCGCATTGGCAAATTTAGTTGGCTGCGATGGCGTCATGGCAAAGGCGTTACCAGTTACCTCGCCCGCAGAAGCTCCAGAGCAACTAGCCACACCGCCAAAAGAGACCGACGTGGTTCCGGTGCAAGCGATTAATTCAACAGTTACACAAGAGTCCTCTGAAAAAATTAGCTTCGATACAGAAACACTCTTTGACTTTGATAAAGCAGCTCTAAAAATTGAGGGAAAGCAAAGACTCGATGCGCTCGCTTCGCGCTTGTTCGACGGCGTTGTTCAGGTCGTAGTGGCTTTAGGCCATACAGACTCCATGGGCACACCGGTACATAACCAACAACTTTCTGAAAAACGCGCAAGAGTCGTGGCTGACTATCTCAGCAACAAAGGCATACCCAACGAAAAAATATTCACGGAAGGAAAAGGCAGCTCACAACCTATAGCCAGCAATTCAAGCGAAGCAGGACGCGCCCTGAATCGACGCGTAGAGATAGAAGTTGTAACCAATCGAGCCAGGGAGTAATCGCCCAAACCCCAAGCAAAAGCTGTTTCCGGCTCGCCAAAATAGCCGGACAAAACATGCCCAGTGGAACACCGTTGGGAGCTAAAAGTCATTTTCACGATAACTTTGTTGTTTCTTTTGTTATTGTGAATAACTCACTAAATTGGCAGACTTCTTGGGCTAATGCTAATAAATAGCAGTAAAATTACGTTCTAGATCGGGAAATGGGCCAGCATCTTCTAATTTCAGCTGCCCCCGACGAATACAGCTCAACCAACACGGGAACCAAAATGAAACGCACTTTGCGCAATTTAGCCATCCTTTTAGCGCTTTCTTCAATGAGCGCGCTTGTCTTCGCCGCAGACAATGCTGCCAAAAAAGGATATTTGACCGATTCTGAGAACGGCGTAGTCAAAAGCAATTTTGGCCTATGCTGGCACACTGGGTTCTGGACACCCGCTGACGCCATTGAAGGTTGCGACAGTATGCTGAAAAGCGCTGCTCCAGCAGTGCCACTGGCAACACCACTGCCTGCTCCAGCACCAGCGCCTTACGTCGATACAACTCCAGCGCCACAAGCAGCACCTGCTGCCGCAGCAGCCGTTGTTCCATCATCAGAAAAAATTACCTTTGAAGCTGATACCTTCTTTGATTTTGATAAATCAGTACTCAAGCCTGCTGGTAAAACCAAGCTGAATGATTTAGCTTCTAAACTGCAAGGCATTGATATCGAAGTCGTCGTGGCAACTGGCCATACAGATTCAATCGGCTCCGATGCTTACAACATCAAACTCTCTTTGCGTCGCGCGAATGCAGTAAAAGCCTTCTTGGTGTCCAAAGGCATTCCTGCAGATCGCATCTTTACTGCTGGTAAAGGCGAAGGTAGCCCAGTAGCCAGCAACAAAACACGTGAAGGTCGCGCAAAAAATCGTCGCGTTGAAGTTGAAGTCGTCGGTTCACGTAAAAAATAACTGCCGAACGCTAGCAGTAATCAGTGATGTACTAAGCCCCCGCTCGCGGGGGCTTTTTATTGGGCGTCGAAAGCATATGGCCGGTTTCAGCTATCATGCCGGTTATGAACGCCGACCCTCTAGAACTCCAAAAATTCAGTGAACTAGCTCACCGCTGGTGGGATCCCACGTCTGAATTTCGTCCCCTGCATGAAATCAACCCACTCCGACTAGAGTGGATCAATACATTGGTACCGCTTGCCGGTAAACGCGTATTAGATGTTGGCTGTGGTGGCGGCATCCTGGCAGAAGCCATCGCAAAAAAAGGCGCGAATGTCAAAGGCATTGACCTCTCTGAAAAAGCACTCAAAGTCGCTGAGCTTCACAGCCTTGAATCAGGAGTTCAAGTTAGTTACGAACTCATCGCCGCCGAGGCATTGGCAGCGCGTGAAGCTGGCCAATACGACGTCGTCACGTGCATGGAAATGCTCGAGCATGTACCCGATCCATCTGCCATCGTTCAAGCTTGCGCGACATTAGTTAAACCCGGTGGTCGATTGTTTTTTTCGACTTTGAATCGCAATCCAAAATCCTACTTGTTTGCCATCATTGGTGCCGAGTACATGCTGCGTCTGCTACCTCGCGGCACACATGATTATGCAAAGTTCATTAAGCCTGCCGAGTTATCGCAATTTGCACGCAATGCCAACTTAGAAGTGCAAGCCCTCAAAGGCATGACCTACAACCCACTCACAAAAATTTACTCACTCAATCACGATACAGACGTCAATTATTTGATGGCGTGTAGTAAACCAAACTGATCTCCGTAACTTATACCCATGCTGCCATCATTTCCACGCGCTTTATTGTTTGATCTAGATGGCACACTAGCCGACACCGCTCCCGATCTAGCAGCGGCCGTGAATAAAATGCGCACTGACCGTGCGCTCGATGAAACACCTTTTGAGATACTGCGCCCACTCGCATCTGCCGGAGCTCGTGGTTTGATTGGTGCAGCGTTCGACATAGCACCAGGCCATCCTTCGTACGACGACATGCGAACTGAATTTTTGGCGAACTATGCTGCCGCCATTGCAGATCGCACAGTCCTCTTTGATGGCGTCAATCAACTACTCGACGAAATTACTGAGCGTGGAATGCAATGGGGCATAGTGACGAATAAGCCCGCGCTGTATACCGATGCGCTCGTTCCTAAAATCGGATTGCAGCGCGCCGCCTGTGTTATTTCGGGCGATACGACACCTCATGCAAAACCTCACCCCGAACCTTTGTTCGAAGCCTCACGTCAATTGCAGATAGCACCGCACGACTGTTGGTACGTTGGCGATGACTTGCGCGATATTCAAGCAGGCAAAGCCGCAGGCATGCCAACTATCGCAGCAGCCTGGGGATATTGTGGCCACACCGAACCCGCCGATTGGTTGGCAGACATCATCGCCGCTCACCCACTTGATTTAGTGACTTTGATCACGCGCACTTGAAATTGCTCGCACCGCCCACAGATGAGGTCTACAATGATGTAACTGCTTATTGGGGGCGACCTGGTTTCGACAGGGGTTGCAAAGCAGCTCAGGGCATACCGAGGGCTGGTCACCTCGTAAATCCAACCGGAAATGCTTAAATGCAAACGAAGATATTTACGCTACTGCACGAGCAGCGTAAACCCCTAGGAACTTAATAACTTCTTAGCTCTACACCGTCTTGTCGCTGGGGCGGGCTGGCAACAGCAGTAGAGTCATTCACAGCGAATCGCGTTGCGTCGGGTCACTTGGCACAACGTTAAATTTAGGTGACTCGTTTTGCTGCAGCGTGTGTGTCCGCGTCAGCAAGATTAAATTCAAACGACAACACTAAGTATGTAGAACTGTCTGTAGAGGACTTTTGGACGCGGGTTCGATTCCCGCCGCCTCCACCAAATAAAAGACCACCCTTGCGGTGGTTTTTTATTTGGGGGTTTGTTGCGATATCAACCCGCGGCCACGCGGGGGTGTAGTAGGTGGTGTCTCAGATGCCCGCAATCTCA
>JBEDHZ010000093.1:0-8136 GCA_041173845.1 Pseudomonadota bacterium
CAGCTTGAACGTCTTGCTGGATGAAGAAGGCCTCGCGTTTGCACGCTATGACGCGACCGACGGCACTTGCTATCTGGTGCGGCCCGACCAGCATGTGGCTGCGCGTTGGCGTGAATTTAATCATAAAAATATTCAATCAGCATTGCATAGAGCAAGTTTGCTTGGAGTGGCACCATGAGCGCACTAATTACTGATATCAATTTACCTGACCCTGATGGATTCTATGAGTTACTCATCAGTACACATAGTGATCTTTTGCCTGCGCAAAGTGAGGCCTTGAATGCGCGCTTGGTTTTACTCATGGCAAATCATATTGGCGATCTGTCAGTTTTGCGTGAGGCTATGAAATTGGCACGTTCTTCTATCGTGACTGACTCAATGACGGAGCAAGCATAAGCATGTCGACATCAACAAATCACTATCAGTCGGGCTTTGGTAATGAATTTGCGACCGAGGCTTTGCCGGGAGTTTTGCCAGTAGGGCAGAACTCACCGCAAAAAGTAGCTCGCGGTTTGTATGCAGAGCAGCTATCGGGAACGGCTTTTACAGCGCCACGTTCTGAAAATCGGCGCTCGTGGTTGTACAGAATACGCCCTAGTGCAGTTCACGGAAAATTTGTCGAAAAAAATCATGCAACGCTTTGTGGCGGAGTATTTGATGAAATTTCGCCTTCACCGAATCAGTTACGTTGGAATCCATTTCCAGTTCCTAGTAAGGCGTGTGACTTTATTGATGGTTTGGTGACGATTGCAGGTAACGGTAGTTCAGATGCACAGTTGGGCATGGCTATTCATCTCTATCTTGCGAATCGCTCGATGGGTGACAGGTTTTTTTACAATGCTGACGGTGAGTTACTCATCGTGCCTCAGTCAGGTGAACTATGTTTGCGTACAGAGTTTGGTTTGATCGATGTAAAGCCTGGCGAGATTGCAGTTATTCCACGAGGAGTTCGCTTTGCCGTCGATTTAAAAGAAGATACTGCGCGAGGATATATCTGTGAAAACTATGGCGCTCTTTTGCGTTTACCGGATCTAGGTCCAATCGGTGCAAATGGTCTGGCGAATCCGCGAGATTTTTTAACCCCTGTCGCGGCCTTTGAAGATAGACAAGGTGAATTTGAGCTGATTGCTAAATTTTCAGGAAAGATATGGTCAGCACCTATCGGTCATTCTCCTTTAGATGTGGTTGCATGGCATGGTAATTACGCCCCTTACAAATACGATTTGGCACATTTTAATGTGATGAATTCAGTTAGCTTTGATCACGCTGATCCTTCTATTTTTACCGTGCTGACTTCACCTTCGAGCCTACCGGGAACAGCGAATCTCGATTTTGTGATTTTCCCACCGCGTTGGATGGTGGCTGAAAATACCTTCAGACCTCCGTGGTTCCATCGTAATGTGATGAGTGAATATATGGGTCTGGTGCATGGGCAGTATGATGCGAAGGCTGAAGGTTTCTTGCCGGGTGGCGGTAGTCTTCACAACTGTATGTCAGCTCACGGACCGGATGTCGCTAGTTTTGAAAAAGCCAGCAACGCTGAATTACATCCACAAAAAATCGATGCGACGCTGGCTTTTATGTTTGAAACACGTTTGCCGATACGGCCGACCAAGCTCGCTCTGGAATCACCTCAATTACAAAGCAATTACATGGATTGCTGGCAGGATTTTAAAAAATATTTTACTAACTGATGGTAGTTATGCATCCAAATTCACCTACGTTGAAATCGTTTATACCGGTTGATCCTTCATCCGATTTTCCTATTCAGAATCTCCCCTTTGGTATTTTCAGTACACGACAGTCACCTGAGTTACGCGTAGGAGTGGCAATTGGGGACTGGGTGCTTGATTTGGCTCAGTTAGAAAAAATAGGTTTGCTCACCCCTGGTAATGAATCTGTTTTTAATCAACCTGCTTTAAATGATTTCATCGCATTAGGACGCTCTGTTTGGCGTTCTACGCGAGCACAGATTAGTTTACTTCTTCGTGAAGATCATGCGCGTCTGCGTGATGATGCGTCATTACGGGCGAGTGCATTGATTCCTATGCATGAAGCCATCATGCATCTGCCTATAGCGGTGTCTGGCTATACTGATTTTTATTCTTCCAAAGAGCATGCAACGAATGTCGGCTCGATGTTTCGTGATCCAGCGAATGCCTTACTACCCAATTGGCTGCATCTGCCCGTCGGTTATAACGGCCGTGCTAGTTCGGTGGTGGTTAGCGGTACCGACATACGTCGCCCTATGGGGCAAGTTAAGCCTCCTTCAGCAGAGCAACCACAGTTCGCCGCCTGTGCCAAATTAGATTTTGAATTAGAGACGGCGTTTATTGTGGGAGCAAATACCGCGCTTGGTGAGCAGGTGAGTGTGAATCATGCTGAAGATTTGATGTTTGGTATGGTGCTTTTGAATGACTGGAGTGCACGCGATATACAACAGTGGGAATACGTGCCATTAGGCCCTTTTAATGCCAAGACTTTTGCGACATCGATATCGCCGTGGGTGGTGACGATGGAGGCTTTAGAACCTTTCCGTGTACCTGGACCAACGCAAGAGCCTGAACCTTTGCCTTATCTTCGTCAGAGCGGCGATCATAGTTTTGATATTCAACTCGCTGTTGAATTACACACTGCAGAATGCGAACAACCAACCACGATTTGCAACACGAACTACCGCGCAATGTATTGGAGTATGGCGCAACAACTCGCTCATCACACTATTTCAGGTTGCAATGTGCGTGTTGGTGATCTTATGGCGTCGGGAACCATCAGCGGTACGCAACCCGATTCTTTTGGCAGTTTGCTGGAACTGAGTTGGAATGGGCAGCGACCAGTGACACTGATTGATGGTCAGACAAAACGCAGCTTTCTTGAGGATGGTGATGTGGTGACTTTACGTGGTGCTTGCGTTGGAGCGCACTATCGCTGTGGGTTTGGAACGGTGAGTGGACGTGTACTCCCAGCGCTGACCCGCGGTTGAAGAATTACTCAATCAAGCTGCGAAGCAGTTATCATTGCTAGTGTTGGGGGCTATTGCAAATTTCAATGTGTGAAATTTAGGCGCATGTATTGACTCGCATTTATTGAACCCGAAAACAAACTGAACACGAGACGGGCAAAGCCCGCGCAAAAGGGAGAAGACATGCAGGAGCCAGGCATTTTGGATACGGAAGCGGAGTTCAATCGAGGCCCGCTAGGTGAAAAACTTTACGAATTAACGCGTATTTTCGCGCTGATCGGTGGGGTGGGATTCATCGCTTTAGTTGTGATGTCATTGATTTCTATCGTTGGCCGTAAATTGGTCTCGATTCCTGTGCCAGGCGATATCGAAGTTATGCAAATGGGAACAGCGATTGCTTCGGCTGCCATGCTCGCTTACTGTGAGATGGAGCGACATCATTTGCGAGTTGATTTCTTTACTGCTTCGGTGTCGCCTAAAACGCGCGAAGTGTTGGACGCTATTTCTCATTTATTGTTAGCAGTTGTGGCAGCGCTGATTGCTTGGCGTACCGCCGTTTCTGCTGTCTCGATTAAAGAGGCGGGTGAAACATCGATGATTCTTGCGTGGCCCGTATGGATTGTTGTTGCGGCTATCGTACCTAGTTTTATTTTGCTCGCTGTTGCTGGTTTGTATAACGCGATCACACACTGGCAGTTAGCAACAGCGGGAGAGTCAGCATGAGTGGTATGACGATTGGTTTGATTATGTTTGCGGTGCTGATGGTGCTGTTAGCGTTGCGCGTTCATATAGGTATCGGTATGTTTTTGGTGGGTGCTGCCGGTTTTGTGGTGATGAACGATTACGCGTGGCTGCCTTTGCTGAACGCGTTAAAAAATCTCGCGTATTCACGTTTTTCAAATTACGACCTGGCCGTTATTCCTCTGTTTATGTTGATGGGTCAATTTGCGACTCACGGTGGGTTGTCGCGCGCTCTTTTCACATGCGTGAATAATTTTGTGGGTCATCTGCGCGGTGGGGTAGCGATGGCCGCTGTGGGCGCGTGTGCCGCGTTTGGTGCGATTTGCGGTTCGTCACTGGCAACGGCTGCGACGATGGGTCAAGTGGCTCTGCCCGAACTGCGTCGTTATAACTATGCGGGGTCATTAGCAACTGGTGCGTTAGCAGCTGGAGGAACGCTGGGCATCATGATTCCTCCTTCAGTGCCTCTGGTGATTTATGCAGTGTTGACGCAAGAGTCGATAGGCAAATTATTTATGGCAGCCATCGTTCCTGGTTTGTTGGCGATGCTGGGCTATATGCTGGTGATTCGAATCGTAGTTGCCATTAAGCCAGAGGCGGGTCCAGCTGGCGAGCGTGTACCTACCGCAGCAGCGTTGCGATCACTGGTGGGTGTCATACCAATCATGCTGGTGTTTTTAGTAGTGATTGTGGGTATTTATGACGGTTGGGCGAATCCAACTGAGGCCGCATCGATTGGTGTGTTTGCGTGCGGCTTGCTGGCCATTGTCGGTGGCATGCGTATGAATGGCATCATTAAAAGTATCACCGGTACGGCGCAAGCAACAGCGATGATTTTTCTCGTGCTGCTCGGTGCGGATATGCTAAACGCAGGGTTAGCGATCACCCAGATGCCAACTGAATTGGCAACGTGGGTGCAGGGCAGTGGTTTGCCGCCGCTTTCTGTGATCTTCGCAATTCTGTTGATTTATATTTTCCTTGGTTGTGTGATGGATTCGTTAGCGATGATTTTGCTAACGATTCCTATTTTTTATCCTATCGTTATGGGCCTGGATTTTTGGGGTATGACGGTAGCTGACAAATCGGTTTGGTTTGGCATTCTGGCGTTGATGGTGGTTGAGATAGGGCTGGTGCATCCACCCGTAGGCATGAATATTTACATCATTAACCGACTCGCTAAAGATGTCCCGGTGATGGAGACTTTTAAAGGTGTGCTGCCTTTTCTGCTCTCTGATTTGATACGCACAATTGCGCTGGTATTTTTCCCGGCTATTTCGTTGTATCTGGTGCATACCTTCGGCGCATAAACGCTAATTTTGGATCCAACCATGAAAACTTCATCCCGTCGTTTATTTCTTGCCATCGCTTTGTTTAGTTTTGCGGGCTCGGTCTTTGCACAGACTGTGACGCTCAAGGTGCATCATTTTTTGCCACCGGCATCAACCGCGCATAGAAATTTTATTGTGCCCTGGTGCGACAAGATCGCTAAAGAATCGGCGGGTCGATTGAAGTGCCAGATTTATCCAGCCATGCAGATGGGCGGCGCGCCGCAGCAGCTTTATGATCAAGTCAAAGATGGTGTGGTGGATATGGTTTGGACGGTACCTAGTTATCAAGCTGGCCGTTTTCCAGTGATAGAGGCGTTTGAATTGCCGTTCATGGTTCAAGATTCTGAGCGCGCCAGTCGCGGCCTGTGGCATTACGCAGCTCGCAATGCCACCGCAGAATTTAAGGGTGTAAAACCTATTTTGTTTCATGTGCATGATGGTTCGCTCATGCATACGACCAAAAAGCAGATTAAAACGCTGGAAGATTTCAAAGGATTGAAGTTACGCGCGCCGACTCGTCAGGGTTCTAAGATGCTTGCAGCATTAGGCGCGACACCGGTTCCTATGCCATTGCCTCAGGCAGCAGAGGCGCTGTCTAAGGGGGTTATCGATGGTGTAATGATTCCTTGGGAGGTGGTGCCTGCAGTGAAGTTTGATGAAGTGACTAAATTTCACACAGAGGCAGCGCCTGGTGAGCCACAAATGTCGAACACGGTATTTTTATTTGCGATGAATTCCGCCAAATACGATTCACTGCCGGCTGATCTTAAAAAAATTATTGATGCCAACACTGGTGCCGACCAGTCGGCTTGGGTGGGTAAGGTGTTTGTGGATGATGCTTTGCCGGGGAAAAAATCGGCCGAGGTTAGAAAAAATACCTTTTACACTTTGCCGGCAGCGGAACTTAAACGTTGGGAGGCTGCAACCGCTAGCGTTGCCGAAGAATGGATTAAAGACATGACATCTAAAGGTTTCGATGGCAAGCGTCTTTATGAAGAAGCAAAAGCGGCCAGCAAATAATTTGCTGTTAGTACTGACAAAAAATAATGGTTGGTTGTTTTGAATTGATAAGTAGTTTGCTAAGCGATTGTTTGTCGAGTTGCCTCTTAACTACTGATTTCGCGTTCCGAACTCAGTAGTTCGCCTAGTTTTTTGTCGAAGAATTTTCGTTTCAAGTTTTTATAAAACTTTCTTTCTTGCACGAAGTTTTTTTTCAATTCAATTGCTTTTGAAATAAGCGAAGGGCCTCGATAGAATTTTTTTGCTATTTCATTTATTGCTTCGATTGATTCTTGCAAGTCCTTGATTCGACTCACACTGTTTTTTACAGCGTCCTTCGGATAGGCGTTTTCAACATTCCGTAAATGGCTTTATAGGCAACATAGCCCCTGTTTGGCAGTTGTAAAGACTGTCAATATTGCCATTTGAAAAATAAAATATTAAGTTACTGATTTAAAAGGGATTTTTAGGGTGTTTTTATTTTATTAGTTGTTTTAAAGATACGTTATTTTCGCAAAAATGCATCATTAACGGTTTATTTTCAATCAAGCACTTGAAAATGTTGCACCGATGACATATAAATTAACATTCGAGTAATTGCTCTCGGGCAAGTCGGCCTTTTTTTGGCCGTTTGTCACCTAATAAAATCCCAAGGGGAGATACACCATGGACAAACATCCTTTGGTTTCGCAGGATGGCTACGATCCGAATCGTTTGCTGGATGCTTTAATCCAGAAATTGAATCTGAAAAATGATGCTGCATTGTCGCGCGCGCTGGAAGTGCGTCCTCCAGTGATCAGTAAAATTCGTCATCGTACGTTGCCAGTTGGCGCTTCGTTGTTGATTCGTATGCATGAAGTGACTGATTTGAGTATTCGTGAACTGCGTGAATTGATGGGCGATCGCCGTAAGCGTATGCGCATTAGTGAAGTTGATGGCAGGCCTAGAAAATTAGACGACGATCTATAAATAGCTGCTGGACTACCTAGCTGTAAGTTGCACCATTGACGGTTGCCGATTTTTTTAAGCGGCAACCGTTATTTATTTGTGTAAACCAATACAACGTTCGATCGTTCTTTAGTGTGTGAATCATTTCACTTGCGATAGAAATTTTGTATTTTGCGCGCAGCCTGAAAGCCCCCAAAATTTATCGTTGAGACCATGTTTGGCTTAGGTCTGGGTGATGTTTTTTTGGCATGCTGCGTCGCATGATGACATTCTTGCTTTTCGAATGCAGAATGCTCGGCGATGTAATAAAAAATCTATCGCCGGAAGAGCGAGAGGAGACGTGGACCCGTCATGTGAAAGCATGACGGGTTTATTTTTTTACGCCTCGATGAGCGATTTGTTGTAAATGTCAGATCTCTATGATGTTAGTTTTAAATGGATTCTTCAGGGCAATCATAAGCAAGACTTATATCTGGCATCACAAACGAAAAGCAGACATCACAGAGGTCAGTTGCTACAGTTGCACCTGTCTCCTCCAGCCTTCCAAAAAGGATGGATTTACCCCGACCCGGCGCATGCCCGGTCGGGTTTTTTTTGCCTTGCTTTGGTCTAGACCCTGCGCTGGATCAAGTTCATAAAATCAATAAAAATCAGTCAGTTAAGCAAGCTTTCGCTGCCTTATCCACAAAACTGTCCACCGAAATTTGCGGTCATGATCTGCGTTGCTGTTGACGCGGTCTTGGTGTAGCTTCTGCTCACTGGTTTAAGAACATGACCGGTCTTGGTATCTTTAACGGAGGAGCGCATGTACCAAACGATCTTGGTGGCTTACAACGGGACTCCCGAAAGTCGTGTCGCCTTACAGGAATGCCGTCGAATGGCGCTACCTAAAACCACGACTATCCATCTTTTGGCGGTGGTAAGTCCACCTCCCTACCTTTTGGTGGGTGAATTCGCTGCGGCGGCGGTGTTGAGCGTCGAAGAGGGGCTGACCGTCGAAAAAGAAAAAATGGAAAAGGAATTAGAGGCGGGTGCCGCGATGCTGGCAGCAGGTGGCTTAACTGTGGTGCCTCATCTGGAGGTGGGTGAGCCAGTAAGCGTGATCGAAGAGCTTGCGCATGATTTACAAGTTGACTTGGTCATCGTTGGTCATTCCAG
>JBEDHZ010000094.1:0-8124 GCA_041173845.1 Pseudomonadota bacterium
ACTTTCCAACTCGCCTCGTTGCACGTCATATAAGCCTTCTGAATCGGCCTGCCATATATCAACTAAAGCATTTGCCAGCGGCTTCCCATCGGTTGCTACGACGCGACCGGTAACAAACAAAGGTTCGCCAGGCGCACCATTAGCAATATCAGCACCATTATGAATGGCCGGAGCATCATGCGTATGAAAAGGCCCTAAAACAGTCGCTTCGGTTGCACCCTGATGAGTACCGTCATGCATAGCAACCAACAGCATGGATAACCCTAGTGTGTCAGATAACAGAATAAATTCTTGTCTTACATCGTCACATTTATGGCCAGTAGCAGTCAAAAATTGAATACCTGCCATCCACTCTTCTTCTGTCAATTGCGTTTCCTGGGCAAACGCATGCAAATGCTTAACCAGCGATTGCATAATTAACTTCAATCGTGGATTTGCGGCGCCGTCAAAACTATCAATCGCAGCTTGTGTAATTGCTTCATGCGAAAATTTCATTTAATTCCTTGGCTTTAAAAATCGATGCGTGGGGAAAAGCGATAATCCATAACGACGATGTATGGCGCCCCATAAACCATCGCGGAAAAATAAAGTAACGAGAATAGCAATTAGACCTAATCCGATAAGATACCAAGTCCCATAATCACTAAAAAATTTATTCAGAAACCAAAACAGTAGCGCGCCAATAATAGGCCCCTCTATTCGTCCCAATCCGCCGATCACCACCATAAAAATTGCAAAGGCTGTCCAGTTCACTGAGAATGCTGCATCAGGTGAGATACGCAAATTACTAACGAAATACAAAGCCCCTGCTAGACCAGCACCACCTGCAGCGATTAAATAAACAGCCAATTTCAATCGCTGTACATCGATACCTTGCGATGCTGCCGCATTTTCATTATCTCGAATTGCGAGCAAAGCAAGTCCACGCTTAGACCGTAAAAACAAATAGATGCCAGCGATAGAAATGACGATGCACGCTAATGCAATCCAATAAGTGGTGCTTTCTCGAGTCGCTTTTTCAATATCGCGCAACGCTGTTAGTGAGGTTCCAGAACCCCCTCCGACCCAGTGTAAGTTTGCGAAGGACAAACGAAATACTTCAGCAATCACCCATGAACCAATGGCGAAATAACCGCCTTGAAGCCTAAAGGCTAGTAACGAAACCGGCCATGCAATCACTGTAGTGAGCATTGCCGCTATGGGAATGGCAAGAAACGGATTCACACCCGCCTCATTACCTAATATGAGCATGGTGTAACCACCAAAACCAAAAAAAGCTTGCTGACCTATGCTAACCATTCCACCGTAACCCGCAAGTAGGTTCCACATCATGGCAAATAAAAAGTAGCAGGCTATTTCAACAACTTCACGCAACCAACTCGATTCACCCCACATGGGAAGCGAGATTGCGGGTATCAGCAGCAGCACTGTCAGCCAAGGCAGTGCTTTAGAAAAGCGATTGCTGCGTATCACATCATAAGCTTGCATAAATTAGCGATCTTTATAAATAAAGAAACTAGCCTCGAGTTTTTGGAAAAAGTCCTTGTGGTCGTATGACTAGTACGACTAAAAACATTAAATGACCAAACCAGATACCCCAACCCGGATCCAATCGAAAGCCTATCTGCTGAGTTAATCCTAATAGAAGCGCACCGACTAACGTACCCCAGAACGAACCCATACCACCTATGATGACTGCTTCAAATGCGAACAGTAACAACAGCGGACCATCAGCCGGTGCAATCGTCGTACGCATCGCTTGTAATCCCCCTGCAAGCGCAATCAACATAAAAGCAATACCGGTCGCTTGAGCATAGACAATCGCAGGCTTTAAACCCATCAATTGAGCGGCTTCTCTATCATCAGAGACAGCACGAAATGATCGTCCTAGCGACGTGTAACTAAATAGAGCTTGCAATAAAATTGTCGCAAGCACTGCAATTCCAAATGTGAATAAGGGTAATACACCAATCGTAAGATCGCCCATCGAAAAACTTGCCAACGCAATGCTGCCGGCCTCTAGTGATTTTGGATCAGCGGAATACATTTCCAGCAAAAAGTTTTGAATAATGATGGACAGACCAAAAGTCACCACTAATGATGGTAAGGGATCACGGCCTAAGGTGTAGTTAAGTACGAAACGTTGTAAGGCATATCCCGCCAAAAAAGCTATCGGTATGAGTACTAACAATCCCAAGCCAGGCGATAAGCCAGTCGCTGCAACCATACTGATAGAAAAAAATCCACCGAGAATAATAAAATCGCCTTGCGCGGTGTTTGTCAGTCTCATCACTCCAAACATCAGAGATTGTCCTAATGCGAACAATGCGTAGAGACCGCCTAGTAATAAACCCTGCAAAATAATTTCGGTCATGATCTATAGTCCAAAATAAGCTTTACTAATTTGATCACGACTCAATTCACTGGATTTACCTTCCAGTGACACTAAACCTTCCTGCAAACAGACAACACGAGATGAAGCCTGCATTGCAAGCTGCACATCTTGTTCGACAATTAAGAGTGACATACCCTCTTCCATAATTGCTGGTAATGCCGCGTAAATTTCACGAATAACTACTGGTGCTAAACCAAGAGAGATTTCATCGCACAGCAAAAGACGAGGATTACTCATCAAAGCCCGTCCGATGGCAACCATCTGCTGTTGGCCGCCTGATAAGGAAGTGGAAGGCGCATTCCGCTTTTCTTCTAATATTGGGAATAACTGAAATACACGACTAATGTTCCAGGAACCCTGACGACCTGACAGAGCGCCCATCAAAAGATTTTCTTCAACCGTCAAACTAGGAAATAAGCGTCTGCCCTCCGGCACCATCGCTATTCCTAATTTAACGATGTCGCCGGCATCTAAACGTCGAAGCGACTGACCTTCAAATTCGAGTTCTCCACTTCGCGCCGGAAGTAGACCAGTAAGTGTTTTTAAAAATGTAGATTTGCCGGCCCCATTAGCACCAATCAGCGCAACGATTTCACCAGCGCTCATCGAAAAATCAATACCAAATAAAGCCTGCGCGTCTCCATACGCTGCAGTAATGCCTTGAGCACGTAACATGTTAGACCTCCAAACCCATGTAGACGCGTTTTACTTCGGCATCTTGCATTACAACGTCCGGCTTACCTTCGCATAAGGTTCGGCCAAAATTAATGACCAATAGCTGATCTGCTAGAGAGAGCAAAGCATGGACCACGTGCTCGATCCAAATCATTGTGATACCAGTTTGTTTTATTCGTTGCAGCTCGGCCACCAGCTCTTGCGCTTCGTGCTCAGTCAAACCACCCGCAATTTCATCTAATAATAATAGTCGGGGTTGTGTTGCTAAAGCTCGTGCGAGTTCAAGTCGCTTACGGTTTAATAAGGTCAGTCCACCCGCTGCTTGATTCGCAAATTTTTGCAAACCCGTTTGTTCTAAAACGTCACAGGCAATTTGCCAGGCTTCTTTTTCTGATACCTGGGCACCAAAACAGGCAGCAGTCACCAAGTTTTCAAACACGCTCATTCCGCCAAATGGCTGAGGTACTTGATAAGAACGACCTATACCGTTACGACAGCGCTGAAACGGTGGCGCATCATTAATACGGAGCCCATCAAACGTAATCTCACCACTATCAACTTTGAGATCACCCGAAATAAGATTGAATAAGGTGGTCTTCCCGGCCCCATTAGGGCCGAGAATTCCAAGTACCTCACCCTCAGTCACTGATAAAGAAACTCCATCAGTCACTTTTAAAGCGCCAAAGGACTTACTGACGTTTTTGAGGGTAAGCAAGGCCATAGCTAATGAATGACTTTAATTCATCAAACGTAGTGTTCCACCTGCAGGAATCGCAGGGGCAGCTTTATTGTTGACAATGGTGAGCTCGTATTTGTACGTCTTACCCTTGTTCCACTGACCCAATACCAGCGGTGTTTTGCTGACGTTTTTGAATGGACCCTGACCACCCCATTTCACATCGCCCACCACCGTTTTTAACTGAGTTGCTGCAACGGCATCGCGGATATCGGCAGCACTTGCTGATTTTGAACGCTTAAGCGCATCAACAGCGACTTCAAATAATCCGTGCGCGAAACCAATAGGCTGCGTCCATTGTTTACCGGTTGATTTTTCGTAGGCTCCAGCCAAATCCTTAGCTGACTGTTTCGTCAAACTCGAGGTAAATGGATGTGAGGGGCTCCACCATACTTCGGTAGTCAAACCATCGCCCAATTCGCCTAGGGCTTCGATTGCACCAGGGAACAAGAGTGCTTTACCTAATGTGATTACTTTAGGCTTATAGCCTTGCTGACGCGCTTGCGTAAGGAAAGTCTTTGCATCCGGTGGAATGACTACCCCTGTAACGATCTCTACGCCATCTTTTTTGAAAGCGGCGATCTGAGCTGAAAAATCTTGAGTGCCGTTTTGGAAGCGACCTGGATCCGTTAATGAATAGCCCATTGCTGACAAAGGCTTAGGAAAGCCACGCTCTTTATCGCCCCAAGCATTGCCATCGCCGTCGTTTGGAAATAAGCCGCCGACTTTTTTATTCGTCTTAACGCTATTCCAGCCATTCGTGAAGTTTTCAATGACATCTTCCAAGCCCCAGAAAATGTGATGCGTCCATTTAAAACCTTTAGCTGGGTCGCCTTTACGGCCGAAGAACCATGGCTGCCAAGGTACTACGCTAGAAATACAAGGCAACTCATTGAGTTCGCACACATCGCTAACTGGATTAGCGGTTTCAGGTGTACCTGCGGTGAGTATCAATGCGACTTTGTCTTTCAAAATCAAATCATTCGCAACTTCACCTGCGCGATTAGGATTTGATTGGCTATCTTTTAATACGATCTCAACGGCGTATTTTTTCCCACCAATCGAAACACCGTCTTTAAATGATGCACGCATCTGCTCGATGACCCATTTATCGGCTTCTCCAAAAGGAGCCAAAGGGCCAGTCTGTGGCGAGACGTAACCAATTTTGATCGTGTCAGCTGCCAATGCCATGCCAGTGGTGGACAGTAGCGCCGCGGCTGCCGCGCCTTGAATAAAATGTCTTCTAGTAATTGCCATGTTTTTTGTCTCCTTCTGTTTATGCTGCGATTTTTACTACCCTTAAGAACAGCCCATCTAGTACAACTTTCTAAACAACGACAGCCAACCAACTTTATGAAGCAACCGGTGAAGCACCTTCCCAAGCGTTTTGTAATAAATTTCTTAGTGCAGTCGCACTATCAACTCCAATCGGCCTGGGATTCCAATAGGGATTTTGTACAGCGATTTGCGCAGCTTTATCTAAATCGTCTGATGTCATGCCTAGTTCTTTCAATGAGACTGGTGCACCATTTGTTTTGGCGAGCTCATACAGACCTTGAGCCGCTGGCTTACCACCCAATGCACGACTAATTTTTTTCATTGCATCTGGTGCGGCAGCCGCATTAAAAGCAATCGCATGAGGAAGTATCACTGTATGAACTTCAGCATGCGGTAAATTGAAAGTGCCTCCCAGTGTGTGGCATAACTTATGATGTAAAGCCATACCGACATTACCAAGCACTGTCCCACACAACCAGGCTCCATAGAGCGCATCACTGCGCGCATCTAAATCGGCTGGATTGGTTTTTATCAAAGGGATCGCAGAGGCTAATGCGCGTATCCCTTCCTCAGCCATTAAATCCATAACAGGGTTACCATCTTTGGCATACAAACCTTCGGCTGCATGAGCGATAGCATTCATTGCACTCGTGACGGACAAACCCACAGGTAGGGATAAGGTTAGGTTGGCGTCATAGATGACTGTTCGCGGTAATACGCGAGCATCGCGTCCCGTTTTCTTTAGCCCGTTTTCTGTAATGCCATAGATAGGTGTCATCTCACTACCGGCATAGGTCGTGGGGATAGCAAGTATTGGCAATCCCGATTCAAGCGCAATCGCTTTACCTAAGCCCGTCGTTGATCCCCCACCAATCGCAATAGCGCAATCAGCACCCAAGCGTTTAGCCTCTTGAACTGCAGCCGCCGCTGTTTCTGCCGGTACGTGCATCACTGCTTTCGGATAAATACCGGCTGATCGATCTCCCAACATGTGCGAAATCTGCTCTGCTATCGCTTGCTGTTCTGGCGTGCAAAGCACTAAGGCACGTTCAGCGCCTAACAGTTGCACCTCGCGCTCCAGATGCTGCAAGCTACCGGCGCCAAATATGACGCGGGCTGCTTGAGCTTGATAAACAAAGTCGATCATGGATTCTTTACTTTGCTGGCCGCGGATAATGCGGAACAATTTGTGCGTCAATATTCACCCACACACTTTTAGCTTGTGTGTACTCACGCATAACATCGAAACCCATCTCACGACCATAACCTGACTGACCCACGCCACCAAACGGTGAACCAGGATTGACGCGTTTATAGCAATTGATCCACACCATACCGCTCTTGATCTCACGCGCCATTAAATGCGCACGCTGTAAATTACGAGTCCAAAGACCGGCGCCCAAACCATACTCCGTACTATTGGCAATCGCGAGAGCTTCCTCATCTGTTTTGAAGGTGAGAACAGTAACAAATGGCCCGAATACTTCTTCTTGTGCGATACGATCATGCGTTGATTTAGCGCGAACTATGGTGGGTTCAATATAGCAACCTGCCGATAAATCTCCACCGGGGGCTTTCCCACCGCTCAGGATCTCGCCACCCTCCTGACGTGCAATATCAACATACGACAAAACACGATCGCGATGTAATTGACTCGTTAGTGGTCCCATCTCAGTATTCGGATCAAGTGGATTACCCAGACGAATAGATTTTGCGAGTGCGGTAAATTTTTCTAAAAATTCTTCTGCAATCGATTCATGCAAGACTAAGCGCGCACCTGCGATACATGCTTGTCCTTGATTGTGGAAAATTGCCCATGCAGCACCATTAATCGCAGCCGGTAAAAAGGCATCTTCAAAAACAATATTAGCGCCCTTACCACCTAGCTCGAGTTGTACTTTTTTAAGATTACCTGCTGACGCCTGAACAATACGACGGCCCGTCGCCGTTGAACCTGTGAACGCGATTTTTGCGATCTCAGGATGTTCGGCAATATACTGGCCAGCTACTTGTCCTAGCCCGGGCAGAATATTCACCACGCCATCGGGCATTCCAGCTTCTGCCATTAATTCAGCGATGCGCAAACTTGATAGCGGCGTTATCTCCGCTGGTTTAAGCACAACGCAATTACCCGCTGCGAGTGCCGGTGCCATTTTCCAACTGGTGAACATCAAAGGAAAATTCCAAGGCACTACTTGACCAACGACACCTAAAGGCTCGCGGCTGACATAATTTAAAAAACCGGCTTCAACGGGTACGACATCACCTTGAAATTTGTCTGCCATACCACCAAAGTAACGATACGTTACTGCAGTACGTGGCACATCGAGTATGCGTGAATCACGAATCGGATGTCCGGTATCTAATGATTCCAACATAGCTAATTGCTCTGAATTAGCTTCAATCAAATCAGCGAGTTTTAAGAGAATTCGACCTCTATCCATCGCCGCAAGTCGAGACCATTTAGGGTACGCTTTTTGCGCTGCCAGAATGGCTTTATCAACATCCGCTTTACCTGCGAGTGCTATCTGCGCAATTTCGCTGTTGTCATGCGGATTGAGTGTTGCCATGGTTTCGCCAGATTCTGCATCGACGAATTTGCCATCAATAAAAAGCTTCGTATGAATTGCGCCCTGCAAAGCCGCAGGTATCTGCGACTTGGCGATTGTTTGAGTCATGCTGATTCTCCGGAGCGATACGACTGAAGGCTCCTTTGGGGTTGAGTGTTAACTAGCTCGTGTGAATTTCATCTAATAAGCCTTTGACAGAGATGACAGTTAAACGCCTGCCATCTCCATGGAGTACAGATTAGAACTGGACGGGAACCTCTGGAGACTCTCCTTTTTGAATCTCATAGACGAGACTCGGAGAACCGTTTTCCCATACCAGCAACATGGAACGTTTAGGGCTGTAACCTTGGTGACGGCAGTACGCGGGCATAGCAGCCATATCTCCGGCTTTCATGATGACGCGTGCCAGTGGTTTACCGGTGTTCTTATCTGCGCAATCCCAGTGAATTTCATCGCACATCTGAAAGAAC
>JBEDHZ010000095.1:0-7988 GCA_041173845.1 Pseudomonadota bacterium
AGCTTTACCGTCAACCTCGGAACGGGCCAAGGTGTCACGGTACTGCAAGCAGTAGCTGCATTCGAAAAAGCCTGCGGCACCCCGATTCCGATTACCGTCGCACCACGTCGTGCAGGTGATATCGCCACGTGCTATGCCTCTGCAAACAAAGCCAAAGAACTACTCAACTGGAAAGCAGAGAAGACATTACTGCAAATGGTTAATGATCATTGGCGTTGGCAAAGACAAAATCCGAATGGTTACTGAAATAGCGTGATTTTTTTATTGATCAAATCGACAGTGGCTACTCCATACTGCGAATGCACAAAGTAGAAAAATCTACAGTGCTCACAATCAGTCCTTTATATTATTGGACGAACTCGGATGAACCTTATTCAAAATTTCTCTCTCGAGAGAAAAAAAGCGTTGATCACTGGCGTAACAGGACAGGACGGCGCTTACCTGTCCGAGCTACTGCTGAGTAAGGGCTATGAAGTTCATGGTGTAAAACGTCGCAGCTCCTCGTTAAACACAGGACGTATCGATCACTTATATCAAGATCCTCACGAATCCGAGCTGCGCTTTGTTTTGCATCACGGTGATATGACCGATACCGCTTCGCTCATTCGCATCATGCAGCAAGTGCAACCCGATGAAGTCTATAATCTCGCAGCCCAGAGCCATGTCGCCGTCTCCTTTGAGGAACCGGAGTACACCGCTAACTCCGATGGGCTGGGAACCTTACGACTACTCGAAGCTATCCGTATTCTCGGTCTAGAAAAAAAGACTCGCTTTTATCAAGCGTCTACATCAGAGTTATTCGGTAAAGTTCAAGAGACACCGCAACGAGAGACAACACCTTTCTACCCTCGCAGCCCGTATGCTGCTGCCAAGTTGTACGCCTATTGGATTACGGTCAATTACCGCGAGGCTTACGATATATATGCCTGTAACGGCATACTCTTTAATCATGAGTCAGCCTTGCGTGGTGAAACCTTTGTTACTCGAAAAATCACTCGAGCTCTCGCAAAAATTTCACTGGGCTTACAAGACTGCGTCTATCTGGGCAATCTGGATGCCTTGCGTGATTGGGGGCATGCACGCGACTACGTAGAGATGCAATGGCTGATGCTGCAACAAGATGAGCCTGAAGATTTTGTCATTGCGACGGGCTATCAAACGAGCGTACGCGATTTCGTTAATGCGGCTGCCAACGAAATTGGCATACAACTCTCGTGGAGCGGCGAAGGTGTAGAAGAAGTCGCACACATAGCATCATGCGGCGATATCGAACACGTGAAAGCTGGTCAAGTCATCGTACGTGTCGACCCGCGTTATTTCAGGCCGACTGAAGTTAACACCTTGCTTGGCGATGCTAGCCGCGCTAAAGAAAAGTTAGGCTGGTCTGCTCGCACCACGCTGAAAGAGCTGGTCCAGGAAATGGTAGAAGCCGATTTAGCAGCCGCACGAAAATATGCACTAGTTCGTCAAAACGGCTTTAAAGCCTATGCTCATCATGAGTAATTCGATAGAGCGAATTTTCGTCGCAGGTCATCGTGGCATGGTAGGTTCTGCGTTGGTTCGTGCCCTGCGCGATCGCAGCGATTGCCAACTCGTGTTGCGTTCACATGATGAGCTAGATTTGCTTGATGCCGAGCATGTCGCAGAATTTTTTGCGAACGAACAAATCAATACTGTGTATCTAGCTGCCGCCAAAGTGGGTGGAATACAAGCTAACAATACGCAACCGGCTGAATTCATACGTGAAAATTTACTGATAGAAGCGAATGTGATTCATCAGGCTTGGAGTCACCGGGTACAAAAATTATTATTCTTAGGCTCGTCGTGTATATATCCTCGCTTAGCGACCCAGCCGATACGAGAAAGCGCCTTGCTCGATGGACCGCTAGAACCAACCAACGAGCCCTATGCGATTGCCAAAATTGCAGGTATCAAATTATGCGAGAGTTATAACCGCCAATACGGCACTGATTTCCGTAGTTTGATGCCCACCAATCTGTATGGGCCGGGTGATAATTTTCATCCCGAGAGTAGTCATGTTTTACCTGCACTCTTACGAAAAATTCACGACGCCTATCATTCCAATGCAGATGAAGTACGTATTTGGGGTAGTGGCAAGCCTTTAAGAGAGTTTCTGCACGTCGATGACTTGGCACTGGCTTGTCTGCGTTTGATGCAGCATGAACGTGAACAATTAAATACCTTAAACACACCTCAGTGTTCACATATCAACGTTGGCAGTGGCGAAGAAATTAGTATCGCTGATCTAGCTCAGCTGATCGCAGACATCATTGGCTACGAAGGTCGACTCACTTTTGATCGCAGCAAACCCGATGGCACACCCAGGAAATTGCTCGATTCAAGCAAGATAAATAAGCTGGGTTGGTCTGCCAACATACCACTACGCGAAGGTATCTTGCGAACATATCGTCACTTTTTAGCGGCCACCGCAGCGAGTCACGCTGAACTTGTCTATCGCGGACCCGCCGAACAACCTCGCATGCGATTTTAAATCGTATGTTTATGGATGTTACGGCAGCCAGTGATACCTTTCTTGTTTTACTCGCCGCTGTGATTTCGCTGCCAATCTTGCTGGTTGCTTGTTGGCGTCATCCTGCAGGTATAACGCTGGGATTCGTGTCGATACTTTGTCTTTTCTCTTCATCGACTTGGGGGCAACTACAAGAAGAAAACACCTTGTACGCACGAGGCACGGGTCTATTTTATTTTTCGTTAATTAATCTTCTACTGTGGGTAGCGGTAGCGGCAGCAGCAATGCGCCAAAGTACGACTAGCTCACCACAAAAACTGAGTGCTCCTTTTTCACGATTTCTTGCAGCTTTTGCATTTCTGCTATTAGCCCATGTAGTAGTCGGCTTAGTCGCTGGAAAAGAGCTGACCCTCATCTTAAGTTACAACGGATTGCTCAACATTCTTAACTTGCTACTTTTCAGTTGGCTGCTATTTAGCACCTTAACAACGCATGAAAATCAGCAATCGTTAATCAAATTACTGCTCATCTTAGCTGGCATGCGCGCTTTGTATGGATTGATTCGCTATCAATGGTTTGAAGGCGATAGCGCGAATCCCTATCGTAATTTTGAGAGCTTGGACATGAAGCTCGTCTTTTTTGATATTGGTGATAACTACATCGCAGCACTAGCTGCTTTTTGTCTGGCGTGGTTGTTATTGATGCCAACGGTACGCTTGAAGCTATGGCAGCGTATTTTTCTCACTGGTTGGCTGGTTACAGAAATAGCTACCGTTGCACTGTCATTCCGGCGTTCATCGCTGATTGGTTTAGCGTTGATGACTTTAGTCTTGGTCTGGCAATTACCTTGGCGGCGACGCATAGGACTTGTGGCTGTCAGTAGCTTTGCCATGGTGACTGCTAGCGCAACGCTACTGCGTGAGCGTTTGCAATTTAATGTTAATAGCCAAAGTACGGGCTTTCTTTCTTCGCTGTTATATGACGTTGGGCCTGATCGTGCCACTGAAACCAGTCGTTTTTATGAATTAGAATCGGCTGCCCGCAGCTTGGAAGGAAACTGGTGGTTCGGTTTGGGTAGCTGGGGTAGCTTTTATGGCAATGAAGATATCCTCGATTACCACTTTGGGAAATTTGATTTTGTTCACAGTGGCTTTGGTCACGTCATTCTTAAATCAGGACTACTCGGCCTAACCCTTTTTCTCGGCCTACTATTCGCTTTCATCATTCACTATCGTCAACGAAGAAAATTCTTGTCGGGCGCCAGTGCTCTACTGGCAGATGCGGGATTTGCTGGTTTTTTGTTTTGGATTCCTACGCTATTAATCGGCACACCCATCATTGAATTTCGCAGCATGCTACTCATTGGTTTTACGCTCGCACTGCCCTATCTACATTCCTTGCAATCCCATAGTTTTAATACTCGGTCTCAGCCACACCATGCTATTGCGTAATTCATTGTGGCATCTAAGTGGTATAGCGATTCCTGCACTAGTCGCATTAGCCACTGTCCCTTTTCTTATTTCAGGATTAGGTTTGGAAGGATTTGGCATCATCACCTTAATTACTTCCGTCGTTGGTTACTTCGGTATTTTGGATTTAAATCTATCCGCTGGCACCATCAAATATCTAGCGCAATATCATGCGCAAAAAGATCAGGCACGATTTGCTGAAACATTTTGGTTTGGTGCGCTCTTCTATGGGGTTATTGGAATAATCGGCGGTACGCTATTGGCGCTGATTGGTGCTGGTGTTTTAATTCATTACTTCAGTATTTCGTCGACTCTGCTGACTGAGACACTACTCACTCTAAAGATCGCTGCAGTCGGTTTCGCGCTCACTCAATGGCAAAACTATCTGGTATCTGTACCGCAAGCGCTGCAACGCTATGACCGATCGGCCCAAGGCGAGGCATTTTTTGGCGTAGCGGTTAATGTGGTCTCAGCCTACGTCGCTCTCACAGGTGGCGGCATCATTGGGGTAATGACAGCACGGGTAGCGATCTCCGCACTAAATACGGTATGGCTAGTTGGTTTGTTAAAACACTTAGGTATTTTTACTCCTCCTGTTTGGCCGCGACGTGATATCCGCCGCACACTCACTCATTTTTCAGCGTATGCCTATCTATCTCGACTAGCCTCGATGTTGCATCAGCATGCGGACAAACTCGTTATCGGATCAATCGCTGGTCCGATTTCACTTGCCTTGTATACCGTGCCTAATCAATTGGCCAGTCGAGTTTTGGGGCTGACTTATCGATTAGGAAGTGTTGTGTATCCGCGCGTCTCGGCCCTTGCAGTGGATGACAATCCAGACGTTGTTCGTCAACTCTATCTGGATGCTACGCGCTGGTTAACCTATTTGAATTTCGCTGTACTCGGCCTCATTGCCTTAGTCGGTGAAGATTTTTTACGTCGGTGGGTAGGGCCTGAATTTGTGAAGGATGGCTACCCTATCCTACTGCTTATCACCTTTGCATTGCTGATCGACTCACTCACTCAAATACCTTCGTTAATTAATGATGGACTGGGACATCCTAAAATAACAGGCCGCTTCGCCCTAGCGCGTGGAGTAATGGGCGTACCCATGGTCTACGTTGGAACACTCATCGGAGGTATTCAAGGCGCAGCACTAGCTCATTTGTTAGCGTCAGCAATCATGGCTGCTCTATTTCTTGTGTATGTACATAATCGTACTGTGCCGATTTCGCTGCAGGATACGTTTAAATATGCATGGCTACCTAGTTTTTCCAGCGGCTTTGCTGCACTGTTGATAGCACTTCCTTTACGCTGGATGATGAACGATGGTTTAGTAAGCCTGATTATTCAAGTCACCGGTGCCACCTTGGTATTGTGTTTATTCGGATTTATCTTTCTAAGTAATGACTCTGAAAGGATGCTCGTAGTCTCTGCAGTGCGTCGTCTTATCCCACGCACAAATTGAAATGCGCATCCTAATGGTCAGTGAAGATCTTCCCACACCGGGTATGGGTGGTCTTGCACGACATGTACTCGCCCTCGCACGAGCACTGATCACTGACGGACATACGGTCGACTTAATGGGTAATGATGATTACCGTCCTGATGATATCGACGAAAAAATGACATTAGACGGATTCTTTTTCCCTGAATTGCATGGCCAATTCACAGGATGGAAAGAAATGTCACTAGGTGTTTTCATGCCATGGAAACGTACACTCGTGGCTAAAAAATTTGCCCGATCCATACTGCGTCGCAGTTCCAACTATGACGTGATTCATTACCACGGTCATCTTCCCAATCTTGCCTTTCATTTACCTGAGCACATCAATTTTATTCAAACTCGGCATGACCAAGGTAGCGACTGCTTAACTCATACTCGATTTAGAAATAATGACGTGTGCACCAGTATTGATTCCACCACCTGCGCACAATGCCGCAGCAAACATCCCAATGCCGTTCAACGATTGGTGTCTGCCTACGCCGTTGATCAATACCGAAATGAAGTAGAACAGGGAATTAATCGCCATAAAACAATTTTTGTTTCGCGACAATTGCGATCCAATATGCAGCGCTGCTTTGGTTCCTCAGCAAACGGCATGATTATGCATAACTTTATTGATAGCGAAAGCATACGCTTAACGCTAGCTGAGTCAGACAAGCCGACTAATCCGCTCCTATCAGATCGTACTCAGGTATTTATCGCCGCCAAACTCTACGCTGGCAAAGGGGTCGATCCTTTTTTACGAACCTTAGCAAGTCACGCACATGAATCACTGCAGGTGCGTGTAGCTGGTAGTGGGCCCGATGAAGCTGCACTGCGCAAATCCTTTCCATGGGTGACTTTTCTTGGCTGGCAGACGGGTGAACAAACTTTACAACTGACGAATGCTGCAACAGCGGTTGTGGTTCCTTCTATCTGCGAAGAATCGTGCGCAACAACTGTGCTTGAAGCACTTGCATTAGGCAAGATTGTCTTTGCCTTGCGGCGTGGCGGCACCCCTGAATTAGCAATCTACGCTAACAACGAATCACAATTACAGCTATTCGACGACATGCTGTCATTGGTAAAGGGATTACTAAACTTTAGCATTCATCCGATCAAAACAGCACCCTCTCAATATCAATCAAATGCAATGCAGGCCGCACGTGTTTTACTAAACTTTTACGCACTACCTCCTGGCCCACTCACTACCCGATATTGAATTCAAATGACGACTCCTGATTTTTCTATCATCACCTGCACTCTCAACAGTGCGCAATGGATAAAACAATCGATACGCTCTGTGTTACGCCAAAATTTAGTCAGCATTGATTATATTTTTGTTGATGGAGGATCGACGGATGGAACACTCAAAAAAATTCAATCCATTACTAGTCCATACAAATTGCTTCATAGACCTGCTGCTGGAATTAGTGATGCCATGAATGCCGGCATCGCAGAAGCCACAGGGAAAATTATTGCCTGCTTACATTCGGATGATTTTTATCTTCACGCTAATGTATTAGCAACCGTTGCTGAACGATTCAATACCACGGGTTGTGAATGGCTCTTTGGACGAACATCCAGCCTCATTGATGGCAAGCTTAGGCCCGAAAATTTCAAAGTGCCAACCTATACGCGCCAAGCTCTGTTGAAAGGTAATTTCATTCCTCACCCTGCTACGTTTGTGTCACGCGAATTAATGCAAAAAACTGATGGCTTTAACACAGAGTTACGCTACGCCATGGACTATGACTTGTGGCTACGTCTTTCCATGCTTGCCGAACCATTTCAACTAAATCTACCTCTGACAGCATTTCGGGAGCATGAAGGAAGCCTCTCAACAGCAAATCGCATGGCTGCACTACGTGAGGACCTTCAGGTTCGTCTGAAATATGCACCACAGGATCCACTGGCACGAATGCTCCATCTGGCTCGCTTTCAAATTCGTAAATTTCGTCAACTATTACAAACGAATCAAAAATATGCGAAGCCTGCGTAAGCTTTCGCTCATTCTTGCGACAGTTGGTCGCACTAATGAATTGCATAGACTTTTTGATTCGCTTGCCACTCAAACCTTTAGTGATTTCGAGATTATCGTAGTTGATCAGAACACTGATCAACGCCTGCAAGCCATCGTAACCAGGGCACGGTGTCTAGGCTTAGTGATTCGCCACCTAAGACATCACCCACCCAATTTAGCCTTAGCGAGAAATGCGGGTAGTGACATTGCCACCGGACAGTGGCTGGGATTTCCAGATGATGATTGCTGGTATGAGCCCGATTCGTTAACGCGAATCATGGAAAGAACCCAGCAAGCTGATGCTCCGCAAGGCGTCATCTGCCAATGGGTAGAACAAAATGACATGCATCCAGCCGGATTACTCAGCTGGAAGCGCTCATCGAGATTCAGAGACTATCCTGTTTCATCCATCACTTTGTTCATGCGCCGCACATTGATTCGCGATGTCGGTGGCTTTGACGGACGCTTAGGTATAGGCCAATGGTTTGGAGCGGGTGAAGAAACCGACATTGTTTT
>JBEDHZ010000096.1:0-7927 GCA_041173845.1 Pseudomonadota bacterium
CATCTGGGCCAGCAGACCTTTATCAAAGCCAAAGACCACATTATTTTGAAATGAAGCGGGATTAATCAAATTCGACTAAGAATGGCCTATTAGTAAGCCTATGCCTAGAGAACACAAGTCATTCTTGGGAATGTTTGTATTTTTTTAGTGCTTTATTGAATGACCGCGATGAGTAGCGTAATCAGCTTGAATATGCTGCGCCGCAAAATGCTCTTTTCAGACATTTTGCTGGTCATGCCGCCAATATGAGCTTTTCTTAATTTTCCTTAGGCGCGGCCGGTTCGGCTGCTTCAGCCGGGGCCGGTTGAGAGGTCGGGATCAGCTTCATCGCTTCGGTTTCGGATGGAATTTTGACTCTTAATCCCTGAAGATAAATCTCGATTTGCGCCAATTTACTCGAACGAACTAAATACGGCGGCTTGCCGCCTACGGATTGACCCACCATCGGCTTGAGTTCGATTAGGCGCGACTTTCCCGAAGCATCTGAAATACATACGGAACCGCCTTTGGGGCTAATAACGTAGAGCCTAGAGTCAGATTTCCTCTGATAGCTAGGTGACCAGCTTTTCACATCGCTTGTGCTGCTTACAAGGCATTCACCGCTCGCATCGGTGGCCGCTGCCAAAGCAGGTTCACGTTTGGTGTCTTTGGAGTCTTTATCTTCTTTGACGTCTTTTACATCTTTGGGGGCGGGCGATGCGCTCGGCGCAAGCTTAACTTCCGGTGCCGGTTTCTCAGGCGGAGGCAGGTTAGCAGCCACAGCTCTACTTGCAGCCGATGGAGCAGTCACCGGTTTATCGACTGGGTTGGACACTGCCTCAGCGCTGACTTCGTTTTCCGGGCTTTCCTCTTTAGTTCCGCGGATTTTCGCGTAGATGGCTAACAAAATACAGACCACGATGGCTGATATCGCCATCAATCGGCGAACTTCAGCATTGCGTTCCACCGCCGCAAGCCGCAAATCAGCGGGTTCGGTTATGTCGGAGTGAGCCATCATCGATGGCGGTGCATCCTCGGGTATGGGAATGGTCTGATTAGCTCCAGGACCCGTTACGATCTCATCGTAAGGAATGTCCAGCGCTGCTGAGTACTTCCGAACCGCAAGGAGTTTGTGGGCTGGCGTGTAGAAAGGGCGATTACCACCGTCCTCCATGTGCTGGATCTGCTCACGCGAGAGCGTCACGGCCGCTGCCATGTCCGTTACCGACATGCCGCGCTCTTCCCGTGCAGCCTTCAGGCGTGCACCGTCAACGGTGATAGCATCAAAGTCGATTTCGGTCTTCATGGTTAGTTCCATTCGCGCTTATCGGAGCGATGCGCTTTACCTTCGTTCCGTAACTTCCGGTAAGTTTCCTAAAGATAACATCTAATTCGGCAAGTTTTTAGATTTGTCGGAGGGTATTGGATGCCAACCTTCCGAATGCCAAGGTTATTAGTTAGGTAAAAAATCGTTCTAGACTGCTTAGAGGAACACCATAGCCTCGAGCTAGCCGGACCATGGTCCGGAATCCGGGCTCGCCATACGAGCCACTCTCAATCTTGGAAACCGTTGGTAGCGACACGCCGCTCGCTGGATTGTCATTCAATTGACTGGCTCGGCAGACATCGATTTTGCTCATGTGTCGTGCTAGACGAACGGCGGCCAAGTATTCATGGCAATCGCTGAAATCGTCGGCTGAAATATCTGCCAACCATTTTTTGGAGATTTCAGCCAGCGACCCATTTTCCTTGGTCGTTAATGACTCACGAGCACTGGCTTTAACCTCGGTGAGTCGGGTGCTGTTTTGCATGAAAATCTCCCTCTTAATATTCTTGGCCAACCAGCAAGGCGAGTAGGCGTGAACGGCAACCAACCCAAATTCTAGATTTTAGGGTAAAGAAAAATTTCTCTTGGGAAAATAGACCCTGAGGGCAAGTTCGGCTAACTCATCCTAACTTACTCATGTGTCAGATCAATGATGCGTGCCAGTTCGATAACATTGTTGGCCCCGAGCTTGCTCATCATGTGCATGCGATGAAGCTTGACGGTTCTAACGGCGATACCGAGTTTGAGGGAAATATCCCGATTCAAAAGACCCGATGCCACCATATGGGCAATTTGTGTTTCGCGGTCAGTCAGAGTGGCAATCCGACTACGAATATCCGTGGATTGCCTCTGATCTTCTTGCTCATGACTATTTTTGGCCAGTGCCTCGCTAATGACGGCCAGTAAATCTTCTTCCGCAAAAGGCTTGATCAGAAAGTCAACGGCTCCGTTTTTTAGGGCTTGCACGGCTTCTCGGGCACCGCTGCCGCCGCTCATAAAAACAATGGGCTTATCTTCAGAGAGTTCATTCAGCTTCTTCTGTAATTCGAGGCCGTTCAATTCCGGCATTTTTACATCGAGAAGCAGGCAGCGGGGTCCCGGGAATTCTGCCAAATTAGCATCCAGTGTCTCTAGATATGACAGCGCAGAGGGAAACGATTTAGTCGCATAGCCTTCTAGCTCGAGCATAGCCACGACTGCTTCGCGAATTGCCGTATCGTCATCAATGACGGTGATGCAACCGCGCGCATAGCATTCCGCTTCCCGTTGGTCGTGAATGGTAATAACTGGACGTATCGGTCTTTGGATCATGACGCACATGCCTTCCCTAGTGGCAGGCGATAGACATCGCCTGCAGTCGGGATATTGCCAGCCGTTCAGTATGCGGCTTTTGACCAAATTACTTTTCCCGACTAGGAATTATAGGACGCCAGACCTGACAAAAGATTGCCCTGAGGGGCACAGCAACTGATGCGTCAATCACACACCAATCATCATCCTACTTACCAAATGCTAGCCAACTTTGGCCAGGGTAAGGTGACTGCGAACGACGCTTGCGTTTACCGCCGGTTACTGGCTGCAAAAGAAGTGAGGCAGGTACCAAATAATCGACACTTTTTCTTATGGCCAGCATCTGTTCAGATTTTGATAGCCGCATCAAGCTATAAATGGTTTCTCGAAGCAGGTACTGCTCACGATCGGTTTTCATGAGGTTATCTGGGACGTTAAGGAATTCTTCAATCAACGTATTGGAGACCGTGCTTGAGTCAATCATGTGATTTTTCATATCAGTGCGCGAGTTAATGATCGGAAATGGAAGTCTATCCATTCTTCGCTTCAATGATAGAGGTTAGCGATTGAGGCAGATCAAGAGCCGTGAGTCATTTGATTTTTGATAAGCGAGTAATTTAGAAAATTCACGAACTTTAAGCTCAACGTAAAACAAAAAAACACCACGCTGAGTTTCTTATCGAAGATCAAAATATTTTTTCTCATTTGCCAACAGAATTGACCGTATGCGCATTGAGTCAGGCAAGTTTTTTCTAATGTTTGCCACTCATTCGCCATTCACTGCAGCGCATAGGGACGGCTATGGAAAATCTTACTAAGCAAGAAAGAGAACAGCTTAAAAAAATACTGTTGGCGCGTGATCAAACGCTGCGCGAAGAAATACGACGTGAGATCAGTCTGCAAAATGAATACGCCGAAGTGGCCAGTGAGGTGCCCGATTCGGGCGATTTGGCCTTTGCTAATCTTTCCATTGATATTGGGAATGCGGCGGTTGCTCGTGATGCACATGAGTTGCGAGCAATTAGTTATGCCTTAAAACGATTGGAAGGCGAATCCTACGGTGAGTGTATTTCGTGCGGCTATGACATTCCATTTAAGCGTCTAATGGCCATTCCTACTGCCGAGCGTTGCGCTCCTTGTCAGAGAAATTTCGAAAGTACTCATCACCAAGACGGTGCGCGGGGTATGAGTATGTAATGGCTGGGGTGATGCGAGATTCGTTTGGGTGCGAAGAGTCCATCAACGCTATTGGCAGCATTTTGTTAAAGTGTGTGATCCTTGGCAAATGTTTCGCAAAATCCCCATTCAATGAGTACTTTTAATCAAGCTAGCCCTATTGTTTTGCAATCGATGCGTATGACACAACGCGATTGGCGTGCAGGAGAGTTGCGGTTTTTGTTGATTGCTTTAGCACTTGCAGTGGCGGCTTTGTCAGCCGTTGGATTTTTTGTCGAGCGTTTGAATGCCGCATTGAGTCGTGATGCTGCGCAGTTACTAGGTGCTGATCTGTTAGTTCGCAGTGATTACCCTGTGCGCGACGAGTGGCGCACTAAGGCCCAACAACTAGGGTTGGTGATGGCCGATACTGTGACCTTTCCCAGCATGGCTACCACGGGCAAAGGTGATGCAGCCGATACGCGTTTAGTTGCAGTTAAAGCGGTGACATCAACCTACCCATTACGCGGAGCCCTTACTGTTGTGATGAACGGGCAACGTGGACCCGCTAAAGCGATACCTGCTTCTGGCAGTGTGTGGGTTGAATCCGCATTTTTAGCCACGCGTAGTGTTCATGTTGGTGACAAACTTCAACTTGGTGAACGCGAATTTTTAATCGCGGGTGAAATTCTTCTTGAGCAGGATCGAGGTGCTGGCTTTATGAATTTTGCGCCGCGAGTGATGCTGTCAATTGATGATTTGCCATCCACCGGTCTGGTACAAAATGGTTCGCGTATTACGTATCGACTGCAATTGGCAGGTGACGCCAAGGCTATCAATCAGTATCAGCGCTGGCTAGAAGACCTAATCAAGCGAACTTCTTTGCGTGGCGTACAGCTTGAGTCGCTGGAAACGGGACGGCCAGAGATGCGCGCCACTTTGGAACGTGCGCGTCAATTTTTATCATTAGTTGGTTTGCTCACAGCGATGTTGGCAGCGTTAGCTATCGCCATTGCAGCGCGTCGTTTTATGCAACGTCATCTCGATTCTTGCGCCATGCTGCGTTGTTTGGGATTAAAGCAAAACGAAGTCACGCTGTTGTATCTGATTGAATTTACGATTATCGGTGTGGTTGGTAGTTTAATGGGCGTGGCGTTAGGTTTTGCGGCGCATTTTTTCTTATTGAAGTGGCTGGGTTCGCTGATTACTTCCGAGCTACCGCCACCGAGTTGGTTGCCCGTAGGGCAGGGCTTGGCGACAGGTTTATTGTTGTTAATTGGTTTTGCTTTACCTGCAGTTATTCAATTACGAAACGTCTCTCACAATCGCGTCATACGGCGTGAGAGCGAGCCTGCGCAAGGCATGACCATCGTGACCTACGCTTTAGGATTGCTTTCATTTGTCGCTCTGCTGGTGTGGCAGGCGCGCGATCTCAAGCTCGGCTTACTGACGTGCGGTGGTTTTATTGCAGGTATGCTGATTTTTATGCTGATCTCATGGCTGCTACTACGTGCCTTTCGGATGTTGCCTATTCCCGTGCAATGGCACTCTTGGCGTTTTGCTCAAACATCGCTTAAGCGCAGACCCGCTGCGAGTGCATTGCAAATAGTGGCGCTATCGCTGGGTTTAATGGCATTGCTGTTATTGACCTTAGTGCGTGATGATTTACTGTCCGCTTGGCGCAAATCAACGCCACCTGATGCTCCGAATCACTTCATCATCAATATTCAGCCAGATCAACAACAGCCTCTGACGGATCGCTTGATAGCCAGTGGCGTGAACGATGTGAGTTTGCAGCCCATGATAAGAGGTCGATTGATACAAGTATCAGGTAAAGATATACAGAGCGACAGTTATCAAGAAGAACGCGCGCAGCGCTTAGTTGAGCGTGAATTTAATCTTTCAAGTATGACTGCCATGCCTGATCATAACGCCATCGTCGAAGGAAAATGGTTTGATGCCACCACGGCGCAAGGTGAAGCTTCGGTCGAGCAAGGATTGGCAAAAACATTGGGACTAAAGTTGGGCGATACATTGCGTTTTGATGTGGCGGGTCAAGCGATTAATGTAAAAATCACCAGTATCCGTAAGCTCGATTGGAGCTCCATGCGGGTGAATTTTTTCGTGATTGTAAGTCCGGATGTCGTTCAATCGTTACCGACTACGTGGGTGACGGCATTTCATTTACCCGTGTCTCAGACGTCACTAGTTAGCCAGCTTGTTAAACACTATCCGAATATAACGATTGTTGATGTAGGTAGTATGGTGGCTCAGGCGCAGCAGGTCATCGATCAAGTGATAGCAGCGGTTGAATTTTTATTTATTTTCACCTTAGCCGCCGGCGTTATGGTGTTGGCGGCGGCCATGTTGGTATCGCAGCACGAGCGCGCGCATGAATCAGGTTTGTTACGTGCACTCGGTGCGACACGCAGTCAATTATCGCGAGCACAGTGGGTTGAATGCCTGTTCGTTGGTAGTGCAGCCGGCAGCTTAGCCGCCACCGGTGCCAGCCTAGTCGGGTGGTTACTTGCGCATCAGGTATTCGATTTCGAATGGACCGTTAGCCCATTGCTGTGGTGCGTTGGTCTTATCGCCGGTATGACTTGCGCATTCGCTGGTGGTTGGTTTGGTTTGCGAAACGTGCTCTCTGTGCCGCCAATGCAAACATTACGCGAAGTATGATGTCCTAATCAGATAGTCGTTGATCGGCGCGCACCAAACAACGTTGTCGATATAGCTCGCCCGTCTCTGTGATAAAGCTCAACGAATAAACCGCCATCCCATCCTAAAGTCGCTCTGTCGCAGACCGTTGTGCACAGAGAGATGAAGGACTATGCCTAGAAAAAATAGCGTTGTGTTTGTGTGTCTTGTTGTAGTCCTTGCAGGCTGTGCATCGGTCGCGCCAGGCATACAGTTTTCCAAGAGTCGTGCGGACGTTGCAGCTGATGACGATCATCCACGTACTGAGATTATTAGCATTAATTCAGCATTGGTACGCAAAGAGAAAGAACAGCGGGATCGACAGGTTGCTGACGATTTAAGTTCTTTACTATCTAAACCACAGCCATACGTTGTTGAAGCAGGCGATGTTTTACAAATCGTGGTGTGGGATCATCCAGAGATATCCGCTTCTATGTTGCCCGCGCCTGCGTTTGGCGTGCAAGGTGGAGCTGGTGTGGCCGGCAGCCCCATGCAACCACAATCTGGTTTTGAAGTCGACCAAAGTGGCATGCTTGATTTTCCCTATGCGGGCAAGCTAAAAGTCAGTGGGCTGACATCATCAGAAATTCATTCGATGTTAACCACACGATTGGCACATTACTTACGACAACCCAAACTCAGTGTTCGTCTCCTTGCTTACCGCAGTAAGCGAGTGTATGTGGATGGCGAAGTTAAACTACCCGGCGTTCAAGCGATTAATGATTTACCGATGACCTTAACCGAAGCCATCAATCGCTCTGGCGGTATGAATCTTACGGCGGATCAAAGTCGAATTACCTTAAGCCGGGCAGGGAAAACCTACACCATCAATCTCCCACAACTCGTACAACGAGGAATGAACCCGTCCGACATCATGCTTAAAAATGGCGATGTGCTGCGTGTACTAGCAAGGGATGAAAACAAAATATTCGTTTCAGGTGAAGTATCTGGCCCGCGTGCTCTACCCATGCGCAATGGGCGACTAACCTTGAACGAAGCTTTGGGCGAAGCGGGTGGGATTAATCCAGTGACCGGTGATGCGCGACAAGTATATGTAATTCGCCGCAGCAGTAGTGAGTCGCTCGTATATCAATTGGATGCAAATTCACCCGGTGCATTGGCTGTTGCCGAAAGTTTCGAACTCAATCCCAAAGACGTTGTGTATGTGGCCGCCACTCCGCTAACCAATTGGAATCGCACCATCAGCGCGCTGATCCCCGGGGCGTTGCCAGGTGCTGTGATTGCGGGCACCCCAGGCCGTTAATGTCATAGTTAGTCAACGTAGTTGATGATATTGGAATCGAAATTCATGAATTCGCAGCTCAGTACTCAGGTTGATCATCAATCTGAAAATACACATAGTTATGCAAAACATAATGAGGAAAGCCTTGCTTCCTACCTTGAATTAATTAGTCATCAACGTTGGCTGATTGTTTGCGTAGCGTTGTTGGTTAGTTTGTGCGGAGTTCTATATGC
>JBEDHZ010000097.1:0-11062 GCA_041173845.1 Pseudomonadota bacterium
GTACATCGCGCACTTGGCCAAGTTGAAATTCACTATCGGCGTAGGCGGTTAGCTCATGTTCTTTTTGCTCAACGCGAGCGTCGCTGCCTTTAAAATCAAAGCGCGTAGTAATTTCTTTATTGGCCTGATCAACAGCGTTTTTTACTTCAACCTGATCTGCTTCGGATACAACGTCAAATGATGGCATGGGGTGATCCTCCTGATTGCGACATATTTTAGCCGAAAAATTTTACGCCGCAGCCCGACGGTATAATCGGACGGCTATGAATACCGCTACTTCACAGGTTCCAATGATCGCTAGTCACTGGCCTCTTCAGGCCTTTAACACCTTTGGTATTGCTGCCACTGCGCGCGCTTATCTGCGGGTGTCGTCGGCTGCGGATTTGCAAGCTGTCCGCGCTAACCCTGATTTATCGACAGTGCCGCGCCTAGTGCTGGGTGGTGGAAGTAATCTTATTTTGAGTGGAGACTTTGATGGCTTGGTACTGCACCTAGTTAATCAAGGAAAAATGATCGTGAGTGACGATGATACTCACGTCGTTGTGCGCGCTCAAGCAGGTGAGAATTGGCATGAGTTTGTGCAGTGGACACTCGCGCAGAATTTGCCTGGGCTAGAAAATCTTTCATTGATACCCGGGAGTGTCGGTGCAGCTCCCATACAAAATATTGGGGCGTATGGAAGTGAGCTGAAAGATTTTTTTCATTCACTGACCTATTTTGATTTTTCAAACGGTGAGACCTGCGTACTCGACCATGACGCCTGCCGTTTTGGCTATCGCGATAGTATTTTTAAACATGAGCTACGTGATCGTGCAGTAATACTCGACGTTAGTTTTACGCTGCCCAAGCAATGGCAACCTAATCTGAGCTATGCCGAACTAGCGAACGAGCTTTCAGCGAATGGGTTAGTAACTACGACTGCGCATGATATTTCGGAAGCGGTGATTAGGATTCGCCGCCGCAAATTACCCGATCCATCCATCATCGGTAACGCCGGAAGCTTTTTTAAAAATCCCATCATTACTAAAGAAGCCCACGCTATTCTTTTGGAAAAATATCCTCAACTCGTGAGTTATGTTCAGCCTGAGGGTGGCGTCAAGCTGGCGGCGGGTTGGATGATAGATCAGTGCGGTTGGAAGGGTAAGTCTTTAGGCGCAGTAGGTGTCCATGAAAAGCAGGCGCTCGTTCTTATTAATCGGGGCGGAGCGAGTGGCGCAGATGTGTTGAAGTTAGCGCAAGCGATACAAGATGATGTGCAACAGCGCTTTGGTGTGAAGCTAGAGATAGAGCCTGTACTCGTATAAAAAAATCCCGGTCTAGCCGGGATTTTTTTAGTGCTATCAATTAAGTATCTTCAACTCTGTACGATTAACCAAAGTGACAAACGTAATCGACGGGTTCGGCTACTTCGATTTCAAAACTTGAATTCCCCGGCACGCTAAAACTCTGCCCGCCTTCATAGGTTTTCCATTCAGTCTCGCCTTTGACGCGCGCTTTACATTTACCTGCTGTGATTTCCATGATTTCAGGAACGCCGGTATTAAATACCAGTGTCGAAGGCAAAATTACACCCACTGATTTTTTGCTGCCATCAGCAAGAATAACAGTGTGCGAAATGCACTTGCCATCAAAGAAAACATTTGATTTTTTAACTACGGACGCATGGTCAAATTGAGTGTTCATAATAATCCTCGTAATTTTTTAGTTTATTTTCCACGCTTGATACGCGCTTTCGCAGCAATACGCATGCGCAAAGCATTTAGTTTAATGAAGCCGCCGGCATCAGCTTGATCGTATGCGCCACCATCTTCATCAAAGGTGGCGATAGTTTGGTCAAACAACGAATCCGTTTTCGAATCGCGCGACACCACAATCACATTACCTTTGTATAGTTTGATGCGAACCCAGCCATTCACATTTTTCTGCGTGTGATCGATCAGGGTTTGCAGCGCTAAGCGTTCTGGTGACCACCAGTAGCCGTTATAAATCAGTGAGGCGTAACGAGGCATCAAATCATCTTTAAGATGGGCGACTTCGCGATCCAGCGTGATAGATTCAATCGCGCGATGGGCACGCAGCATGATGGTGCCGCCTGGTGTTTCATAGCAGCCGCGCGATTTCATACCGACGTAGCGATTCTCTACTAGGTCAAGACGCCCAATGCCGTGCTTGCCGCCTAGTCGATTCAGTTCAGTGAGAACGGCCGCTGGCGAAAGCTGTTTACCATTTAAGCCAACGATATCGCCATGCTCAAATTCGACGTCTAGATATTCAGCTTCGTCTGGTGCAGCTTCAGGGCTAACGGTCCAACGCCACATGGCTTCTTCAGCCTCAGCGCCTGGATTTTCCAGATGACGACCTTCAAAACTGATATGTAGCAGGTTGGCGTCCATGGAATAGGGTGCGCCGCCTTTTTTGTGTTTCATGTCGATGTCGATACCGGCATCTTCAGCGTACTTGAGTAATTTTTCACGCGAGAGCAAATCCCATTCGCGCCATGGAGCAATGATTTTTACATTCGGCATCAGTGCATATGCACCCAATTCGAAACGGACTTGATCATTACCTTTGCCGGTCGCACCGTGCGAAATGGCATCTGCACCTGTTTCACGCGCGATATCGATTAATCGTTTGGCGATCAGTGGACGGGCAATCGATGTGCCGAGCAAGTATTCACCTTCGTATACGGTATTGGCACGGAACATAGGAAAGACAAAATCGCGCACAAATTCTTCACGCAAATCATCGATATAAATATTTTTTGGATTGATGCCAAACTTCAGCGCTTTTGCGCGCGCTGGCTCCAGCTCTTCACCTTGGCCTAGATCGGCAGTGAAGGTGACGATCTCGCAGTGATAATTATCTTGTAGCCACTTGAGAATGACCGAGGTATCCAGTCCGCCCGAATAGGCGAGGACGACTTTTTTGATGTCGCTCATTTGCTTACTTTCCTTGATTTTCAAACGAATTAGAGAGAACTTAGTTAATACGAATTTTTTTGCTAGTCAGTAGTCGATGTTTAGCGGAGCTAAGCAAAACATTGATGAGTTTTTAAACTCGGCCAAGTACTAAATACTCGAGTAAAGCTTTTTGTACATGCAGGCGATTTTCTGCTTCATCCCAGACTACTGATTGCGGACCATCAATGACCTCGGCTGAAACTTCCTCGCCTCGATGCGCAGGTAAGCAATGCATGAACAATGCTTCTTTATTAGCGCGCTTCATTTTGGCACCATCAACGATCCATCCATCGAATGCTTTTAGTCGCGCAGCGTTTTCTTGTTCGTAGCCCATGCTGGTCCAGACATCAGTCGTGACTAAATCGGCTCCTTCACAAGCATCGCTAGGGTCTCGCTAGGGTCTTTGAATACGGTGTAGCGTTGATTAGCTGGTGACACCAGGGCAGGGTTGATGTCGTAGCCAGCAGGCGTCGACACGTTGACATGAAAGCCAAACACTTCCGCCGCTTGCAACCAGGAGTACAACATGTTGTTGGCATCACCGACCCAGGCGACGGTCTTGCCAGTAATCGAGCCACGATGCTCAATATACGTAAACACATCAGCAAATACCTGACAAGGATGATGTTCATTCGTCAGGCCATTAATCACTGGCACACGTGAGTTACGCGAAAAGCGATCGATGATTTCTTGTCCAAAGGTGCGGATCATGATGATGTCGCACATGCGTGACATGACTTGGGCCGCATCTTCTACAGGTTCGCCGCGGCCGAGTTGGCTGTCGCGTGTGTTCAGATAAATAGCCGCGCCACCCAGCTGGTGCATACCTGCCTCGAAGGACAAGCGAGTGCGCGTAGAATTTTTTTCGAACACCATCACGAGCGTCCGATCCAGCAGCGGATGGTAGGGCTCGTAGTTCTTGAATTTGCGTTTGATGATCTTAGTGCGTTCGATGAGGTACTCATATTCATCGAGCGAGAAATCAGCAAACTGCAGATAGTGTTTGATTGCCATAAATGAAAAACGGCGGCTCCGGGCTGGAAGCCACCGTATCGTTTTAACTCGTTGGATTATAAGGGGTTTCAGCCATTCTGGGCAGCCTCCCCAGAGGCTCAATACAATTTCTGTGAGGCTTCGTGTAGCAACTGCCGGTACAGATCATGACGAGAAGGGTTGATTTGTCCGGCTTTTACTGCCGCCAACAGCGCGCAATCGGGTTCGTTGACATGATGGCAGTTATAAAAGCGGCAAAGTCCCAGATGTGCTTCGAATTCTGGAAAGGCGCGCTCCAGCATGCCCTCGCTCAAATGGTAAAGCCCGAATTCCTGAAATCCCGGTGAATCGATAATGCTGCTGTTTTCGTCCAGTGCTAACAGTCGGGTAAACGTGGTGGTGTGTTTGCCGCTGTCTAAGCGTTGCGAAATTTCGGTGACCGCCATGTCGGCATCAGGCACCAATAAATTCACTAGTGATGATTTGCCCATTCCCGATTGACCGATCAATATGGTCGATTGCCCGGTAAGTAGTGGTAAGAGTTTGGCGCGCGTTTCTTCTGGGTGTAAGCGTGCACTCATTTCATGGACGGGATACCCTAAATCGGCGTAGAGTTTTAAGCGATCACGCGCTGCGTTCAAGCGCGGTTCAAGATCAATTTTATTCAGTAGTAAATGCGCTGCTATACCCGTGGCATTCGCCGCTACCAATGCGCGCGAAATCAGATCATCACTAAACCCGGGTTCCGTAGCAACGACGATGAATAACTGGTTAACGTTGGCGGCTAATAGTTTGGATTTGTACTGGTCCGAGCGGTATAGCAGGGTAGTGCGAGGAAGAATTTCTTCAATCACGCCTTGATCTGGCGAGGTTTCTTTGAACCGTACTCGATCGCCCGTGGCGATATCACTTTTTTTCCCGCGCGTCACACACAGATACAGCTTGCCTTCTGACTGAGCCAGATAATGTCGGCCATGTGCAGCAACGATCAGACCGTTATGCTCGGTCATAGATTAGCTGAAGTGGCGAGTAAACACATCATCGATTTTGGCAGCGCAGATAAAATCATTTTCAGAGATGCCACCCTTACCATTGTTGACTGAATGGGTGCTGTAATGAACCGTGCAATAGTTATAGCCGACTAACAATTCAGGATGGTGGTCTTGCTCATGAATGAGAGCAGAGATGGCATTCACAAAGGCCATCGTTTGGTGGTAATCAGTGAACCGAAACCGACGAACAAATTGGTTTTGCTCCAGCACCCAATCTGGCAAAACAGTCAGCGCTTGCGTAATGCGCTCGGACGATGCCGACTGCTCCAGATGACGGCAGGATTGCTGGAGCAGTTCGGCTCGATTCATGCGGACATCAGCTAGCTAGCAATCGCTGAATACGCACGCTGGCAGGTGGGTGCGAATCGTAAAACGCAGAATGTAGCGGGTCAGGCGTAAGCGTTGACGCATTGTCTTCATACAGTTTGACCAACGCCGACACCAGATCGTGAGAATTGCTGTGTTTAGCGGCGAATGCATCGGCTTCAAATTCATTTTTGCGCGACGTCAGCGATAGTAACGGCGAAAAAAGAAAGGTGAATACCGGTAGCGCAAACATAAACAAAATCAGCGCCATCGCATCATTACTCGCATCCATCATGGGCAGCACGCCCAAGCCCAGATAAAACCAGGTTTGATTTTTCAAAAATCCCAGTAAAGCTAAAAAGCCCAGTGAGATGATGAACATGATGGCTATGCGCTTAATCACGTGATTTAGTTTGAAGTGTCCCAGCTCGTGTGCGAGGACCGCTTCAATTTCATTCGGTGCCAGACGTGAAAGCAAGGTATCGAAAAAAACGATACGTTTGGCTGAGCCAAAGCCAGAAAAATACGCATTGCCATGAGCGCTGCGGCGCGAACCATCCATGACGAATAAGCCCTTGCTGGCAAAACCAACACGCTGCATTAATCCTTCGATGCGGCTCTTTAAACTCTCGTCTGCCAGTGGAGTAAATTTATTAAAGAGAGGCGCAATCAGGTTTTGATACAGACCCAGCATGAGTATTTGAAATCCACACCAAATCAGCCAGGCATATAACCACCACAATGACCCTGCTTGCTCCATCACTGTCAGTGTGACCCAAAGCAGCGGTAGGCCAATTAGAGCACCGATCAAACTATGCTTAATCATGTCTGAGAAAAACAGGCCGGGAGTCATTTTATTAAAGCCGAATTTTTCTTCCAGATGAAACTGTTTGTAGTAATCCAGCGGCAGATCAATAATTTCTGAAATGATGGCGACGGCAGCGATCAAGCCAATTTGATACACCATGCCCGGACCAGTGAAACTGATGAGATTGATTGACAGCCATTGCAAGCCACCGAGTAGCGTGAAACCTATTAATACTGCAGCATTCACCACCAACAACACCAGCTTGAGCTGAGTCTTTGCAATCGTGTAATCAGCCGCTTTTTGGTGAGCGGCTAAAGGAATTTTTTGCGCAAATTGCTCAGGAACTGCTGCACGATGTTGCGCAACATAGCGAATATGGCGCGTTGACAGCCACATTTTGACCATGAGAGTCGCCAGAACAAAGGCGGCAAAAAGCAGGGAGAAGCTTTGTGGATCCATGTGAGAAAATAGTAACTATTGTTAAATGCAGATTAAACCACTTAGGAAGTAGATTATGTCACAAGCACCAGAAGTCGATAGCGCGGCAGTCGGCTCAGTAATACCCTCTGTGCCGAACGAAATGAATCTGGTTTGGATCGACATGGAAATGACTGGACTCAACCCTGATCACGATCGGGTTATTGAGCTGGCCGCCATTGTGACGGATGCGGAATTGAATGTCCTTGCCGAGGGGCCGGTTTTTACGATTCATCAGTCCGATCAAGTGTTAGATGGCATGGATGCGTGGAACAAAGGGACGCATGGTCGTTCGGGTCTGATTGAAAGGGTTAAGGCATCCACGACGACGGAAGAGCAAGCATCGGTTGCGATGATTGAATTTTTAAAAGCCTATGTTCCAGCCGGTAAGTCGCCTATGTGTGGCAACTCGATTTGCCAGGATCGTCGTTTCATGGCTCGTCATATGCCGACCTTGGAAGAGTTTTTCCATTATCGAAATATTGATGTGTCTACCCTTAAAGAATTATGCCGTCGCTGGAAGCCGGAATTGATTTCAGGTTTCAAGAAACATCAGTTGCACACAGCATTAGCGGATATTCGCGAATCAGTCGAAGAGCTCCGTTACTATCGCGAGCATTTTATTAGCGTGTAATTCGTAGGCTAGATATAAATTTTTTATAGGTGTGATGTCGCTATGTTAAAGCTTAGAAAATCAGAAGATCGAGGTATTGCCAATCATGGTTGGCTGAAGAGTTATCACTCGTTTTCATTTGCCAGTTATTACGATCCGCAATACACGGGCTGGGGAAATCTATTGGTGATCAATGAAGATAGAGTCGCTCCCGGCCGAGGTTTTGGTAAGCATGGTCACCAAAACATGGAGATCATCAGCTACGTTCTCTCAGGTGAGTTAGCGCATCAAGACAGTATGGGTAATGTGAAAAGCATTCCACCGGGTGATGTGCAGCGTATGAGTGCAGGTACAGGCGTGATGCATAGTGAGTTTAATCATGCGCCAGACCAAACTACGCATTTTTTACAAATATGGATAGAGCCTAACGTTACCAACATCCCACCCAGCTATGAACAAAAGACTATTCCTGCGACGACCAAAGAAGGTAGTTTGAAGTTGATCGCTTCGCCGGATGGGGCGGGTGATTCTGTCGTCATTCATGCGGATGCCAAACTGTATGCCGGTTTATTCGATGGCGATCAACAAACACAGTTGGCGCTGGATCCTAAACGCAAAGCCTATGTTCATTTGATCAAGGGCGATCTTGAAGTCAATGGAGAAAAATTGACGACAGGTGATGCGCTGATGATAGAGAAAGAACACCAGTTGCATCTCACTCAGGGTCATCAAGCTGAAGTATTAGTATTTGACTTGGCGCCCTGAGTAAGCTGGAGTTAGTTCGAGTTCGTCATTATCAGAGCAAATCAGTGCAAATTCGCTTTGCGTCTTTGTAGCCAAAATCGATGTATCTGCGGAATAGAGGCTTCAATTTCAACGGCGAGTTTGTGACATTTAGCCGGGTCATCGATCTGGCTAACTTCATCATCCCCGATTTCTTCCGCGCCGAGCAAATGTATCGCACGAAGTAATTCTGCTTGGGGTGATTGCAGTAGCAAATCCCACGTCTCGTCGCGTAGTGACATACCTTCAACAAATCCCCAGGCCCACGCTTCTGCGTCGAGTATGGATTGACCTTTCCATTGGTGTTCGCAAAACAGTGGCTCGAAATCATTCGGTGCGACTTCAAACGTAAGCTTAATGTCTTCCAAGGTACGGAATATCAATTGCTCAATATGCTTGGCCTGTTCCGGATTACGAAATTTCGGCCGATCTTCAGGTTCTGGACCCCAGACCCGCGGTAACCACTCATCAGGTCGGATGGTATCTGGGCCGAGCGCGATGCAAGTCAGAAAGCCGTGTAGAGCATCCATAGTCATCGCTTCATCGCTGCATCGGTCGGATAACAGGAAGCGGTCAAGTTCGTCGAACTCTTGTTCTGATAATAACTGTTCGTTGGACATGAGACTCTCGAAATAAGGAATAGAGAACAGTGTAACCGCTTGGGGCATAGACCATGGGTTTGTCATCGGATTCATACTATTCAGACTACAATCCATCGCATGAATTCAATTCCCGAATATACCTTTGCAGGACTTGGCCCAGATACCGTGCTGGATGCTCTCGACACGGTGGGGCTGCAGGGTGATGGCCGCTTGCTTGCATTGAACAGCTATGAAAATCGCGTCTATCAAGTGGGTCTTGATCAGGGCGCACCCATCATCGTTAAATTTTATCGTCCGAATCGCTGGAGCGATGAAGCCATCATTGAAGAACATCAATTTTGTGCAGAGTTAGTTGCCGACGAAATACCGGTCGTCGCACCAATGATTGTGCAGAATGAAATGCTGCATCGATATCAAGGTTATCGCTTCGCCGTCTTTGTACGTCAAGGTGGACGAACGCCTGAATTAGACCAACCGGGTCGACTGGAGTGGATAGGTCGTTTCATGGGGCGTATTCACGCGACAGGCGCTAGAAAAAATTATGCTCATCGTGATAACTTAGATATAGCGAGCTTTGGTGAACGGCCCAGAGCCTGGTTGTTAGAGCACGATTTCATTCCACAAGAATTACGTCAGAGTTGGATCAGCATTGCTGATCAAGCGTTGCAGGGTGTGCGTCATTGTTATGAACGCGCAGGCGATATACGTCTTTTGCGGCTGCATGGTGATTGCCATCCAGGTAATTTGCTATGGACTGATCAGGGGCCACATTTTGTCGATTTTGATGACAGTCGTATGGGTCCCGCCATTCAAGATCTTTGGATGCTGCTGTCCGGCGATAGAGCAGAGATGAGTCGACAATTGAGCGATGTGCTAGCGGGCTATGAGAGCTTTTTTGAATTTGATCAGCGTGAGTTGTATCTATTGGAAGCGTTGCGTACGCTCAGGTTATTGCATTACTCGGCGTGGTTAGCCATGCGCTGGGAGGATCCGGCGTTTCCTATGGCGTTCCCTTGGTTTAATACGGTTCGTTATTGGCAAGATCGTATTCTCGAGCTGAGGGAGCAAGTCGCCTTGATGGATGAGCCTCCTCTCTGGCCAATTTGATCGAGGTCAATTTTTTTACAGTGCGCTTTGCTAGAGTCATGGCAAGTCGAATCACTCTGAGGAGTTGTCATGTTTAAAAAAATTCTTGTGCCTACCGATGGATCACCTATCTCTGAAAAATCAGCCATGGCAGCGATAGAGTTTGCAGCTATTAACAAGGCGAGTATTGTTGTCTTGTCAGTGGCGCAGTCGTATCCCTACATGCTCATGCCAGAGGCGGGTGCGATGTTGGATTTATCGATTTACGAAGAGGCGCAAGATCAAACAGCGCAAGCGAATGCCGCTAAGATAAAAATCTTGGCCGAGAAAGCCAAGGTGGATTTTGAAATTGTTGTGACGCGCGGAACTCATCCCTATGAAGAAATCATCGCAACAGCAAACGAAAAGCATTGCGACGTAATTTGGATTGCATCACATGGCCGTCGTGGTCTCGACAAACTTTTATTAGGTAGCGAAACTCAGCGCGTGTTAGCGCATGCTGTATTGCCGGTTGTGGTGTACCGTTAGCGACGTATTTAGTGAGTCATTAGTACGGGTATCGTCATCGATAACAGGATCTCGCGGGTTGCGCCGCCAAGTACCATTTCACGAAAACGGGTGTGCCCATAGCCACCCATGACAATCAAATCCATGGTTTCATCAGCGCAGTAAGACAATAAAGCTTCGCCTTCGTTAACGTGCGTGTCACGACAGATAACATTCACGTTGATACCGTGACGTGATAAGTACAGGGCGATATCTGCGCCAGGCTGTTCCCCGTGCGTTTCTGGATTGACGGTCGGGTTGAAGATCACGACATCTGTCCGGCTGCTGCGCTTAAGTAGTGGTAATGCATTCATGACGGCGCGGGTGGCTGTCATACTGGCATCCCAGGCGACCGCTATCTTTGTTGGTAATGCATTGAATTTACGTGTGTGCGGCATGATCAATACGGGTCGCACGCTGTTCATTACCACCGATTCTGGAAAATCGGCCATCACTCCCGGTACTCCGCACGCCGGATCAAACTGACCCACTACGACTAAATCGGCATAGCGTGCCTGTTGGGTCATCCCAGTGACGGCATCATCATCCATCAAACGAACTTCGACTGAAGTTATGCGTGTTTCTTTAACTAAGTTAGCGAAACTTTCTAAACTTTGATCAGCGTAAGTACGTAATTTTTTTAGATGATGATCAAAGGCGGGATCGTGCTGATTGAATGCACCTTCCTCAAAAACCAAATGAGAAATCCCCGTCATAGCTGTTCCAATTAGGTGCGCTTGTTCATTTTCGGCGATAGCAGCCGCCAGACGTATACGTTCGCGCGACTGAGTAGTCTGGTCAACATGCACTAAAATAGATTTATATGACAATAGGTC
>JBEDHZ010000098.1:0-7765 GCA_041173845.1 Pseudomonadota bacterium
GCAGATGATCATGTGCGCCGTGAGCGCTGGTTAAAAGACATTGAAGCGCATTGGGGTCCAGCCCCAGGTCAGCAGCAAAGTGATGGTCGTTCGATTTTTGTATTGGGTGCCCAATTCGGTAATGTCTTGGTGGGCATTCAGCCAGCCTTCGGTCACGAAGGTGATCCTATGCGTTTGTTATACGAGAAGGGCTTTGCTCCTACGCATGCATTTTCTGCGTTCTATCGTTACTTACGCGAAGATTTTGGCGCGGCGGCCGTTCTTCATTTTGGCACCCATGGCGCGCTTGAATTCATGCCAGGTAAACAGACAGGAATGTCTGGCGATTGCTGGCCTGATCGCTTGATCGGTGATCTGCCTAATTTCTATTTATATGCATCAAACAATCCTTCGGAAGGCATGATTGCTAAGCGCCGTGCTGCAGCCACGCTGATTAGTTATCTCACGCCGCCGATTACCCAAGCTGGTTTATATAGTGGCTTGGTTGATTTGAAAGCATCGCTAGAGCGTCTGCGCGGACTCGAGCCTGAATCAGAATCAGAGCGTGAAGAATTAACCCTATTAGTGCAGACGCAAGCAGCGGAGCTAGAGCTAGCATCTTTGGAGCCAGCTTGGGGTGATGATGCAGAAGAAAAAATGCAGAAGCTGTACAACGATGTATTGGAATTTGAATACACACTGATCCCTGAAGGCTTGCATGTGATTGGTCGTCCGTTGTCTGTGTCGGCGCGTACCGAGATGCTTTTATCCGTAGCGGATGCTTCTCATGGTGTACAGCCGACTCCCGAATTGCGCAGCATGATTCAAGCAATGCTGACTGAAAGCACACCGACTGTTATACCGCCAGAGCATGTGGACATGATGAAGTCGCTTGTCGACATTGATCGTCTACTGTGTGAAGACAATGAGATCAACGGCATTCTGCACGCACTCGATGGACGCTATGTACGTCCGGCGCCGGGCGGTGATTTAATTCGCACACCAGAAATTTTGCCAACAGGCCGTAACCTGCATGGCTTTGATCCTTTCCGTTTGCCGAGTGCATTCGCTGTTAAGGATGGCAAGCGTATGGCTGAAACGCTGCTGAAGCGTCACATGAACGATGGAAATCAATGTCCAGAGACGATTGCTATGGTGTTGTGGGGTACCGACAATTTAAAAAATGAAGGTGCCCCAATCGCGCAGGCCTTAGCGTTGATGGGTGCGAAACCGCGTTTTGATAGTTATGGCCGTATGGCTGGCGCAGAATTGTTGCCCTTAGAAGAAGTGGGGCGTCCACGTATTGATGTGGTGATTACCTTGTCAGGAATTTTCCGCGACTTGCTGCCGCTGCAAATTAAATTACTTGCTGAAGCCGCATTTCTGGCTGCTTCCGCTGACGAACCGCTCGAGATGAATTTCATACGTAAGCATGCGCTGGCTCATCAAGCCGAACATGGCTGTGATCTTGAAACGGCTGCGCTGCGTGTATTTGGTAATGCCGAAGGCGCGTATGGTTCGAATGTGAGTCAGTTAGTCGACAACAGTCGCTGGGATGATGAAGATGAACTCGCTGAGACCTACACTAAGCGCAAGGGTTTTGCGTATGGTGTGAATGGTCGACCTGTACAACAAACAGCGTTACTGAAAAGTGTTTTGTCAGGGGTCGATCTGGCTTATCAAAATTTAGATTCAGTTGAGTTGGGTGTTACCACGATTGATACTTATTTCGATACGTTGGGTGGTATTAGCCGCGCTGTTAAGCGAGCTAAAGGACCCGATGCTCCTGTCGCCCCTGTCTACATCAGCGATCAAACCAAAGGTAGCGGCACAGTGCGGACATTGACTGAGCAAGTCGCACTTGAAACACGCACACGTATGCTAAATCCGAAGTGGTACGAGGGCTTATTGAAAAATGGTTACGAAGGTGTGCGTCAGATAGAACTGCACGTGACCAACACCATGGGTTGGTCCGCCACGACGGGGCAAGTGCAACCGTGGGTATATCAAAAGTTAACCGAAACCTTCATGCTTGACCCAGAAATGCGTGAGCGTATGGCCAAGCTAAACCCATCCGCTGCTGCGCGAGTTGCAAGTCGCTTACTAGAAGCATCGAATCGCGAATTTTGGAAGCCAGATGAAGCCACCCTTGCGCAATTGAAGCGTGCGGAAGAGGATTTGGAAGATCGACTGGAAGGCATCTACGAAGACTAAGCTGTTTTGTTTTCGCTAACTTATTTTTGTACTTGTTTTCATTAAGTCGAGTCACCAATGCTGAGGCACTTGGTAACTCGACTTACCTCTCTCGTTCCCTCTTTACACGCCCAACAATACTGTTGAGTCATGTAAAAACCGCGCCCCTCTGAAGTGAATATCAAGCCGCTCAAAGTTCTTTTTACTTCCCTAATGACTTCTGCTATTTTCATTAGATTGTAGTTAAGCAATCGCAAAAAATTACTAAAAATGCCATTTAAATAATGGCGACTTGCGATGGGCAGTCCGAGGTTCGAGGGGAGACGACTCATGTACTTGAATCTACTTGCAGCAGTTCGTTCAGTCATTCCAAAGAAAAAGCTCTGGTTTATGTCAGCGGATGAGTCATCCAATGACACGACTAGGTCTTCTCGCTATTCGGACAACAAAAACAACAAAGATGTCTGCCAAGCCTCTTTGATGGAAATTCTCGAATCGCAAATTATTCCTAATTTGTTAAAGGCTAATGAGTCTGCTACACCATTTATCTCTACTGATAGAGTAAGAACCAATCTCCCCACTCAAGAAGAAATCGCTCGCTTTGCTCAACTGTGTATCGAATCGGATGCGGATGCACCCGACACCTTTGTACAGTCACTGATGGCTGAAGGCTTGGGGTCTGAAGCTATATTTTTGCATTTGCTTGCACCTGCTGCCAGACATTTGGGATATCTCTGGGAAGAGGATATATGTGACTTTACTCAGGTAACGATAGGCTTGGTTAGGATGCAGCAGATGACTCTTCGTTTGGGGTCAGAATTCCAAGAAAAGCGTAAATTAGCCATGGATGGTATGCGCGCATTATTTGCGCCTGTGCCAGGTTCCCAGCACACCTTTGGTGTACTGATGGTTTCAGAATTTTTCCGTCGAGAGGGTTGGCAAGTCTGGATGGAACTTGGATCGTCTGAAACAGCCTTGCTAGAAGCTGTTAAAAAAGATTGGTTTGAGGTGATTGGCTTATCAGTAGGTATCGATGCCCATGTCGAATCGTTGATTAAGACTATTCGTACCATCCGATCATCATCAGCCAATAGCAACGCTAAGATTTTAATTGGCGGACCCTTACTAGCCGTGTCCCCCGATTTGTATAAAGAAGTCGGTGCCGATGGTGCTGCAAGCGATGCGGCAACAGCCGTGGAATTAGCGCGAAATTTATTTTCCGTTTAATACTCAAGCTCTTAATACAGTTGCTGCACTCGGTGGCTGCAACTAGTCTTGCCAGTCACGATAATCTGGCTAATCCTTATAAGTAATTTTTGCCGCTGTCATGGTAATCTCTGACCTTTGCGCGCAGCTCGCGCCCGTGGAAAGTAATCCACACGTGGTCGCACATTCCTTCATACAAAATACATTGTCATCGGCTAGTGCTTTTGGCTAGTCGATGAGCTCGATATCCCGCATAGCCCACATCATGTCTACCCCGGAAAATTCTGCAGTCAACTTAGCATTAAGTTCGGATGAAAAGCGTTCATGCTTTTCCCTCGCAACGATTTATTCGATGCGCATGCTCGGCCTATTCATGGTGCTACCGGTTTTTATTATGGAAGCACGTCAGTACCCGGGTGGTGATGATCCATCGAGTGTTGGTTTGGCGATGGGTATGTATGGATTGGTCCAGGCAGCGCTACAAATACCTTTTGGTTTGGCTGCCGATAGATTCGGTCGTAAGCGAGTGATTGTGTTTGGTCTATTGTTGCTCGGTTTGGGAAGCATCGTGGCAGCCACTGCGACCAGCGTAACTGGGCTTGCACTGGGACGCGCGATACAAGGTGGTGGCGCGATTTCGGCCGCTGTAACAGCTCTCTTAGCTGATCAGACACGCGATCACGTTAGAACCAAAGGTATGGCCCTAATAGGTGCGAGCATAGGATTGATGTTTGCTTTGTCTCTGATCATCGGCCCGTTATTGGCAGCCAGCGTTGGCCTGAGTGGAATCTTCGCTATCAGTGCGGTTATGGCGCTGCTAGGCATACTCATCGTCGCATATTGGACGCCGCATGAAGTAGCGATAGAAAAGACCGCATCGCGCCAAACATTCACACAGCTGCGTACGACCTTAACTCAGTCCGATTTATTGCGCCTAGATTTTGGTGTGTTTGTTTTGTATGCCGTGCAGTTAGCGATGTGGGTAGGTATTCCTAGTCTGTTAACGCAAGCGGGTGTGAGTAGCAAAGATCATGGTTGGGTTTATCTACCTGCGGTGCTGTTGTCCTTTGTGTTTATGGGGCTCACGCTATTTCGATTAGAGCGACGCGGTAAATTAAAACCCTTGTTTTTGTCGTCTATTGTGTGTGTCGTTGTTGTGTTGATAGGTATGTATTATTTATCGCAAACCACGCCCGATGTGTGGACTCTGGGTAGTCTCATATTTTTATTTTTTAGTGGCTTCAATATTCTTGAAGCTAGTCAGCCAAGCTTGGCATCCCGCATGGCTGCACCTGAATCGCGAGGCGCTGTGCTTGGTGTCTACAACACGCTGCAGTCGTTGGGCATTTTTGCTGGTGGAGCATTGGGTGGCGTGATCAGTCGTTCGATTGGATTGCCTGGATTATTTTTAGCCTGTGCTGGCGTTATGTTGATTTGGCTCTGGGTTTCCTGGCCCATGAAATTCGTATCGTCAAGCGCGACACACGCTGACGCGCACTGAACCTAGATTCACTGAACCTGCTGAATAGACTTAATGCGCTGACGCGGGTCATTCGTGCAAAAATTTTTGTAAAGCCGCCAAGCCTAAATCCGGGTTGCTCTTCTTGCGGTAGATGCCCGACGTTGGGCAACACAATCAAGCGGCTGTTTGGTATGGCCTTGATATAGTCCGATGCATTCGCAACAGGAATCATTGCGTCACGCTCCCCCCACATCAATAAAGTATCTGCTTGAATTGTTTGCAGCAGCGGCACAGGATCTTTTAGCAGTGTTTGATTAAACCTAGCTACGATACTTTTTCTAACACCAGGTGCACACATCAAGTCATGGTAGCGATCAACCATGGCAGGCGTTAGTGAATGCTGATCGGCGTAGGCAGGCGCCAGACTCATTTTCAGTAGCGGCTTGGGTAAAGCAATCGTCATAACGCTCAACATGAATGAGGGTTGAGGTTGTTTGTCGTAATCAAATCCCTCGCTGGCAAATCCATCCGGTGAAATCAGTGCCAGTTTTTCAATCCGTTCTGGGTAAGCTGATGCAATGCGCCAGGCGAGTTTGCCGCCCAGCGAATTACCAATAAAGCTCGCTTTGTTTATTCCTAACTCATCAAGCAATCCCATGATGACGGCTATGTCATGCATATCTGAAAAATCGTTGTCATCGTTCTCGCCACTTAGGCCAAAGCCAGGTAAGTCGAGCCGTATCACGCGATAATTTTTCTCGAGCGTCTTGGACCATTCTTCCCACGTATGCAAGCTAGAGCCAAACCCGTGCAAAAAAACTAGCGCCGGTGCCGATTTTGAACCGCTATCGCGGTAGTGAACGCTTGTGCCCGCAATTTTTATAAACGCGCTTGGTGATTGAGCGTAGTTGGTCCTGAGTTGGTCAGGGTCTTTATCCGGTGTCCATACCCAATAAGCACACGCTACAATGCCAGCAATCAGTAAGTAAATCATGGCTTTAAATGGTGTATTCATCCTGGTTAAAAATGGCAAACTCAGATTAATCATCGTCGCTAATAGTAGTTTATTTTTGATCACGCATCATGACACTTCCACACGCTGACATATCCGTTACAAACACGATCGCGGGTTCACGCAAACGTATCTTCGTTCTAGGTGCGACGGGTACGATAGGCCGTGCGACGGTACGTTCGTTGATCAATCAGGGGCATGAGGTTGTGTGCTTTGTTCGTCAGCGTTCTGGTCCTGGTGGAGCTTTACTGCCAGAGCAGACAGCTCAATTATTCGATGGTGCATCTGTTCGGTTTGGTGATGTAAGTCATACAGAGTCATTAAAAGATCAAGGCTTTAAAGGTGAACGATTTGATGTAGTTGTGTCGTGCCTTGCCTCGCGTACTGGCGTACCGAAAGATGCTTGGGCTATCGATTACCAAGCGCATATTTCTCTATTAGAAGCTGCGAAATTAGCAGGTGTTTCTCAGTTTGTTTTGTTATCAGCGATATGTGTACAAAAGCCTTTGCTGGCATTTCAACATGCCAAGCTAGCCTTTGAAAAAGCATTGATCGAGTCTGGGATGACGTACTCTATTGTTCGACCCACGGCTTTTTTTAAATCACTATCAGGGCAATTTGAGCGAGTAAAAAAAGGGAAACCTTTTCTATTATTTGGCGATGGGACGCTTACTGCCTGTAAGCCTATTAGCGATAGCGACTTGGGTGATTACATGGCAGGCTGCATTCACGATCAGACTCGGCACAATCGTATTTTGCCCATTGGCGGACCGGGTGCTGCAATCACGCCGCGCGAGCAGGGCGAAAAATTATTTGAGTTATTGGGTCAGGAAGTTCGATTCAAGCAGATACCCGTAGCAATGATGGATGTGATCATTGCTGTATTAAGTTTTTTAGGACGAGTGATTCCATCGCTGGCTGATAAAGCCGAATTGGCGCGTATAGGGCGCTACTACGCGACTGAATCGATGTTGGTGTGGGATGCGCAGTCAGGGACTTATGATGCTTCTGCAACCCCATCGACTGGCACTCAGACCTTATTTGATTTTTATGCGGAGCTGGTTCAAGGCGGGGAAGCCCCAGAGCGGGGCGAACACGCTGTTTTTTGATGCTACAGCCCGCGCGGATTTTTTCTTAATCAGCGCATTCTTCTCAAGGGAAGAAATCAACAGGCTTCATTAATTTATTCTGCTGGGTTTCTAGAGCGCCCAGCTCTCCACTTTTTGCAACATAGTCTAGCCATTCTGGATCTTGCCATAGCTTGGCGCGGCGTTCTTCACGGTCTCCGGCATTTTTATACTGCCAGATATGCATGTATTCATTCGGGTTGCCAGTTTCAACGAAAGCGAAAAGTATTGGCGCGCCAAGGTTACGTACCTGTGGTGTCTTGCCAAATTTTTCATAGAGAGCCAGATGTTTTTTTATGGTGCCTGGCTTACAGGTATAGGTTCGTACATCGAGCAACATGGTATCTCCTAGTTAAATTTTTTTAATAAGATTAATTTGATAGCTAGTTTTTAGTGTTATCCATTTACCGACTGTATCAGATGATCGTTGAAATACCGTGCTAAAGGGGGGAGAATTTTCCCCTTGCGTGAAACAATATGCCAGGCTGATTGGATGGGGAATTCAGCGACGGTAAGAATTTTAATATCTTTTCGGTTAATCGATTCTGCAAGCGCATGTTTAGAAATAACGGCGATACCTAAATCTCCAGCAACTGCTTCGCGTATGGCTTCATTACTACCTAATTCCATTCGTAAATCAGGTTTAAATTTTTTGGATTTAAAGAATTTATCGACCGCCATTCGTGTGCCCGATCCACGCTCCCTCAAAATGAATTTTTGTTCGGTGAGATCTGTCAGGGTTAATTTATTTTTCTTTGCTAATAAGTGCTGAGTGGAGGCAATCAC
>JBEDHZ010000099.1:0-7754 GCA_041173845.1 Pseudomonadota bacterium
TGCACCCGGCGAAGCGGCTGAAGTGACCAATTTACTTTTTTCAGAAGATGGCTTGGTGCGCAGTACAGGTTGGCCCCGACAAGCCGGCCCATTCGTCGGCGCTGGAAATACTTTATCGGCCACCATGGCGGCGATGCTGGCAAATGGCCTGGATGTGCCCGAAGCCGTATCAGAAGCTGAAGAATTTACCAACGCTGCATTGACACATGCTCAGCGACTTGGCATGGGTAAGCTAGTACTTGATCGCTTTTTCTGGGCGCGCGAAGGCGATATCGATCCAAGCGCATCCTAAAATAAAATAAACACTACACTTAAAAGCTTCAGTGCAAGAAGCCATCAATAACCACGGGAGATAACGTGTCGAATAATGAAACCCTGTTTGCCCGCGCTCAGCGTAGTACGCCTGGTGGCGTCAATTCACCGGTTCGCGCATTTAAATCAGTCGGTGGCACACCCCGATTTATTACGCGCGCCGAAGGCGCGTCGTTCTGGGATGCCGATGGTAAACGCTATATAGACTACATAGGCTCATGGGGACCCGCAATTGTGGGACACGCTCATCCCGATGTCGTTAAATCCGTTCAAGACGCAGCGGCACGCGGCTTATCGTTTGGCGCACCCACCGAGGGTGAAATTTTAATGGCCGAAGAAATTTGTCGCATCGTGCCATCGATCGAACAAGTGCGACTCGTTTCCTCAGGCACCGAAGCCGCCATGAGTGCCTTGCGCTTAGCGCGTGGCGCAACCGGTCGTGACTTAGTGATTAAATTTGAAGGTTGCTATCACGGTCACGCTGATTCCATGCTGGTTAAAGCGGGCAGCGGTCTTCTAACGTTTGGCAATCCAACGTCGTCGGGTGTACCGGAAGATTTTGCTAAACACACGATGGTCTTGGATTACAACAATCCAGCCCAGCTCGAAGAAGTCTTCAAAAAAATGGGTAATCAGGTCGCAGCAGTGATTGTGGAACCTGTAGCAGGCAACATGAATCTGTTACCGGCAACGCCAGAATTTTTAAAAGTGATGCGCGATCTCTGCAGTCAACACGGCGCGTTGTTGCTGTTCGATGAAGTGATGTCGGGATTCCGTGTCGCTCTGGGTGGCGCTCAGTCATTGTATGGAATACAGCCTGATATGACTGTATTGGGCAAAGTCATCGGTGGAGGTTTACCGGTGGCGGCGTTTGGTGGTCGCGCTGATTTGATGAAACATCTGGCTCCACTCGGTCCGGTGTATCAAGCAGGTACGTTATCCGGTAATCCGGTCGCCGTAGCTGCGGGCATGGCTACGCTAAAAATTATTCAAAAGCCCGGCTTCTATGAAAATCTGAGCAAGCAAGCTCGTAAACTCATTGATGGCTTATCCGCACAAGCTGCTGCAAGTGGAATTGCCTTTTGTGGGAATGCGGTTGGTGGAATGTTTGGTATTTATTTCAAAGACAAAATACCGACCAATTACACGGAAATGATGACGTGTAACAAAGATCTGTTTAATCAATTTTTTCATGCCATGCTGGACGAAGGTGTCTACCTCGCACCGTCTGCCTTTGAAGCCGGCTTTGTCTCCGCAGCACATGATGATGCCGTGATTGAGCAAACGATTAGCATTGCGAAAAAGGCGTTTGCTAAGTTAAGTAAATAAACGTCCTCAAAAATAATTAGGGTGCATCGCTGCACCCTAATTAAACCCTGCTTCAATAAACAGAAACGTTTGCGCAGGCAATCAGCCTAGCCCAAATTATTTCAGCCAGCCTCGCCGACGGAAATACCAAAACGGGGTGACGGCACTAATCATCATCAATACCAGTGCCATCGGATAACCGAATGACCAGTCAAGTTCGGGCAGTATGCGGAAATTCATTCCGTAGATACTAGCAATCAGTGTCGGCGGTAAAAATGCGACCGAGGCGACCGAGAAAATTTTGATTATCTTATTCTGATTAATGTTAATGAAACCGACCGTGGCATCCATTAAAAAGTTAATTTTGTCGAACAAGAAAGCGGTATGACCATCCAACGATTCGATGTCGCGCAAAATCTGCCGTGCATCGTCAAATTGATCTGAATTTAACAAGCGGCCACGCATCAAAAAGCTGACTGCACGACGCGTATCCATCATGTTACGACGAATGCGGCCATTCAAATCTTCCTCACGAGCCATCGCGCTCAAAGACTCAGCGGCATCTTGGTCGCTGAATTCTTTTTGCAAAACGCTACGACTGACTTCTTCCAGATTTAAATAAATACCCTCAAGTGCATCGGCTGAGTATTCAACATCGGTCGCGTACAGATCAAGCAACACATCTTTGAAATCACCAATCGATCCCGGACGGGAACGCGCACGCAAACGTACTAAACGAAATACTGGCAGATCATCGTTATGTACGGAGAACAGTAACTCTTTCGCCAAAATAAAAGCGACAGTCACTACACGCGACTCACCTTCATCTTCTTCTAAAAGAAAATCGGAACGCAGATGCAGATCGCCATTATCAGCCTCGTAGTAACGAGCGGACGCTTCAATGTCTTTGACTTCATCTTCATCTGGCAGCGTCACGCCATAGATTTGACGAACCCAATCGCGTTCTTCATCGCTAGGGTCGGTCAAATCAACCCAGATCGGCGATGTTTTTTCCAAGTCCTCTCGGGTCTCGATGTTGGCCTGACTTAGTCGGCCATTTTGCAGCACGAATACATTAATCATCAGTTCTCCCAGCCGCGTAGCACGCAACAACGACAGCAGCGTGGCTATCTGCAAAAATATAAAACCAGGAAACGCGGCCGTTAGGCCTTGCGCGCCTGCTCACCGGAACCCGGCCAGCGGCGCATTGAAGTGCACCTTAACTTGCGACGGGCCCGTCAAATGACGGTCGGTGAAATGAAGAGGGACTGCCCAAAGAGGGTCTCCGTTGTTCTAAACCCCGCGAGTTTACTGAGATAGCGCATCGGAGGCAAGGTTAGGAACGCTCGGTTTACAGATAATTTGAATTTGTATGATCAATCTGGGTTGACCAACATTAGGACGTTACCGAATGGAGTCTGGATTAGGGCAAGTCTGAGCTATTCATGCGCTGCTGTATGAGAGCGCTGCGGCGGGCAAGATAATTCGAGTCCATGTGTTTACCAAAGTAGCGCGGGTTGGGCAGCATCACCGCCAAACGTGCTGCCTCAGCAGGTCCAAGGGCAGATGCATGCACGCCAAAGTAGCGCTGCGCGCCAGCTTCTGCGCCAAATATACCTGAGCCCAATTCAATAACATTCAGATAGATCTCAAATATACGACGTTTGTCCATCACCATCTCCAGCATAAAGGTAATCGCCATTTCCTCGGCTTTACGCAAATAACTGCGCTGTCCAGAAAGAAATAAGTTTTTAGCTAGCTGTTGAGTGATAGTCGAGCCGCCAGAAACCACCTTGCCCTTCTTGGCATTTTTTTCGTAGGCTTTCTGCAAGGCTTCCCAGTCCACACCATCGTGCTCGGCAAAATTTGCATCTTCAGCGGCAATGATGGCTCGCTTAAGATGAACTGAGATTCGGTTGTAAGGTACCCAGGTGTGCTGTAATTTTGCGTTCGGATTTTTTTCCTGAAGTTTTTCTAATTGCGTTCGCATAAACGCTGTGGACGTCGGATTGTGATTCACCCACCAGCAAATATGGAGCAGATACCACGCCTGAATCAACAGCAGCAGCGCCAATGGCAATGCCACCAGCCAGAGCATAATCTTGCGCCGCAATTTCATAGCTGAGATCTAAGCCACTGATAAACCGAAGCGGTCTCGGGACGCACACCGCGCCAAACAAAAAATGACTCGGCTGCCTGCTCGACTAACATGCCCAAGCCGTCGCGAGTCATCGCTCCGTGAGAAGCCGCGAGTTGCATAAACAAGGTGGGATGAGACGAATACATCATGTCGTATACAAAACTTTGCGATGCAAATATCGACGCAGGCACGGAAGGAAGTTCAGACGCCAAACTCGCTGATGTAGCATTGATTATCAAATCAAAATTCGATTTTAAATCTGCAAAGCTACTGGCGTGCAAAACACCCTTCGCTTCATGCGAAAATTGCACGACCAATGTATTGGCGCGCTCGGGAGTTCGATTAGCAATGACGAGTTGTGACGGGCTTTCAGCCAGCAACGCTTGTATAACGCCACGCGCCGCCCCACCAGCACCAAGTAAAAGCACGGTCTTGCCAGAAATAGTAAATTTTGCGTTGTGGACAATGTCACGAACCAAACCAACGCCATCGGTGTTGTCGCCAAAAATCTCACCTGCATCAAATCTCAAAGTGTTGACCGCTTCAGCAGCACGCGCACGTGCCGATAGCTGAGTCGCTGCACGAAACGCATCCAACTTAAAAGGAACGGTCACATTCGCGCCACGACCTCCTGATGCGATCAATGATTTCAGAGTCTGATCAAACGCATCCAGTGGCGCCAGCAAACGTTCGTAGTCAATCGATTGTGAGGTTTGCTCAGCGAATCGCGCATGTATTTGAGGCGATTTACTATGCGCGATAGGATTACCAATGACTACGTAACGGTCTTTCACACTCACCACTTATCCCCCGGCAGCGCTAGTTTCAAGAATTTCATCGCGCGTAAAACGAAAACGCGTGATTATCTCCCAAACATGGGTCTTACCATCACCCAGAGCGCCTTTCGGGAAACTACCGAACGGCGCAGCACGACGCACAATCGCCAATGCCGCATGATCAAGCATGCGGTTGCCTGATGTTTTTTCTATCCGCGGCCCGCCTTCTTTTTCATAAATCGAACCGTCTTGATAAACCGGTATGTACACGATGAGTTCGCCATAGATTTTTTTACCCTCTTGCTGAGGAAAATATCGCGTCCCGGTTCGCTCAATTTGCTTTTGTAACATGGCGTAATACACGGCATACGATACTTCACGTGTACTAGGCGTGAGCTGACTTTTTATCGGACGCTTGTTGTAGTCGGCTACCTGTCGAGCAATTTCTGCTTCTCGCCTGGCTAAGGCTGCCGTGTCCATAGACTCTGGCGTAGCACTGACATTCACTGATTTTTTTATCGATTTATCAGCGGTTTTAATTCGCTCTTTAGACAGCGTCGATAATTGAGACAGCATGCGTTCCTGCTGTTGTTCAAGCTCGGCGATTTTTCTACGCTGAGTTTCTATGTGATTACCATCGACAGACTGCTGAAGATTAGGCAATGGCGAACGTGCTCGGCCGAGTTCAGCATTTCCTCCGCCGGATAAATTCGCTTGTGCAAGCGCCTCAGCATTAACGGGTGCTTTATCGTGCCGCGCATTGACGAGAATGATTTCCAAACTGCTAGATAAGGGTTTGGATGTCGAACTAGTCGGTGGCGCAAATTTCACTGCCAGTAGAGCGGCATGCAGCAAAAATGAGAAACCGACAGCTATCCAAAGCCGTTGATCTTCTTTTGCTGTCGCGCTGATCATGGGGCAGACGTCGATGAATCCGAATTGGATTGAATGATCGGATCCGCATTGACAGTCAATGTGTTGGCACCCGACTCTTCACTCAACACATGCTCTACGACTTGCTCGCTCTGATCGATGCTATCGCCATCTTCAAAATCATTATCCTCATCAACGGCGAGCACTGCCTGGCTGACTTCCAATAAGCGAGCTTGGACTGATAGGTCAACCTCGTCCCAGGAAATGAGTTCTATCGTCAGCTGAGTGCCGCGCGGATGTTTAACGCCTACCATTGGGAGAATCAATGGAATCTCCACCAACTTAAGCAAATCATCTTTAATCTGAACGGCCTGAACTTTACGTGCCTCGTGTTGGCTAAGCCAACGCAAACACCAGTAATGCTCCATGATGTTTTGAAAATCTGCATAGGCCGCATACGCGGCGTCAAAAGCAGAAACAATCGCAAATAAATCAGCATCTCTGGCCTTGAATGGCGCGACCAGAGGGGCGGTTACGCCATGTTTTAAGCAAGCGAGTATTTGCCATTGGTTGACCAGATCGGTGTAACGCCGTAGCGGTGATGTACTCCACGCATACTGATCAACACCTAAGCCCTGATGCGGGGCCGCATGCGTGAGCATACGAACTTGCATGCGTGCCGCCCAACCATTACCGGAACCCTGAGTACGATAGATACCGGGCACACCATGCTCATGCAGTAGAAGTCCCCAACTGCTATTGGCATAAATCATTAACTCTGCAACGATCTTATCTAACGGCGCACCGCGTTTGCGACGATTAATCGTAACGATTTCATCTTGCACGTAAAAATTAAAATCAACGCGATTATTTTGCTCAGGTCGCAAGCCAAAACTTTCACGCTTTTGCATACGCCCGCGCTCCAATGTCTGCGCCCATTGCCACAGCAATTGAATTTCTTTTTTATGGGGATACTCACCCAGACCTGCTGCTAAATTTTCTTCGGTGACCAGTTCGTCGAGATCGTTGTGACGCAAGTTGGCGGCGACTGGCACAGCTTCGGCCACTGTCTCGGTCGCAATCACGGACCAATCTGTGGTGTCGATCGTCGCATATAGCGATAAAGCCGGACGGACATCGCCTTCAGCCAAAGTAAATTCACTCACCAACTCATCGGGCAGCATGGTGATTTTGTCACCCGGCATGTATACCGTGCTCATGCGCTCGCGAGCCAATTTATCAATCACATCGCCCGGTGCAATGCCCATACCTGGGGCAGCGATATGTATGCCTACTCTGATTTTTCCGTCACCTAATTCGCGAACAGAAAAAGCATCGTCGATTTCCGTAGTCGTCACATCATCGATAGAAAATGCTTGAACATCCGCACTCACTAATTCCGGTTTAGCGGGTATAGCTATCTCAGGAAACCCTGTGCCTCGCGGAAAACAGGCGGAGAGAAAGCGATTCATATGCAATTCCCTCGCTGAGGAAATCGCGCCGACTGAAAGCATTAATCGCGCTGGCGTTGTTTGAAGTTCTTGAGCTGCGGTATCCAGCGCTTTGTATTCGATACTGTTCTTATCTGGCTTGAATAGCAGTTGATTCACCAGCGACGCCATGCTTGCCGGAAGCTGTCCGGCTTTGAGTTCTTCTACTTGCTTTGCTTGCAGTAGTGCTTGTTGCTTTTTCTTTTCGACGCCAGCTAATGCCGCTTTCAATATTTCTGCCGGCGCGGCTTTATATCGACCTTTACCTTTTTTGTGAAAATAAATAGGCGCTGAAGCAAGGGTCAACAACAATCCTGCGGATTCTTCAGGACTAGGCGCATGACCAAAATATTCCAGACCAAGATCAGCAAAACCAAATTCTTGTTCACCTGCGACTTCCCACAGAAAACTGACATCCATCTGATGTGACAACGAGGTAGCTTTGGAAATCAATTCGCTGGGCGACGGCGTATCGAATTGGAGCAGCACATCGCGCGCGCGCACTTTACTGCGCTTGCCTGTGAGTGTTTCGACTTGAAATGCTTCACCTTGCTGAGTTAGCACGGTGCCTGCTTTAAAGTCGCCGGATTCTTCGAAAAATAAATTCATTGATGAGACTAAAAAGAAACTTAACTACTTCTATTCACTAAATCATGACGACGTTAGTGTGCGCAAAATTCAATGATTTCATCCATATAATTTCTGAAATCAGATAGGCCATGATCGCTGTCCTGAATGATTTTATGACGTGCGCCGGGGTAGTGTTGCACCATCTGACGCCAATCCAGTACTTCATCACCCGTCGCAGCTACCAAAAAATAACGCTCTGGCTGACTTATTTTTGAAATTTCGAAC
>JBEDHZ010000100.1:0-7730 GCA_041173845.1 Pseudomonadota bacterium
ACGAAATCGCTCGCTTACATCTTCACTGATCGAAAGGTGTGTAGCACCATCATCGGTAATCTGATTGTCATCCCAAAAAAGAATCAGCTTGCCAAGCCGCAGATGACCCGCCAGAGAAATCATTTCCTGCCCCACGCCCTCCTGCAGGCATCCGTCACCTACAAAAGCATACGTGTAGTGATTCACAATGCCATCGCCGTAACGGCCATTCAGATAGGCCTCTGCAATGGCCATACCCATAGCGTTCGCAATTCCCTGCCCTAGTGGCCCGGTCGTGACCTCTATACCCGCCTTAAGATCGAATTCAGGATGACCGGCGCAATGGGAACCCAGCTCACGAAAAGTCTTAATCTGGTCAATCCCAATCTTTTGATAACCTGTCAGAAAGAGTAGTGAATACAGCAGCATCGAACCGTGCCCGTTAGACAAGACAAAACGGTCGCGATCGAACCAAGTTGGCTCAGCCGCATAAAACTTCATATGCTGAGTAAAGAGAGCTGTGGCGATTTCCGCCATCCCGAGGGGCACACCTTGGTGCCCCTCCTTGGCCTTCACAATCGCATCAATTGATAAAAACCGAATTGCATTCGCCAGGCGCGCTGCAGACACGTCGAATATAGCTGCCACTACAACCCCTAAAAAGACGACCTACCGAAGAATAAAAGCTGGGACATAGCTCACAAGCCCGAGAATCAGAAGTGCGACACCGTAAAAAGGAATCAACTCTTTCACCGTCGCTCCAATCTTTACCCCAGCGACCGAACTAGTGATAAAAAGTGTTGTACCCACCGGCGGTGTATACAATCCAATCGCTAAATTCACAACCATCATTACGCCAAGTTGAACCGTATCCATTCCAACGGATTGCGCCAGTGGAACAAAAATTGGGGCGAGCAAAAGTACGGCCGCTGGCAAATCCATGAACATGCCGACAACCAACATTAAGAGATTCATAGCCAGAATAATCAGCCATTTTTCTTGCAAAACCTCGTTTGCAAACTTTGTAAATACTGCCGGCATTTGGTCGAATGTGATAATCCATCCCACAACGCTCGACGTCATGATGATGAGCAATACAACTCCCGTTGAGACCGCTGCTTCCATAACAGAGTGCATCAACCGCGATACGGTGATATCGCGATAAATCAAAGCTGACGCAAGGAGCGCATACAGCGTGGTGAGGATGGATACCTCCGTTGGAGTAGCGATTCCGAAGCGCAACAGAACAACAATCAGTACTGGCATCACCAACGCCGGAGCTGAATACGCGAAAAGACGCCAGAATTCTCTCCGACTCATAACTTCAGTCACTCTTGGAAAATCTCTCGAACGACCCACGAGATAGCAAACAGCCATAAAACCAAAACAAAGCAAAAGTCCGGGCAGGATTCCCGCATAAAACAACGCACCAATCGAGGCCCCCGATGCAAGCGCGTAGAGAATGAACGGGATTGAAGGCGGTATTAATATATCGATAGTGGCCGCTGATGCTAGGGTAGCCGCCGAGAATGCAGGTGGGTAGCCTATTTTCTTCTGCCACGGAATGAGTAGGGAGCCTATGGCAGATGCATCCGCAACTGCTGAACCAGACACCCCACCGAAAACGGTTGACGATAAGACGCCCACTTGCGCCGGGCCGCCGTGGAAACGTCCAACAAAAAGCGTTACTAATGAAATTAGGCTCTGGCCTAACTTTCCGCCCATCATTAGACTACCTGTGAGCATAAAAAATGGGATTGCGATTAAGGGAAAGCTTTGTGACTGAGACACCATCTGCTCAACGATCACATTGATGACCTTCGGATTGAAGATGCCTACGGACAAAGCAGAGGCAGCAAGTAATGCATGCGCGATTGGTAACGCGAGCAGTCCGAGCAAAAAAAACGAAAAGGTCAGAAGTATACTCATCCCATTTCCTTAGCCGACAGCCTGTTTCGAATCGATATGCTCAGGCGGTTTGCGCTTAGAAAACCCCCAAATCCTGCATAGCGATGCAAATTGATTAATGATGATCGAAAGGAACGAGACGCCGATCGCAGCATACGTCCAGCCAAGCGAGATGCCCAACATCGGTGATTTGTCGTCTTTCACAATTGGCATTAAATCCATCACGATGCTCAGACCAAGCAAGTACAGACTGATCGTTACTAGTGACATTGCTGTTCCGACGAACTGCATCACACTCTCCGATGCGCGATCCGCTAAAAGAAGAATACTTATGTGCGCTCCATGGATGGCTGCCAATCCAACAGAAGAGGCTACCAACCAGGGGAACAACACCTCAGGGATTTCGCTTCCGACCTGAAGCCGCTCCACGCCCAGATAGCGCGCAAATACATTGAGTGTTAACACAACAAAAATAACGGCCATGCTAATAAAAGCAATTACCCGACAAAAACGCTCCATAACGGTTTCTGCCTGATCGACCAACACTGCAATCTGTTTCATACACATCTCTTTAGGTGACCCGGGCAGATTTCCGCCACCCGGGCCTTGACAGATTATTTGGCCGTACGTGCCGCGGCGACCACCTTTTTCACATAATCACCGATTGGGCTGCTATACCACTTCTGCGTGACGGATTCAGTCGCCTTCGCAAACGGCGCCTGATCTACGACATCCACGCGTATCCCCGCTGTCTTGAGCTCACCCACTAACCGGCTGTCGGCATCAAAAGAGAGCTTGCGCTGATAGCTTGTAGCCTCAAGAGCGGCATCCTGTAGGACCTTTTTTTCTGCCGCATTCAGCTTGTCCCATGAGCGTTTGCTGATGAGTAAGGGAGTCATCTCATATTTGTGACCGGTCAGCGAGATAAATTTATTGACCTCATGCAGCTTGGACGCATGGATATTCATTAAGGGGTTTTCCTGCCCGTCCACCACACCCTGCTGGAGGGCAACATAAAGCTCTGCAAATTTGATCTGTTGGGGATCTGCGCCAACGGATTTCATGATATCCACCGTCACAGGGTCCGGCGGGGTCCGCATCTTCATTCCTTTAAGATCCTCAGGCTTGAGGATGGGCTTTTTGCTGTTTGACATATGGCGAATACCATTGTCCCAATAGCCAAGAACTACCATACCTTTCTCTTCGGATTTCTGCGCGAGTTCTTTGCCAAGGGGGCCGTCAAGGACCCGCCATGCAGCATTTAAATTAGAAAATAAGAACGGCATTCCGAACGCTGCATACTCCGGCACAACATTCGAGACTGCTCCCTGCGAGTTTGCAGACATGTCCAAGGTTCCCGAACGCAATGCGGTAACCATGGCGGCGTCATCGCCAAGCTGTGCGCTAGGAGCGACCTGGACTTCTATCTTGCCGCCTGATTTCTCCTTCACTTTGTTGGCAAATAATATCGAAGCTTCGTGACGGGGGTTTCCGGGTGCAGCGCCGTGTCCGAGAACAAGCTTCTGCTGTGCCAATACCGAGGTACTTATTAAAGCCATGCCTAAAAAAGCGGATAATTTCAACTTCATCTCAGTCTCCTAATTTAATCAATGTTTAAAAATCAAGGAACAACTCAAGCAATTAATACAATGCGAAAAACTATATTTCGACCAATTTTTCTTATCCGTGTATCAACATACCGCCATTTACATCAATCGTATTGCCGGTAAGGTACGACGAAAGATTTGAGGCAAGAAACAAAAATGCACCCGCTACATCGTCTGGAACACCCACACGGTTCAGCGGAATTCCTGCAATGATCTCTTTCCGCTTCTCATCACTGATTTTGTCGGCATTGATGTCAGTGTGAATAAGGCCTGGTGTGACACAGTTCACACGAATACCGTCGATGCCAAGCTCTCGGGCCATGGCTTTCGCGAGACCGAGAACACCAGCTTTTGCTGCAGAATAATGCGGGCCGCCGAGAATGCCGCCGCCACGCTGTGCTGAGACAGAAGACATACAGGCAATCGATCCAGATTTCTGCTTTTTCATTTGCGGTATTACGGCCTGCGACATATATAAAACACCGCGAAGGTTTACATCCATGATGCGATCCCAGCTTTTGGGGTCAATCTCGAGAGTCTTGACGGGCTGTGTGATACCGGCGTTATTGATGAGAATATCCAGCCGTCCCATATCTGCGACAACGTGGTTTACTGCGGCATCACACTGCGCTTTGTCAGTGACATTACAAAGATAGCCACGATGCTCGGGCCCTATCGATGCGGCCGCTGTCTGTGCTGCTTGCTCATCGATGTCAAAAATGGCGATTCGGGCGCCATGCTTTGCAAACATCCGTGCAGTAGCAATGCCAATGCCACGGGGCGAAGCAGCACCGGTAATAACTGCGACCTTGCCGGCCAAAAGTCCTTCTGCTGACATAGTGAAAATTCCTCTCTTCGTTAAATCAGGATTTACAACCATTGTTTGATGCTGGCGCAGATTGCGCTCGCGGAGATGCCATAACGGTCATGCAGTGTCGGCAGCGCGCCCGCATCCAAATAGGCATCGGGAAGTGCAATCTGTCTAAATGGCGGCGTTACGCCGTTTTTCAGCAACGCCGTTGCAACCGCCTCGCCTAGGCCACCAATTTCCGTATGATTTTCGGCCACGACCACAAGACGGCCGGACGTACCTGCTTCGCGCAGAATGGTCGATACATCCAGGGGCTTGATCGTGGGCACGTGCAAGACAGCGACATCGACCTGATCGGCCTGCAGTGCCTTTGCGGCCTCCAGTGTGCGCATGGTCAAAATGCCAGAGGAAATCACCAGCACATCCCTACCCTCTCGTAAGACTTTCGCTTTTCCGATCTCAAACTTGTAGCTGTACTCGTCAAGCACTAGTGGTACGTTGCCACGAAGAAGGCGCATGTAAACAGGTCCCTGGTAGGCTGCAATCGCAGGCACTATCTGCTCAATATCCAATGCATCGCATGGATCGATCACCATCATGTTGGGCATCGCACGCATCAAAGCTAGGTCTTCAGCAGCCTGGTGGCTAGGTCCATAGCCGGTGGTCAAGCCCGGCAGCGCACAAGCGATTTTTACGCTCAGATTGTCTTCGCCAATGGTCTGGTGAATGAAGTCATAGGCTCTACGAGTACCGAATACGGCATAGGTCGTAACAAAAGGAATTGCGCCTTCTTTGGCCATGCCTGCGGCCGCACCCATCAGCAGCTGCTCGGCCATACCCATCTGATAGAAGCGATCCGGAAAAACCTTGGCAAAGATGTGAAGGTCGGTGTACTTTGCAAGATCAGCGGTCATGCCAACCACCTCGCTACGAGACTGACCCAGTTTCACCAACGCCTCACCAAAGGGAGCAGCTTTAGTGCGCTGACCCTCGCTCGCGATAGAGGCAATCATCGCGGATGTCTTTAGTTTTGGGTTTGCGACCACTATATTCATTTCGATCTCCCGGCTTCAAGCGCCTGCAGAGCAAGTTGCCACTCTTCGGGTTCAACTCGGATGAAGTGATTCTTTTCGCGTTGTTCTAAAAACGGTACACCACAACCCATCTTGGTGTCGCAGATGATCATGCGTGGCTGTGGCGCTGCATATGTCAGGGCGTTGTCGAAAGCGGCAATCACAGCATCAAGATCGTTGCCATTAATGCGTTGGGTGTACCAGCCAAAAGCCTGCATTTTTTCGGTGAGTGGCTCAAACGCCATCACCTGAGATGAAGGCCCATCAGCCTGCTGATTATTCACGTCAACCATCGCAATCATGTTGTCGAGTTTCCAGTGAGCTGCAGACATCAGCCCCTCCCAGATAGCGCCTTCATCCAGTTCGCCATCGGAAAACAGGGTGAAGACCCTGGACTTGGACCGCTTGCGCTTCAATCCCAGCGCATGACCGACGGCGATCGTGAGACCCTGGCCCAGCGATCCACCGGACATTTCCATTCCGGGCGTGTAACTCGACATTCCCGACATCGGCAGACGCGAATCGTCACTGCCATAAGTTTCAAGCTCTGACTCAGGAATGATCTTGGCCTCAATCAGTGCTGCATACAAGGCAATGGCGTAATGGCCGTTAGACAGAAGGAAACGATCACGCCCCTCCCAACCCGGATCACTCGGCTGGTATTGCATGGCATGAAAGTAAGCAACGGCCAGCACGTCAGCGATGTCGAGCGCCTGCCCCACATAGCCTTGGCCCTGCACCTCGCCCATCAGCACCGCATTGCGACGGATCCTATAAGCCCGCTCTGCGAGTTGTGAGCGCAAGGTGATTTCTCTTGTATTCAAGGGGTTCTCCTCTAGGTTCTTGGGGTGGCCGACTTGTTGAGCCTAGCGTCATCGACTTCTTGAGGAGAGTTTGGGGGCTTGAATCTCTGAGGTCAAAAGATTAATTTGCTACAATAAATGAATTAAATTCATGTAAATATTGCTATGCCAAATCGTCTCTCAATTAAGGCCTTACAAGCCTTTGAAGCCGCCGCGAGGCACTCTTCTTTTGCAGTTGCAGCAGAAGAACTCTATGTGTCCCCGTCTGCAATCAGCCACCAAATAAAGACCCTGGAAGAGCAGGTCAACGCGAAACTTTTCCATCGCATCCACCGCTCGGTGGTGCTGACCGACGCAGGCAGGCGATTCAGCGAGGATGTCTCCTCCGCCTTTGCCAAGATTGAGACAGCCGCACGTAACGTAAGTCGCTTTGAAAAGAGCGACATCCTCACCATTCACTGCGCTCCCAGCATTGCCGCCCAGTGGTTGATGCCACGGCTCGCCCGCTTTAGCGCCCGCTATCCAGACATTGATGTACGCGTAAATGCATCCACGGGCGCTATGGATCTAACGAGCGAAGCCACTGATGTCGATATTCGCTATGGTTTTACCCGAGTTCAGTCATCTAGCATCCTGGCCCTACCCTTCCCCACAGAAACAGTTGTGCCACTATGCTCTCCCGCGCTATTAGAGGAGAAGGGTCCGATACTCAAAGCAGAGGATTTGCGACAGCATCAGTTGATTCATAGCGAATGGTGTCTCGTGAGTTGGCGCGATTGGGTGGCCGCGAATAAAAAGGTGCGCCTAGACATCGCACGCGGACTGCGGTTTGACCGATCATTTATGGCCGTGAGTGCGGCTGTTGATGGACTCGGGGTCTGCCTAGAAAGTTTGCTGCTTGTGGAGCGCGAGCTACAAAGCGGCCGGCTAATCGCACCCTTAGGTTTGCAGGGTATTAAAGTCAGTGGTTATACGTTCAATGCACTGAAATCACGAGCAATGCTACCAAAAATTCGTTGGTTTCAGGAGTGGCTCTTCGAGGAGCTTGAAACATCGAGCGCCGGCAAGTACCTAACGACCGGACACCACGCCAGCGCTTAAAACAGGTCGTTGAAGTCATAAAACCCAAGCCATTTTCCGCGAAATTCATTGCGGTAGCTCATCGGTAGGAGCTTACATATCAGAGCGAGTTTCAGAGCACCGTGGGCACGGGGATCCGCTTCTTTGGCAAAAAGTCTTCCTGATACGAAAACCTACTTAATGTAAAAACTTACCCTTAGCGTTACTTAAAGTAACGGTTCCGTGCCCACCAAGAGCGCCGAACCCGCATTACACGTTTTATTACACGGTGGGGTTTGGCTCCTGTAACCCGTTGATTTTGTTGAATAAAACTGGAGCGATTTTAATCATAATCCGCAGGTCCGGGGTTCGAATCCCTGAATCGCCACCACTTTTAAATGGCCGCAGGAGCTTTTTGTTTCATCTCTAGGCCGCGATCAATGAACACTGCTTGATTCGAGCGAGTTCCTTTTGAAGGGTTCGTTTTGCC
>JBEDHZ010000101.1:0-7728 GCA_041173845.1 Pseudomonadota bacterium
GACTTATTGTATCTAGGTGTTTTTGATCAACGATTGAGCTGGTTTATTTCATTTTCACAGATGTATGTTTAATTTGGCTTCTGCATTTTTTGCTGCTTGCCAAACACTGATAGCATCAACAGTTTCAGCAACATCATGCACACGTACGATTCGTGCACCCTGTGCTATCGCATACAACGCCGCACCAATACTGCCAGCCATGCGTTGCTCTACAGGTTTGTCGGTCAACTTACCTATCATGCTCTTGCGTGAAAGACCGGCTAAAAGTGGCAAGCTTAACTCACGTTGAATACGTTCTAAATTAGCTAGTAACTCTAAATTATGCTCCAAGGTTTTACCAAAACCAAATCCAGGATCGACGCATAAGCGACGGCGATCTATACCTTCGCTGACTGCCGCCTCCACCCTTTGCAAGAGAAATTCGCTCACCTCACGCACGACATCGTCGTAACTGGGATCTTGCTGCATAGTTTGCGGGGTGCCCTGCATGTGCATAATACATAAAGCGCAATCGCTGTCCCTGAGAAGACTTAAGCTGTCTTCATCACGAAAGCCAGTGATGTCATTAATCATATCAACACCAGCGATCATCGCCTCATGCATCACTTCAGTTCGTCGCGTATCAACCGAGATCGGTTTGCCGCAATCACGCAGCGCATACAACACAGGCATCACTCGTCGTAATTCTTCTTCGATAGATAATGGGGGCGAACCCGGCCGTGTCGACTCGCCACCAATATCAATAATGTCTACGCCTGAGTCGATCATGAGTTCTGCTTGTGTGATGGCCGCATCGAGTGAGCTAAAGCGCCCGCCATCTGAAAAAGAATCGGGTGTGACGTTCAAGACGCCCATAACCAACGGACGAAATAACGGCCCACTAATTTTCAGTCGATAACGACCACACTGCAAATAGGTATCGGGGAAATCAGTCACAGACAGATCAGAAAATTGACAAGCAAACGGGGTGAAGATTTCTCCTCACCCCGCTTATTAGCTTATGGTTGACTGACGACCATTAGGCCGGAGCAGTCGCTGGCGCAACGCCACCGCCTGGTGGATCACTCGGGCGCGGTGTGGGGGTCACTTTCGGTGGCCTAGGCTCACTGCCCGCCATGATGTCGTTAATTTGATCGGCATCGATGGTTTCCCATTCGAGTAATGCTTTGGCCATCGCCTCAACTTTGTCGCGATTACGCTCTAGCAAACTACGCGACATGGCATATTGCTGATCCAAGATATTACGAATCTCCATGTCCACTTTTTGCTGAGTAGCTTCGGATACGGTTTTGGATGACATACGTCCAAAATAAGAATCTTGATCGGAGTCTTCATAGACCATGGTACCCAACGACTCCGACATACCAAAACGAGTAACCATCGCACGAGCAAGTTTGGTGGCACGCTCAAAGTCATTCGATGCACCGGTCGACATTTGATTCATAAAAATTTCTTCGGCAATGCGACCACCAAACAAAATCGCTATGTCCTCCAGCATTTTGTCTTTGTACATATTGACGCGATCGTGCTCAGGCAACTGCCAAGTTAAACCTAGCGCCATACCACGCGGCATGATGGTCACTTTGTGCACTGGGTCAGCCTTCGGCAAGAGCTTAGCGACGACTGCGTGGCCCGATTCGTGATAGGCCGTATTACGGCGCTCTTCTTCACGCATAACGGCCGACTTGCGCTCAGGCCCCATAACGATTTTATCTTTTGCATCTTCAAAATCTTGCATCTCAACTAAACGCTTGTTGCGACGTGCAGCAAACAACGCTGATTCGTTCACCAGGTTAGCGAGGTCAGCACCAGAGAAGCCAGGAGTACCACGTGCCAGAACATCCGCTCTTACGTCAGGAGCGATAGGCACCTTGCGCATATGAACCATCAAAATCTGTTCACGACCACGAATGTCTGGAAGACCCACAATCACTTGTCTGTCAAAACGACCGGGACGCAGCAAGGCCTTATCCAGCACGTCTGAACGGTTGGTCGCTGCAATAACGATTACACCGGCATTCGCTTCAAATCCGTCCATCTCAACCAATAATTGATTGAGTGTTTGTTCACGCTCATCGTTACCGCCGCCCATACCCGCACCACGGTGACGACCAACGGCATCAATTTCATCGATGAAGATGATGCAAGGGGAATGTTTTTTTGCATTCTCAAACATGTCGCGCACACGAGATGCGCCTACACCAACAAACATCTCTACGAAATCGGAACCGGAAATAGTAAAGAACGGTACTTTAGCTTCGCCAGCAATAGCTCGCGCGAGCAGTGTTTTACCGGTACCCGGTGGGCCCACCATCAGCACACCACGCGGGATACGACCACCTAACTTTTGAAATTTGGTGGGGTCGCGTAAAAAATCAACCAACTCAGAGACTTCTTCTTTCGCTTCATCGCAACCCGCTACATCAGCGAAAGTGACAGCGTTTTGATGTTCATCGAGCATGCGCGCTTTAGATTTACCAAACGAGAACGCACCACCTTTGCCGCCGCCCTGCATTTGACGCATGAAGAAAATCCAAACGCCAATTAACAGCAACATCGGGAACCACGAAATAAAAATCTGCGAAAGGAATGAAGGAGGCTCAGGTTGCTTAACATCGAATTTCACGCCGTTGTTAACCAAATCACCGATCAAGCCGCGATCAAGATTCGTTGTTGTCGCTTTGATTTTTTTGCCGTCGTTGGTGATAGCGATAATGGTGCGATCTTCAATCGTAGCTTCACGAATACGCTGCGCTTTGACTTCGTCGAGGAAATCAGAGTAAGGAATGGGCGTTGCGCCTCCCGCCAAACCACGTTCATCGAACTGTTTGAAGACGGTAAATAGCACCAGGGCAATGACAACCCAGATGGCAGCTTTGGAAAACATATTATTCACGAAGACTCCTTATGGCGGACCGGCAGTTGCGGTCTAGCGCGTAGTAAATAAATTCTACTCGCAATACCCCTACCTTGCCAGCAAGGATATGAGGCTAAACCCCTGATTTTTCAAGGGTTGGAGAATGGCTCGGTGTCCGAATAAAAACTCGACGACCCATAAGGGCCGTCAAATACCCATTTTGCCGGTGTTAATGGGATCAGGCTGGGAGACGCAAGCCCTTACCCAGCAAGAAGATTTCGGAAGATTTATCCCGGCTAGCCTTGGGTTTTTTGGAGCTGACCGTCTTAAATTGACTCCGGAATTTCTCAACAATTTGGGTATAACCACTAGCATTAAAGCATTTGACGAGCAGCGACCCAGACGGTTTCATGTGCTCACGAGCGAAATCCATTGCCAAATCGACCAGATCTTCCACCCTCGCCGCATCCGTGTCCGCAATGCCGGATAAGTTGGGCGCCATGTCAGAAATTACCAAATCAACCCGCTGCCCCTGAAGCAGCGACTCCAGCTGGATCAGCACCGACTCTTCACGGAAATCACCCAAAATAAAATTCACATCGGCGATTGGCTCCATCTCCAGCATATCCAATCCGACAATCATGCCGTGGATGCCGCCGCCTTCCTTACCGGCTAATTTACGCCGCGCATATTGACTCCAGCTGCCCGGCGCACAGCCCAAATCCACAATGATCTGCCCCGGCTTAATCAGCTTTTCATCCTCGTCGATTTCTTTGAGCTTGTAAGCTGCCCGCGCTCGATAGCCATCTTTTTGCGCGAGTTTTACGTAAGGGTCGTTGATATGGCCGTGCAGCCAATTCTTGTTTGCTTTGTTTTTTGCCATACTCGCAAGGATACATCGCTCAGCGTTTCATCACACCACACTAGCAAATTAAAACCAATCAGATACTAAGTTCGAAAGAGTGCTATCACTGACTTACAATAGTGGTTTTGAAAGAGACTCATGCTAAAACTGACTTCCGCCCAACGCAGCGAACTGCGCTCCCAAGCCCATGGTCTGGACCCCGTCGTCATGATCGGCGATGGCGGCCTAACGCCCGCCGTCATGAAAGAAATCAGCGCTAGCCTAAATTCACACGGCCTGATTAAGGTTCGTGTACTTGGTGACGATCGTGAAGCCCGACTGGGATTCTACGAAAGCATCTGCGCAGAACTTGGAGCTGCACCTGTTCAACACATCGGTAAATTATTGGTGTTGTATCGACCTAAAAAGGAAGTCGTCAAAGAAGCTAAAGCGACTCGTGGCAAAGGCTTGCGTGAAGTGGTTATTGTCAAAACCAATCCGACAAAAAAGCCAACGATCAAAAAACTTATGGTCAAAGGCAATGAACGGATCACGGCCGGCGGCAATGTCAAACGCGCCAAGGTACGCCAGACTAGTCAGAAAAAAAATTCGTTGGGAAGATAAAGGCAAGCAGCCGTCTTACTTAGATTTCAGAACAAGACCAACGGCCAATACGCTCTGAATTAAATAAATGGCGCTCGCTGCGCCATGAAGCATTCCAAATCGCGAACGCATAGCATCATCCATGATGCCGCCTGACTGCGCAGCAATAGCACGCAGCTCAGCCATGTAAGGCTGCAAACCGAAATAACCAATCAAAGTGCATAACAACATGCAGATAATTAGCTTGATTTGCAGAATGCGTGTTGGATGTTCTCTTTCAGTCCAAATGATCGCTAATAGCAATGCACCGCAAATCAGCGATATCCACGCCTCGGCTTTAAAAAATAAACCGGCAAGAGTTCCCGCCTGAGCCCTATCCGATAGCGTAGCAAAAAGCAAAGGTGCAACGACATAACCTACGGTCCACAAACTACCTACCCAAAAGGTAACCAGTAAAACGCGCAACCGTGGAATCAGCGCCGCCAACATAGCGCTTAGATGTATTTAACCTCGATGATTTCGTAAGAGCGCACACCACCAGGTGCCTGCACCTCAACTTCGTCGCCGGCGTATTTACCAATCAGAGCACGCGCAATCGGCGAACTGATGGAGATTTTTGATACCTTCAGATCAGCCTCATCATCGCCCACAATTTGGTAGGTGACGTTATCACCACTCTCAAGATCTTCCAAAGTCACCGTCGATGCAAAAACAACGCGTCCTTCTGCATCAAGCAAGGTGGGGTCAATAATTTGTGCTGCGGAGAGTTTGCCTTCGAGTTCAGCAATACGCCCTTCGATAAAACTCTGACGTTCTTTGGCCGCATCGTATTCAGCGTTTTCTGAAAGATCACCCTGTGCACGCGCCTCTGAGATGGCATTGATAACAGCAGGACGCTCAACGTGTTTTAAACGCTGCAATTCATCTTTCAACAATTGCGCGCCAAAGACAGTAATAGGGACTGAGCTCATAATAATTCCATTAGCAAGACTAAAAACACAGAGGCTGCGGAAATTCGCAGCCCCTCGAGTTTGAACTTTAACGGTTCAAGTTTAATACAATTTAATGAAGCGAAGCATGCATGCTTTGTAAATCATACACATGCAGTTCATCCAGGTGCGCCATACCCTCGACAGCAGCCTCTGCTCCAGCAATCGTCGTGTAGGTCGTCACTCGAGCAGCCAATGCCGACGTTCGTATGGTGCGTGAATCATGAATAGCGGTGCGTTTTTCTTCGACGGTATTAATCACCAGCGCGATTTCATTATTCTTGATCATATCGACCACGTGCGGTCTACCTTCGGCAACTTTATTCACTGTCTCGACAGGTATGCCCGCAGCTGCAATAGCGGCGGCTGTACCCTTCGTAGCCACCACAGAAAATCCTATGGTCACTAAGGCCTGGGCGACTTCTACGGCACGCGGCTTGTCACTGTTTTTAACAGACAGAAAAACTTTACCCGAGGTTGGCATGCGAATGCTAGCGCCGAGTTGCGATTTAACGAAAGCTTCACCAAAGGTTTTGCCTACCCCCATAACTTCACCGGTCGATTTCATCTCTGGACCTAGAATCGTATCTACACCTGGGAATTTATTAAACGGGAAGACAGCTTCTTTAACGCTGAAGTAAGGCGGCTCAACCTCGTTACCTATTCCTTGACTATCCAGCGATTGCCCAACCATACAACGCGCTGCGATTTTGGCTAATTGCAATCCGGTAGCTTTAGATACATAAGGCACAGTGCGTGATGCGCGTGGATTAACTTCTAATACAAAGACCACATCTTGCATCTTGCCGTCAATTTCTTGCTGCTGAATCGCAAACTGCACGTTCATCAAACCAACGACGTTCAAACCTTTTGCCATCATGGCGGTTTGCTGCTTGAGTATTTCTATCGTTTCTTTGGCCAGCGAATACGGCGGCAATGAACATGCCGAATCACCTGAGTGAACACCTGCCTGCTCGATATGCTCCATCACACCACCGATGAATGTGCGCTTACCATCGGAAAGGCAATCCACATCCACTTCAATCGCATCGTTTAAGAAGCGATCAAGCAAGACGGGTGAATCGTTCGATACTTTCACCGCCTCACGCATGTAACGCTCAAGATCACGCTGCTCATGCACGATCTCCATGGCACGACCACCCAATACATACGAAGGTCGTACAACGAGGGGATAACCGATCTCTTGTGCCAATGCCAAGGCCTGTTCTTCGGTACGTGCTGTGCGGTTTGGCGGTTGACGCAGTTTGAGATCTTGCAACAGTTTTTGAAACCGCTCACGGTCTTCTGCGGCATCAATCATGTCAGGGCTGGTGCCAATGATAGGAACACCATTCGCTTCCAGATCAAGCGCCAACTTCAACGGCGTTTGGCCACCGTATTGAACGATAACGCCTACTGGCTTTTCTTTATCAACGATTTCGAGCACATCTTCTAACGTGAGCGGCTCGAAATACAAACGATCCGAGGTATCGTAATCGGTAGACACGGTTTCTGGATTGCAGTTGACCATGATGGTTTCATAGCCATCCTCGCGCATCGCAAAAGCAGCGTGTACACAGCAGTAATCGAATTCAATACCTTGGCCAATACGATTCGGCCCACCGCCCAACACCATAATCTTTTTGCGTGATGTGGGATGCGACTCGCACTCTTCTTCATACGTAGAGTACATATACGCCGTACCAGTCGCGAATTCACCTGCGCAGGTATCAACGCGCTTGTACACCGGCCGCACATTCATCATGCGACGCAATTTACGTACTTCGCGATCTTCAACTTTTAATAATTTTGCCAAGCGCCGATCAGAAAACCCTTTGCGCTTTAAAGCTAAAAGCGTCTCTTTGGTGATATCAGAAATTTTTTGTTTTTCTAACCAAAGTTCGATATCAATAATTTCTTTAATCTGCACCAAGAACCACGGATCAATCTTAGTCAGTTGATGCACTTCTTCTGTGGTGAACCCTTGAGCAAAGGCATCGCCCACATACCAGATGCGCTCTGGTCCTGGCTCACCTAATTCTTCCTCAATGACTTCGCGGTCGGTGGTTTTTTCATTCATGCCATCGACACCGACTTCCAAACCACGTAACGCTTTTTGGAACGACTCTTGGAAAGTGCGACCAATCGCCATCACCTCACCCACCGATTTCATTTGAGTGGTCAAGTGACTATCTGCAGCAGGGAATTTTTCAAACGCAAATCGAGGAATCTTTGTCACAACGTAATCGATCGAAGGCTCGAAGGATGCAGGTGTTGCGCCACCGGTAATTTCATTACGCAATTCATCCAGTGTGTAACCCACCGCCAGTTTGGCGGCAACTTTTGCAATCGGAAAACCGGTTGCTTTTGACGCTAACGCCGATGAACGCGATACACGCGGATTCATCTCAATCACAATCATGCGGCCATCTTTA
>JBEDHZ010000102.1:0-8248 GCA_041173845.1 Pseudomonadota bacterium
GGTCTGAATTTAGATAATAAATTCCGTGTTGATGCGACGAATAATCAATTCGTGGTAACAGTCGATAACGTGACTGGTTTGATTGAAATGCCTCCTAAAGCTGACTATACGATTGAAGGCTTCCGTCAGGAGCTGGAAAATCGTATCAATGCTCTAGCAGATAACTTTGGCCGCACTGTCAATGGTGTGAAAGTTGAAGTGGTTACTGCTGCTAATGGTACTAAGCATTTTGAAATTTCAACCGGCACTACCGGCAATAACTCCTTTCTAAAAGTCAGCGGTAACAGTATCTGGGGCCTCGATGGTCTCGATAGTGTGCGCGGCAAAACCAATGTCTGGCAAGAACCTAAGCAAGCAAAAAATGCCGCGATGGAAAAGAAACAACCGATCCTGGCGATTTTTCTGAAGATGAAACGCGTGACCTGTGGTCACCTGTGTTTTATGACAATGGTGAATTAACCTTTAATAACAAAGGCGATTTGTTATCACCCAATCAAGCCATTGATTTCCAAAGTACGACTATCGGAACGTCAGGTGCGACACTGAAGTTCTCAATTGACTATGGTGTGTCGACTCAATACTCCTCACCGTTTTCTATTAAAAAGCAAGACCAGAATGGACGCCCAGAAGGCGATCTGATTGGTGTGGATATCGCCGATAACGGTCTCGTGAATGCAAGTTATTCCAACGGCACGACAAAATCCCTGGCCAAAATTATTTTGGCTAACTTCGCCGCCCCGACAGGTTTACGTCAGATTGGTGACGCCAGTTTTTACGCGACATCTAAGTCAGGTGATGCGAAATACGGTGAAGCTGGCGCAGCGGGCTTTGGCACGATTCGTGCTGGTGCTCGTGAGCGTGCCAACGTGGATTTGACGAACGAGCTGGTGGAATTGATTACAGCGCAGCGTAACTTCCAGGCGAATGCGAAAGCAATTGAAACGAATAACACATTGACCCAAGCGATTATCAACATTCGAGGCTAAGTCGCTTGTTTTTTGGCTGTATTTTTGATTTTTTATTTGACTGTTTATTGACACCCTAGAGAAACCGACATGGATCGTTTTGCCTTTACCTCGATGTCTTCCATTAATGAGCGTCGCGTTTTACGCGAGCAGCTCAATAATGAATTGGCGAACGTATCTACGGTCGGTTTTAAGAAGAGCTATGAAAACGCCATGATCGCCGTGAAGGCGGAGGGCGATGGTTGGGACTCACGTATCCAACCCTACATCGAAAAATTCAATGCCGTTAATCTCGATCAGGGTCATTTGATGGTCACTGGTCAAAAACTCGATATTGCGTTAGTCGATAAAGCTGTGTTGGGCGTGCAGGCAAAAAACGGTGAGTTGGCGTTTACAAGGCGCGGTGATTTGCGCTTGAATGCACAGGGCGTTTTGGAAACTGGTTCGAATAATGTTGTGCTCTCCGATCAAGGTAATCCGATCACTATTCCACCAGGTTTAGATTTATCGATTACCAAAGATGGCGATATTTTTGCGCGTGATCCGCAACAGCCACCGGAGACTCCCGCCGTTCTGATTGCGAGAATGATGATGCGTGATGCTAGTCAGATCACATTGCAGCGCAGAGAAGACACGTTATATGCCCCCCACATTCAATTTCGTACCGATAACGGAGACTTTGCGAGCGGTCCTGTGCAGCCGCAAATTGTTCCAGGCGCATTAGAAGCCAGTAACGTGAATCCGGTAACGGCGATGGTGAAATTAATTGATTTTTCGCGTTCATTTGAAACGCAGATTCGTACGATCAAAGAAGCTAAGTCATTGGACGAGGCCGGTGCCAGCATGCTGAAGGCGCGTTGATTTTAGATGTTAGTAGCACGATAAAGAATATATAAAGAGAGGAACACATGGACGCTTCAATGTGGGTAGCCAAAACGGGTTTGGATGCACAGCAGACCCGACTGAACGTCATCTCGAATAACTTAGCCAACGTGAATACGACAGGCTTCAAACGCGATCGCGCGATGTTTGAAGATCTGTTGTATCAAAACATACGTCAGGCGGGTGGACAAACATCGCTCACCACCCAAGCACCGACAGGTTTGATGCAGGGTACCGGTACACGGATTATTGCGACTGAAAAGATTCACGCTCAGGGCAATATGATTAATACCCAGAATGCGTTAGATCTGGCGATTAATGGCGAAGGTTTTTTCCAGATTACTCAAGCTGATGGTACGACCGCCTACTCGCGTGATGGTTCGTTCAAATTATCGAGCACTGGCCAGTTAGTGACATCGACGGGTCAACCATTAGCTCCTGCGATTGTTATCCCAGCCAATGCATCGTCGATCACGATTGGTGAAGACGGTATCGTCAGCGTGGAATTGTTTGCCGGTGGTGGTGCTCAGCAGTTAGGTCAAATTCAAACGGCCCGTTTTATTAATCCGCCTGGCTTGCAGCCTTTGGGTGGCAATCTTTACAAAGAAACAGTCGCCAGTGGTGCTCCGCAGTTATTGAATCCGGGTACGCAAGCGGCTGGCACGCTGCGTCAGGGCATGCTGGAATCATCTAACGTAAACGTAGTGGAAGAAATGGTCAATATGATCGAAACACAACGTGCTTACGAAATTAACTCGAAAGCGATTTCAGCAGCCGATGGCATGTTGCGCTTCTTGAATAACAATCTCTGATCGGGACTCTGATGAAAATGCTTAAATCGTGCGCGATTGTTGCGCCATTGACTGCGACACTGATGTTGAGCGCGTGCTCGGGTCCTATGCCCATGGCTCATTCAAATCAATTTTCACCAGTGCAGCCATTGCCGCGTGAATCAGTGAAGCAAAACACGGGTGCAATTTTCGCTGCAGATAGTACCGATATGTGGCAGGCCAAGCGCCGTGACTATCGCGTCGGTGACATTATCACCGTCTTATTAAGTGAATCGACACAAGCCGCTAGAACTTTAAATAATGAAACCAGTCGTGAAGCGACCACGGATGCTGTCCCCAGTGGTCTCACCAACCGTTTGTCTGGTTTGAACGGCGTATTAGGTGGATTAAAAACGGATGGTGGAAAAACGACCAACAAAGGTAAGGGTACGGCTGATCAACAGGCGTCATTAACCGGTTCGATCGCAGCAACCGTTGTGGAAGTACAAGCGAACGGCAATTTGGTGATTCGCGGTGAAAAACAATTATCGATGTCGGAAGGCGGCGAGGTGATTCAAGTTTCAGGCGTGATTCGTCCTGATGATGTGAGCGCCATCAGCACCGTCCAATCGCGTCGTCTTGCTAATGCACAAATTGCGTATCGCGCAGCGGGTGATCTGGCAAATGCAACGCGTGCCGGATGGGGTACGAGCGCCATCTGGAAATACTGGCCCTTCTAATCATGCGAAAGCCAATTATGAAAAATCGTTTCATTCAACACTGTGCCGGCACATTGATGCTGGCGTTAGCGTTTGTTCAACCAGCGCAGGCTGATCGTGTCAAAGATTTAGCATCGGTTGCAGCAGTACGTAGCAATCAGCTCGTGGGTTACGGCATTGTGGTCGGCTTGCAAGGTACCGGTGATGGTGCGCAGGTTGCTTTTACTGTGCAAACCGTTCGTTCTATGTTGGTCAAGATGGGTGTGGGTCTGGATGGTCCGCTGTCTGACTTTGAACGTTCAGCTGCTGCAGCGGGCCGTATGGATGTACAAAACGTCGCTGCAGTGATGGTGACGGCTGAATTACCTGGCATGTCCAAGCCAGGTCAGCGTATCGATGTCAATGTGGGTACCTTAGGTAAAGCTAGCAGCTTGCGTGGTGGCACATTGATTCTTACCAGTCTGCGTGGTGTCGATGGTGAAGTGTATGCCTTAGCTCAAGGTTTAGTCACAACAACGGGTATCGATGCTAGTGCTGCAGGTTCCAAAGTATCGATAGGTGTACCGACATCAGCCCGAATTCCGAATGGTGCGACAGTCGAGCGCATTGTTGAGACGCCGTTTGATAAATCTGAATTCGTGGTGATGAATGTACGTGATCAAGATTTCACGACCACTACAGCTATTGTGAATGTCGTCAACAAAACCTTTGGTGATGAAACAGCTAAGGCCTTAGATGGTGTGTCGTTATCTGTGCGAGCACCCGTTGATATGTCTAAGCGAGTAGCGTTCATGAGCATGATTGAAAACCTCGATGTCATACCCGGCGAGGCAGCAGCTAAGGTGGTCGTTAATTCACGAACAGGTACCGTCGTTATCAGTCGTAATGTCAAAGTAACTGCGGCTGCGGTATCGCACGGAACAATTTCTGTCGCGATTGCTGCTACCAATGAGGTGAGCCAACCGAATGCCTTTGCTCCTGGTCAGGCGGCAGGAGTGCAGAACGCTAATGTGGCTGTTAACGAACCCAACAAACCAATGTTTTTGTTCCAAGCCGGTGTAGATCTGCGTCAGATTGTGGATGCGATCAATCAGGTGGGGGCAACACCGTCCGCATTGATTGCCATTCTTGAAGCCTTAAAGAGCTCGGGCAGTTTGCGTGCTGAATTAGTCGTGATCTAAGGCTGAGCTAAAGAGAGAATTCCGAGAGCATTACGATGAGTGATTTCGACCTTCCTAAATCGACGCTAGACTTTGCTGGCATGGGCGCCTTGCGCGGCCAGGCGCAGCGACGTGAAGAGAAAGCGACGCGTGAGACAGCCACGCAGTTCGAGGCGATGTTCATTCAGATGATGCTCAAGTCTATGCGTGAGGCCACCGAGAAGGAAGGCCTCATGACATCAGATCATGAGGAAGCTTTTCAGGAAATGTATGACCGAGAACTTTCGGTGCAGCTAGCTAAGCGCAACACACTGGGTGTAGCTGACATGCTGGTTAAAAGTATCGAGCGTAGTAAGCAGCCAGGCCCTGACTTCAAGGCAAAAGCTGAACCGATCACAATTAAGCCTGAACAAGAGCCCATGACGTTGAGTGGTCCTAAGCCTATCGAATTAGTGCGACCTGAAAAATTTAATGTTAAGCCACGGTCTGTGACGCCAGTGCCAGACGCGGGAGTTGAATAATGAGTGATCTGCTTGGAATTAGTAGTAATGCAGTGATGGCTTATCAGCGCGCGTTGGGTACGGTCAGTAACAATATTGCCAACGTTAATACTGAGGGCTATGTTCGTCAAGAATCTGATCTTGCTGAAGCCGCTCCTCGTAAAACAGGAACAGTTTATATTGGTACGGGTGTTCGCTTTGATGGTATCAAGCGTGCCTACGATGAATTTTTAGAAAAAAATCTACGCAATACCACCAGTGAATTAAATACTCAACAGCCTATGGTCGACTTTGCTAACCGCATCGTCGATCTGATGGGTAGTGATACGGTGGGTTTGCCACCTGCGTTAGATAAATTTTTTGCGACAGCGCAGCAATTATCAACCGATCCAGCATCGACTGTGCTGCGCGCACAGTTTTTGAGAGATGCAGATGGATTAGCCGGACGCTTCCGTGAGTTGTCATCACAAATGACAACGATTGATACCGAGACTCGCGCATCCACCAATCAAACGATAGAGCAGATCAATACGCTGACCTCGCAAATTGCCTTGGTGAATAAACAGCTCGGACGAGAAGTATCTATCGAACGCCAATCGCCGCAATTATTAGATCAGCGTGATTTGCTGCTTAAAAATCTGTCCAAGTTGGTAAAGCTAAATGTCACCACAGCAGATAATGGAGCAGTCAACATTAGCCTGACCAATAACGGCAAAGTGGGAGTGGTCGTTAATGGTCAAAAATCGTTCGAATTGGGTGCCAAATTTGATGAACAAGATTTGGGTCGAGTAGCGATTATGTTGGATCCGTATGGAACCAAAGAAGAAGTACCAGGCATAGGTAATGGCCAGCTCGGTGGGTTACTCATATTCCGCGAACAAATGCTGCAACCAACGATGGCTCAGTTAGATTTTCTGGCTAAAACCGTCGTTGATCAAGTCAATGCGATTCATACCAATGGTATTGATCTGAGTGGTAATGTTGGTACTGATTTGTTTAAAATCGAAGCGATGTCGACTACCGATGCTGTTTCGGGTGAAGTCATTGCTATCGACCGAGCATCGGCGGGTATCGCATTGGCGATTGATGATCCAGCTAAGGTATCTGCTGCAGCTTTATTTCGCGTTATTGAAAACGATAAAAATCTGTCAAACGCCGATGCAACATTGAGCTATTCGGCTAATTTTGCCAATCCTGCCGTTGTACCTTCAATTGCCACGATTATTAAAAATAATCCTGATCCCAGTTCGGGTGTTAACGCGCCACAAGGGAAACTCTTAGGTCAAATACCTTTGGGTAGCAATAACTGGAATTTGTATTTGGATGGCGCCACTAATAATCAGCAGTTGCAAATATTTACACGCGATGGACGTCAGTTAGTCGGCGCGCCACTCACCGATGCAACCGAAGCAGATTTACTGGTCACAGAAAAAAATGGATTTTTCAAAGGATCGACCTATTCAACGCAATACCTAAATCAATCAGGCGATACCGGCTATAAGCAGCTAAATGTTTTTTATGGTTTGCAAGCAAAGCCGATTGAACATTTTGCACAAGAGACGCAATTCACAGCTGAGCATGATGTTTTGCCATCGGTTCGTACGTGGGTAGAGAACTATGGTCATGCTATTGATAACCAAGTCGAGACCATACCGGCCAATACTTTAACGATTAATGGCAAACCACTGCCGCAATTATTAGCAACGGCACCTTCGCGCACTATACAAGCGAGCGATATGGCGAATTGGTTGAACCGTGCTTCCATTGGCATGGTCCCTACGGTGTCAGTCAATGCACTGACCACAGTCACCACGGATGTCGTTGATCCAACTTTAGGTATGTATGTCAATGGTGTGGCAGTTCCTGCAGATCCTGCACGCGCTACCTTATCTGACCTGGCTAGTTATATTAATAATTCGATTGGTAGTTTGGCGAACGTTGAAGCGGTCGTCAAAGGCGGTCAGTTGGTACTGAACAATGCGACCGGCTATGGTGGACGCGATATTTTTGTCGGTCAAATGGATGCGGATGGAAAGGTCGTTAACGAGCAAACTTACAAAGGTGTATTGAATTTTTCTCAAGCAGGCAATGTCACCATTGGGTATGGACCGAATGGCAAGCTAGGTGATATGGATGTGTTGGGTAAACCGATGGGAAATTATTTCACTGCTATCAAGCCGCGAGAATATACCTCGGCTGAAATTGCTGGTGAACTTATACCATCGAATGTCGATAGCATTATGGGTGATGCCATTACGATTAATGGTAAAGCGCTGGGACCTTTAGATCTTGGCCGATCACTACAAGCATCGGATATGACATCGTGGATTAATAGCGTCGGCAACACCTTTGATCCACCAGTCATTGCGACAGCCAGAACTGAAATCATTGTCGCTCGTGATCAATACAAAGACAATCTCGCTACCGGCAATCTGTCTCTGAATGGTGTGAGTATTCTCGGTACAGGCGTCGGCGGTAGCTATCTCAATGCGTCTGATTTAGTGGCAGCTATTAATTTGGCTGAGACTGGAAACGTCAATACTACGACGACTAAGCTGGAATTAAACCGCCCTTTGGATATTAATGGTGTCCATATTGTGGGCAATAATTCCGATGGTACGTTTAGCTCTGACTCGGCATTAGTAGATGCTATCAATAGCCACACAAGTGATACGGGTGTCGTTGCTACCCAAAATGGATCCGATATCACGCTCAAGCATCTTATTGGTGGCGATATCGTTGTGGGTCCTTCAGTCGGCGTGTTGACCACCACCGCAGCCCGTCTTGATTTGACGCGTCCGCTGGATATTAATGGTGTCCATATTGTGGGCAATAATTCCGATGGTACGTTTAGCTCCGACTCGGCATTAGTAGATGCTATCAACAGCCACACAAGTGATACGGGTGTCGTTGCTACCCAAAATGGATCCGATATCACGCTCAAGCATCTTATTGGTGGCGATATGCCTTAGGTGTAAAAGATGGTGCTTACACCAATAAAAATGCCTTAGGCGTGACCGATGGTACCTATTCAAAAGTTAAGGCCGAGCTAGGTACAGACAAATCAATCACTATTTCCAATCAGAGTGGCGCAGACATCAGAGTCGGTTCTCTGTTTGGTGGCAATGTACTCGGCGTAGGTAACGGTCCGTATCGCGGTGCATTGAGTTTGGAAAGTGAACATGCGATTCAAGTAGGCTTTGGTCAGTTGGGCGATCCTGCCGAATTGGCTAAGCTGGGCTTGCGTACCGG
>JBEDHZ010000102.1:8292-9661 GCA_041173845.1 Pseudomonadota bacterium
TTTGATGCGTCCATGAAAGATCCTGTAGCCCTAAATGCCGATCGTATTTCTACCTTACGCGCACAAAATTTCGATGTCACGTTTACGTCGGATACGCGCTATCAAATCACCTGGACTAATCCGCAAAATAAGCTCACAACGGTATTAGCGGAGCGTGACTATGATCCGAAGCAGGGTATTGAGTATCAAGGTCTGAAATTCACATTGAATAAGCCACCGATGTCTGGTGATACCTTCCGTATGGATGGTGACCACGATGGCACAGGTAATAATCAGGTCATGCTAGAGATGATTGCTCTGAAGAGCAAAAAAATCATTGGTGGACCCAATGGAAGCACGATTTCAGAAAGCTATTCTGAAACGGTAGGTAAGGCAGGTAATTTTTCAAATCAAGCAACGATTGCTCAAACAGCACTTCAAGTGGTGAATGATCATGCGATTGAAGCGCGCGATAAAATTTCTGGCGTATCGTTAGATAGCGAGGCCGCTGATTTAATTCGCTTTCAGCAAGCGTATCAAGCTTCTGCAAAAGCGATGCAGACGGCCAGTACTTTGTTTGATTCTATTTTACAAATACGTTGATGATGTTGAAATAGCGAGGAATCTTAATTATGCAAATTTCTACGAATCTGATGTTTGACCGTGCGATTGCGCAAATGGGGGTTACCCAAGATCGCATATCTAAAACGCAAACGCAGCTATCAACAAGCAAACAAATTAACAAGCCTAGTGATGCACCTGATCAGGCCGCGACGATCACGCGACTCAAATCAGCGATTGATCGCCAAAATTCTTACGTATCTACGATCAATTCCGTCAAAGACAAGCTATCTCAGCAAGAGACTGCCGCGAGCAATGCCACTGATGTGTTGACGCGACTAAAAGAATTGACAGTTCAAGCCGCCAATGACACTTATTCTGCTGTCGATCGTAAATCGATTGACCTGGAAGTCAGGCAGTTGCGTGATCAATTACTGTCGCTGGCAAATACTCAGGATGTGAACGGTAATTTTATTTTTTCAGGTAGTCGCGTAGGTAAGCAGGCCTTTGCGACGGATGAAAATGGCAAATTAGTCTATCAGGGTGACCAAACTGTAAGTGCTACTGGTGTGGGCGATCAAAGCGCCGTTGATATTAATCGATCAGGTACTAATCCTTTCGATAAAATCGTCCGCGTAGAAGATAACAATAAAAAAACAGCGGTTGGATTTTTTCAAGTGATTGATGATTTGTCGGCCGCTTTGCAATCCAATGATGCAGGTTCAATTAAGCGTGCTGTAGGTGAAGTAGGGACCTTGCAACAAGGCTTATCAGATAGCCTGGCAAGTATCGGTGCTGCTACGAATAAGATCGATAATCAGGCCTCACT
>JBEDHZ010000103.1:0-7648 GCA_041173845.1 Pseudomonadota bacterium
TTCCATTTGTGCGGCATTGCTCGATGACTGTCCCAGCATAGCGACTCGACCTGACAATATCGTCGGCATGCCTACGCGTATCGGTTTATTTTGCGCCAGTGAGATGTAGGGGAAACCAATGCTGGCCATACCAGCAATTGCCGTTGCACCTTGAATCAGTTTGCGACGTTGGGGTTGTTTTGGTGAGTTGTCGTCTTTGATGCTCATGGTTGTCTCCTGTTTTTATAAGTGGAACCCTGAAGCGTCATGCCGTTTATTGCAATTCGTACTTGCCTAAGCTAGGTTTAAAAATTCATTAAACGGCAATTATGCTGTGGCGCAGCAGAACAGTTTCTGATCGGGGTCTCCGTACGCGCGACCAGAACCGTTTGAGTATAAGGGAAATAGTGATTACCACCACGGATAAAAATCAGGCATCTGGGATGGCTTGGAGGTGAAGTTTGGCTTTCGCTTTTCCGTAAACGCAGCTACTCCTTCTTTGCCATCGTGGATGCTGGCATAGAACATCGCTAGCGATTCAACTTTATGCGCTTCTTCCGGATGACTGAACGCGCTGTTACGGTAAATCATTTGGCGCGCCATAGCGGTTGACGTCGGAGAGCGCTCAGTGGCGATCATGCGGGCCAGTTCGCGTGCACGTGTAAGTAACTGATCAGCAGGTAGCACTTCTTTCACTAAACCGTGCTTGTGTGCTTCAGCAGCAGAAAAAATTTCAGCGGTATGTATCCACTCAAGCGCTTTAGCGACACCGACGATACGTGGCAAGAACCAGGTTGAGCAGGCTTCCGGCACGATACCGATTTTGCCAAATACGAATCCAAACTTTGCATTTTCAGATGCCAGACGAATATCCATCGCTAACTGCATGGTGACGCCGACACCTACTGCGGCACCATTGATGGCACCAATGATCGGTTTTTTACAATTAAAAATCGCCAGAGACACACGTCCACCGGTATCACGCACACCCTTAACAATCACAGGATCATCGAGTCGTTCGTTCATATCTTTCATGGTCGGATGTTGAGTTTCATCCAAGCCAAATACATTACCGCTGACAGCTAAATCCATACCTGCACAAAATGCACGACCGGCACCCGTCACGATAATTACGCGCACATCATCATTTTCGCTTGCTTCATTGAATGCTGAAATTAATTCATTCGCCATAGTGACAGTGAAAGCATTCAATTTGTCAGGGCGGTTTAGCGTGATGGTTAGGATTTGCTCAGACAAATCACAGCTCAGCGTTTCATACGTCATTACGGTGTTCTCCAAAATAGTGTTCTCGTTTGTATTTTATAAATGCATTAATCAATTTTTAGTGTGCGTATCCAACCGTAGGGATCAGGCACTCGGCCATATTGAATGTCGGTCAATGCCTTGTACAAATGCGTAGCGACCGGTCCGGCTTTTTCACCATTGATGCGATATTCATTACCCTTGTAGCCAAATTTTCCTACGGGTGAAACCACCGCAGCCGTACCGACACCAAAGGCTTCGGTGATACGACCCTTTTCTATATCAGCCAGCATCTCATCCACATCCAGGCGTTCTTCACTCACGGTGTAACCTAAATCCGGAGCGAGCTGCAAAACCGATTCGCGTGTCACTCCATGCAAAATGCTGCCCGAGAGTGCGGGAGTGACGATGTGTTTGCCATCACGCACGAACATAATATTCATTGCGCCCACTTCTTCAACATAACGGCGTTCGATGGCATCAAGCCATAAAACTTGCTGATACCCGTGTTGACGTACTTGCTCAGCCACTGCGACCGTACCTGCATAGTTACCCGTAGTTTTTGCTTCGCCCGTGCCACCTTTTACCGCACGCACGTACTCATGCGAAATATGAACGGCGACAGGATTAAAACCATTCGCAAAATACGGACCGACCGGACTCAGAAAAATGTAATGCAAAAATTCTCGGCCTATTCGCACTTCTAAGGTTTCTTCGGTGCTGATCACCACAGGTCGTATGTACAGCGTGCAGTTCGGTAGGCGCGGTACCCACTCATGTTCTAGCTTAACCAGCGTTTCAATGTAATTAATGTGTGTAGCAGAATCAATTTCTGGCATACCTAGTCGCACAGCAGAACGATTCAGTCGCGCCATATTTCGATCAACCCGAAACAGATTGATGTGGCCGTCTGGACGACGATACGCTTTAGTACCTTCAAAAATATCCAGACCTATGTGTAATACCTGAGCGACGGGATGCATAGGCAAAGGACCAAATGCACCGATGCGTGCGTCATGCCAACCTTTGTCTTGCGTGAAATGCTGAGTAAACATACGGTTGGTATACAAGCGACCAAATCCAGGGTTATCAGGAAAGATCGCAGGGCGTGGATTCTGCAGTGTCTCAATAATCATTATATGAAGCGTCTCTGTTGTCGTTATAAATCTCACCGTCATCAGAGCGATGACGGTAGGATTATTTTTTTATTTGCCTTCTGAATTTTTCCACGCGGCCATCAGGGTATTTGATGGCAACGATTCATCCAACAGTTTTTGTCCGGTTTCTACGCCAGCGATTGGCAAGCCTTGGGGATCGAGTTTTCCTATTTGTACCAACACACTGGCTTGATCCCAATAGATATGTTCGTGATACAGCTTATCGCCACGGAATTTAACGACGGCGAGCAAAGGAATTTCTACGCGCTTACCTGTCGGCGGTATGCCTGGCAGCATCCACGGTATTTCGCAGGTGTGAGTAAAACAAAACAGCATTTCATCCACGACTTGGGTTGCCCCGACCGTGCGTGAGATAGGAATCAATGAGGTATCCGGTGGATTACTGTTCACAAAATGATGTTTGTAAAAACGGTGCAGCTGTTGGTAGCCAACACCACCAGTCATGGTGGGAATGTGATTCACATAAGGTTCAGCGACCATGGTGCTCATCGTGGCATCCACATCGCGGGTGCCAAATTCATATTCACAGTGTTTATCCCACAGTGCGGACAAATCGAAGTGTGGACCAATCTCTTCGCGCAGGGCAGCGACGCTGCGTTGATGAGCCATTAAGGCTGAGGCTTTGTGATAGTGCTCACCCTTAGGGCGCGCAAATGCATGATCGGCCTCGGGGTAAATGTAAATTTCAAAGCCTTCACGTTTACCAAGACGCTTTTTAATTTTTTCTTGTGCTTTTTCAGGGCAGTATTTATCCAATCCTGCAATATGTAAAACAACACGACATTCAATGTCATCCGCTTCATCTAAGGCATCTTCAATACCAACGCCGTAATAGCCAATCGCGACATCTACATCAGTGCGGCAGGCTGCCAAGTAAGCCAGCTTGCCGCCGAGGCAAAAGCCCAGCACGCCGACATCACCACTGACACCTGACATGTCACGCAATGTCGTGATTGCATCTTGAATATCTTCTACACCGAGGTCTTGATCAAAGCCTTGAAAATAACCGAACGCTTTTTGCCAATCTTCCGGTGTGTAACCGAGTTCAACGCCAGGCTTTTGACGCCAAAATAAATCGGGTACCAGAACCACATAACCTTCTTCGGCATAGTAGTTAGCAATCTCACGCATGTTGGCATTGACGCCAAAAATTTCTTGCGCAATGACCAAACCCGGACCTTTGCCTGATGCGGGTTTAGCCAGATAAGCGCTGAACTTTCCGCTGCCATCGCTAGCTTCAATTTTTATGTTACGAGTTTTTATAGAAGGGGAGGCTGAGTTTTTCACCGGATCATCCTTGTTTGTAATAGTTGGTTCAAAAATTTCAAAGTCGATTTTGCACTGGAATGTATGCTCCGCAAGGACCATTACGGTAGCATAGGCAAGCGGTACTATCCCACTTAAACAATGAACAAGAAAAGGAATAGCAATGGATATCAAGAATACAGTTGCGCTGGTTACTGGAACTAATCGCGGTGTGGGTCGTGCCATCGTTCAGGCGCTGGTGGCAGCGGGTGCCAGCAAAGTTTATGCTGCAGCGCGAAATGTCGACGGTGTAAAAGATTTAGTTGCCAGCAGCGGCGGCAAAGTCGAAGCGATTGCGCTCGATATTACGAATGATGCGCAAATTGCAGCTGCGGTCGCTCATTGCGGTGATGTTAAATTGGTAATTAATAATGCGGGTTCCAATCATGCCTCAGGTTGTATCGCTGCCGATTCACTGAAAGCTGCACGTGCCGAAATGGAAACAAATTATTTTGGTACCTTGGCGATGTGCCGTGCATTCGCGCCCGTACTGAAATCACATGGTGGTGGTGCCTTGGTGAACGTGATCTCTATTGTTGCCAAAGCGACTATCCCTGCTTATGGCTCATACAGTGCATCGAAGGCTGCGAATTTGCGTATGACAGAAAGCGTGCGTGCTGAACTCGCTGCGCAACATACTTTTGTTCAGTCCGTGATGACAGGCGCTGTTGATACCGACATGGCAAAAGGCTATGACGGTCCAAAAAATTCACCTGCCGAAGTAGCGCAGGCGATACTGGCTGGATTAGCCAGCGGCGAAGAAGATATTTATGTTGGCGATATGACAGGTTGGATCAATGGCGCGCTCGCTAGTGACCCAAAATCGCTAGAGCGTGAATTGGCTAAGTTTTTGCCTGGGTAAAATAAAATTAACTATTGGTATGATTTATGTACCAAGTATCATATTATGGAGACGTGCAATCTCGTAAGAGGAAGTTATGTTTAATTTTTTATTTCAACGATTGCGCTTTCTCTTCCTTCTGCTAGCCGTATTTTCTGGCTCAGTCTTGGCTGAGCAAATATCTGTGACGCATTGGGGCGTGCTGTTGTATGGCGCGCCCTATGCGGTTGCGATGGAGCGCGGCTACTTTCGCCAAGCGGGCATCGACATTAGCGGCATCTTTAGTTCTAAAGGCGGCGGCACTACAGTACGCAACATGATTCTGGGTGGTTTACCCTTTGGTGAGGTCGCACTAAGCGCGGCGATTGCCGCAGAGCGTGAAGGACTCGATATACGGATAGTCTGCGGTGGCGTACAAAATCTTGCTGATCAAGTGTGGGTGACTCTGCCTGATTCACCCCTCAAAACGATTTCTGATCTCAAAGGTAAAAAAATCGGTTACACCACACCTAAGAGTGTGACTGATATGGTGACCACGCTGGTGCTTGATCATCAAAAAATTACCGGTGTACAGCGTGTCGCAGTGGGTAGTGTGGGCGCGCAAATTACCGCCTTACAGCAAAAAGCCATTGATGCGGCGTATTTAGGTGAGCCGGTTTATTCACAAAACAAATCAAAATTCCGTGTGCTATTTTTTGCGCGCGATATGCTCGAACAAAATAATCTAACGCAAACCGTTGGCGTTACTACTTCAGAATTTGCTAAGGCTCATCCCGATAAAGTGAAAGCCATCATTGAAGGTCGTCGCCGTGGTGTGGAATTCATTTATCAAAATCCCAAAGAAGCCGCGCTGATAGTCGCGAAAGCGTATTCGTTCGATCCCGTGGTCATGGAAGAAGCCATGCGGGCTATGGTGATAGCCAAGTATTGGAGTGCAGGTGAATTAGATCTCGCTGGTATGAATGCGATGGCGGAAGGTTTAAAAATCACCGGTGCGATTGATGGTCCACCGAATTGGAATAAGCTGATTGATCGCAGCTTTTTGAAAAAATAATGGCTGGGCATCTATCAGTTGAACAACTCAGTCTGACGTATAGCAGCGCAGGTCAACCCGATATGCATGCCTTTGGGCCGGTAAGTTTTAGTGTGGCGCCCGGTGAGTTTGTCTCTATTGTTGGCCCATCGGGCTGCGGTAAATCGAGTTTGCTTGAATGTGTGTCAGGTCTGATGCGACCTACCCGTGGCAATGTCAGTTTAAATGGCCAAAGTATTCGCGATGAAGTGCCGGCAGAAGTGGGTATGGTGTTTCAGCAGGATGCGAGTTTTCCATGGCTGACCGTGGCCGACAATATCGCCTTTGGTATGCGTTACGGTCGCGAGACAATTCCCAAAGAAAGAATTCGCTTCCGTGTTGAAGAAGCGCTTGAGCAAGTTGGCCTAACTGAGTTTGCCAATCACTATCCCTCGCAACTCTCCGGCGGTATGCGTCAGCGGGTATCGATGGCACGCACTCTGGTGATGCGACCACAATTACTTTTATTAGATGAACCGTTTGCTGCACTCGATCCACAAACGCGTTTATTGATGGGTGAAGAGCTATTGCAATTGTGGCGTCAGAGTCGAGCTTCGGTTTTATTAATTACACACAGCCTTGAAGAAGCGGTCATGTTGTCTGATCGTGTATTGGTGATGAGTGCCCGTCCCGGCTTGCTGCGACATGAGTTAGTGACAGGCTGGTCACGTGATCGACAGACCGATGTTATCAGCCATCCTAATTTTCCCGCACACGTCAATGCATTGTGGGCTGTGCTGCGCGATGAAGCTATAACGGCGATGCGAACGCAAGCATGAGTACGATAAATAGCCAGTCGTATGACGGTATACGATTAGTATTAATTACTAGCTTTCTGTTCATTCTTGAGCTGGTGTGTCAAATGGGTTGGATGCAATCACAAGTGATGGTGCCACCCACGGTGATGGTGCACACCTTATGGAAGCTATTGCATTCAGATGTCATGTTGGCGGATATCGCTGTCACGTTTGGTGCAGCATTTCAGGCATTGGTGATTGCTGTCATGCTTGGTATGGCGCTCGGATGGTTGATGAATCGTTGGTCGCGACTGAGTGACGTTCTTTATCCAGTGCTGTCATCCTGGTATTCGATACCGGTGTTTGCTTTGTATCCTATGCTGATCGCATTTATGGGATTGAATCAGCAACCAGTAATCGCGATTGGTGTGTTGATGGCCTTTTCTGCAATGGCATTGAACATGCTGCATGGTTTGCAATCGATACCGATGGTATTAAATAAATCAGCGCGCATCATGGGTGTGACACATTTTTCATTTCTATGGCATGTGCAATTACCCGCTATTTTGCCGTCGCTGATGACGGGTTTTAAAATGGCGGCAACGTATGCCTTTATTGGCGTGATTATGGCTGAATTTATTCTCTCGCCATGCGGCCTGGGTCATGCTATTTCCTTTGCATACAATGATTTCGATACGCGTTCGATGTACGCCTTGATGTTGCTAGTGATCTTCGTATCGGCGTCGGTCCAATGGGTACTGATAAAAATCGAACGCCGTGTTTTAGCGTATCGCGCTACTTTAGGTAGCGTCTGATGCGCATCTACATTGACAGAGCAGTGGCGATTTTTTTAGCGCTGGGTTTGTGGCATGTATTAAGCCTATCGTACGGCACCGATGCTGTCGCAGCGCCAATGGCAACTTGGCAGAGATTAGTTATGCTGATCGGCACAGGATTAATTGGCCCGCATCTAAACTTCACTTTGTCCTCATGGATAGTCAGCGTGGTGCTGGCAGGTGTAGTCGGACTTTCCCTCGGCTTATTACTTGGTTTGCACCGAGCTAGCGGATTGATCTTCGAACCCTTAATCATTGCGCTGTCGTCGCTACCTAAAGTCACCTTGTATCCGATGGTGCTATTAATTTGTGGCTTGGGACAATCGTCAAAAATAGCGTTTGGTTTTATTCATGGCGTGTTGCCCATCATGCTTTTTACCTTAGGCGCTGCGCGAGAAATACCATTGCATTACGTGAAAACAGCACGCACGTTAGGC
>JBEDHZ010000104.1:0-13613 GCA_041173845.1 Pseudomonadota bacterium
GCAAGGCAGCCCGGATTGGAAACGACTGGCCGTTGATGCGTTTCATGTCAAACGCCTGAGCATTTACTTTGCCTCGATGCTGTTACTGCAAGTTGTGCTGTCATGGGATGCGACTGCGCCATTGCGCGCAAATTTAGGTTCACTCTCCATTAGCGGTACATTGGCGATTATTGCGCTTGGACTGTTGGCGCTAACTGCAAAACTCTCCGCTACCACTACCATGTACACGATAACGAATAAACGTGTCGTGATGCGTATAGGTATCGTACTAACACTGTCATTCAACTTGCCATTGCGTTGGATTCAAGCAGCGCAAATCAAACCACAAACGGATGGCTTTGGTGATATCGCTCTGGAATTAAAAGGTGAGGATCGCATCGCCTATCTACACTTGTGGCCACATGCACGTCCTTGGTATATCAACCAACCGCAGCCGCTGTTGCGTAACATCGCTGACATTGAAAACGTAAGTCAACTGTTGCACAAAGCCTGGCTCGAGCGTCAACACGAAATTGAAAATTCGTCGGTCGCTCGCGAAACACGCATACCTGTGCGTATGCCTGCAACTGCCTTTGCCCAATGAAAAACAATCCATCACTAAATTGGACGTATACCATGCGCCGCGACTTGAATCCGGCCATCGTGATTGGTTTATTCGCGTTGATGTGTCTCGCTTTAGTTGTATGGATGCGCAACTCAAATCTGAGTACTCACGAAGAACCTATCGTTGCTACGCACGTTCGTGTCTTACGCTTTATTGATCAGCCCGATGGATCGATCAATGTGATCGACAAATCGAATGAACAATTCGTACAAAATTTTCAGGGCGAGCAAGGATTCCTGCGCGGCACACTGCGCGCTCTAGTGCGCGAACGAAAGCTACGTGGAGTTGATCCATCCACCGAACGCGCTTTCGAACTCATCGCCCATAACGGCGGACGGCTCACGCTGCGCGACCCTGCCACGGGATCCACCATCGCCCTCGAATCCTTCGGTCCGACTAACACGGCCGTATTTGCTGGCCTTCTGCACTAGAAAGCACCTGTGAAAAAACCGAAAGCCATTGTGATTGGCAGCGGCTTCGGCGGATTGGCGGCGGCCATACGTCTATCTTGCAAGGGATATGACGTCGAAGTATTTGAAAAACTCGACATGCCCGGCGGTCGCGCCTATGTGCACAAACAAGATGGCTTCGCCTTCGATGCTGGCCCTACCATCATCACCGCACCGCAGTTACTGGAAGAGTTGTGGACCTTGTGCGGCAAACGCATGTCCGACGACATCACACTCAAGGCGATGGAACCTTTTTATCGCTTACGCTTCGATGATGGCAGCTGGTTTGATTACAGCGGCGATGAAGAAACCATGCGACGCGAGATTGCGCGCTTTAATCCTGCCGACTTAGCCGGTTACGACCGCTTTGTAAAAGCGGCTGATCAAGCCTGTCAATTAGGATTTGAAGAATTAGGTGGCGTGGCTTTTAATAGCCTGAGCGATTTGCTCGCTGCCGTACCCAGCATGCTACGTATGAAAGCATGGGAAAGTTTATATACCTTAGTAGCGCGCCACATCACCGATCCTAAACTACGGATCGTGTTTAGCTTTCATCCATTACTGATTGGTGGCAATCCATTTTCTGTGACGCGCGTGTACAGCTTGATCAATACGCTCGAGCGTCGTTGGGGCGTGCACTGGTCTATGGGCGGCACGGGACAATTAATTAAAGGTTTGGTCGGCTTGCTACAGGCACGCGGTGTTAGCGTGCGCTGCAATGCGCCTGTCACACGCATCAATGTTGAGCACGGTCGTGCTAGCGGTATCACTTTAGAAAATGGCGAACGACATGATGCTGACATCGTAATCTCTAACGGTGATCCTGCTTGGACGTATAAAAATTTAGTCGGTCGCGAGCATCGCACGCATTGGACTGATAGAAAAATTGAAAAAAGTAAGTACTCGATGAGTTTATTTGTCTGGTACTTCGGTACCCGCAAACGCTACGAGGACGTACCGCACCACATGATCATGCTGGGTACGCGCTATCGCGAGCTGCTCGATGATATTTTCAAAAAACACCATCTGGCTGACGATTTCAGTTTGTATTTACATCGCCCTAGCGCCAGCGATCCCTCCGTTGCACCCGAAGGACATGATGCATTTTACGTGCTAGCACCGGTGCCCCATTTGGATAGCGACACCGACTGGAAAAGTCGGGCAGAGCCATTTCGACAGTTAGTGCAGTCCTATTTAGAAAAAACTGTATTACCTAATTTAGGTCAAGAAATTGTCACCAGTAAGTTAATGACGCCGCAGGATTTTCATGATCGCCTTTGGTCCTACAAAGGCGCCGCATTCGGCCTCGAACCCATACTATTGCAGAGTGCGTCGTTTCGATTTCACAACCGCAGCGAAGATATCGACGGCTTGTACATGGTGGGTGCCGGCACCCACCCGGGTGCAGGTGTGCCCGGCGTATTGATGTCTGCCAAAGCTATGTCAACGGTGGTGCCAAATGCCTGATCATCAAAACACACCCGCCATTGATCTTGCTCTGTGCGAAGAGTTGATGCGTGGCGGCTCAAAATCTTTTTTTGCTGCGAGCAGTCTACTGCCACAGCGCATACGTATACCTGCGATCGCGCTGTATGCCTTTTGTCGTGTTGCGGATGATGCGATTGATGAGCATACCGATGATCCGCGCGCTATGCAAAAACTACGCGCTCGTCTGGACAGTATTTATCATGGCGAGCCAGGCAGTATTGTTGAAGATCGCGCGATGGCTATGGTCGTGCATCGTTATGGATTTCCACGCGAATTACCCGAAGCCTTACTCGAAGGCTTTGCGTGGGATGCCGACGGACGCGACTACGACACCATCGACGATTTGCATCACTACTGTGCGCGAGTCGCTGGTAGCGTCGGCGCTATGATGGCCATGATTATGGGTGTACGTGACACGCATGCTTTAGCACGCGCTTGTGAATTAGGCAATGCGATGCAGCTGACTAACATCGCGCGCGATGTAGGTGAAGATGCGCGTCGTGGTCGTTTGTATTTGCCACGCCAGTGGATGCGCGAAGCAGGCCTCGATCCTGATGCGTGGTTACAGTCACCGACATTTAACGAAGCGCTTGGAAGCGTGATCGGGCGTTTGCTACTTGAAGCTGATCGTTTGTATCAATTAGGTAGCTCGGGCATAGCTAATCTACCGCGCGATTGTCGTGGTGCGATTTTGGCGGCTGCGACTATTTATGCAGAGATCGGTCGCGTTATTTCTGATCGTGGCATGAACTCCGTTGATGAACGCGCCGTCGTTGGAAGCGCGCGTAAGCTCACTTTACTTTGCTTAGCTAAAGCACGCGCACAGTTCCCGCATCGTTGCGATACTCGACCTGCTTTAGCCTCGATAGAATTTCTTACCGCCGCCTGTCGTACTGCACCAGCAAAAAAAACAGGTGCACTGCCCCAACGTAATTTCGATGAGCGTTGCGAATGGGTGATTGATTTGTTTGAGCGACTGTCTACGCCGGGGCGACAAACGTAATAGTCTTATCCCAGCCTCGGCATTCTGAACGGCAGCATCCGCTGCACTATCGGCGACACTAAACGCGGCACGTTCAGCGTTTCATGCACGCTAATCACGTCTTGACCAAACAAGCGGCTCTTTAACACTGATCGTTCATAGAACGGTGTGTCTTCCAACATATCGATCACTTGCACGGGTGCGTCACCTTCGCTGCGCATACGACGTGGAATACGCCAACCGGTCAGTTCCAGGTCTTGCCTGGGTGGCGGAATAAATTCTTCGATGGTTCCATCTTGCGCAAAACGTACGCCAATTAAACGATCGTCGCCTTGTTTTTTCTGTACGTCATAAATCACCGCCGTTGAACCATCGGCAAGCGTAGCGCGTGACCAATCCCATTCTTTAAAGGGTTCACTAATCGGTTCATCGCCTTCATTTGAATCGAGATAGGCGTGACCTTTCCAACGTTGATTCGGTTTTTCTAAATCAACCTCGACACGAGCACACGGCGCTAACGGACCCCAACGATGGCGTCCATCACTATCTAGCGCGGCACAAAATGTAGAAAGTGATTCGGGATAGACGCGTACTTTTCCACGCACTGAAAAAGGAATCGGTACACCGATTTCACAGATATCAATTTCCAAATGATCGCCATGCCACTGCAAACTGCTGGGGCCTATCGTGAAATTATGCGCATCACGCGCAATACTTCGACGACCACGCTCGGTCATCGTCCAACGACGATTACGACCATACAACGCCACATTCAATGAACAATAATTTTCTGGATCAGCCGGACCACGTTTTAATGCCGAGCGATAGTAAGGCGAGAAAACGCTACCAACAAACGCAATGATGCTTAGTCCATAGTTGCCGTCGTCGCTGAGCGCGTCGACATACCACCAGAGATAACCACCCGATGCGACTTGCTGGTCGAATCGAGGTGCCCCATTAACGTCGCGGCCGCCAACTGTCCCGACATGGCCGCCATCGGCACGCCCGGCCCCGGATGCACGCTGCCCCCCGCCAGATACAGTCCCGGTATCCGTGTGCTCGCTCCCGAGCGCGCAAACGCTGACATCCATCCGTGTGTTGCCATCCCATACAGTGCTCCCCCGCTGCCCGGAAACATCCGATGAAAATCGCTCGGGGTTGTTCGCAGCGAGTTGTGCTGCATGCGCTTGATAGTCAGACCGTAGCGGGCCAGCAGGGAAAAAGAATGGTGCTCGCATGCGTCTATCTCCGATTCAGTCAAATGTCGTCCGCCCTCAGCCGGTGCATTCACCAGCACGAGTAAACGATCGCGTTCAGGTGCAGCCTCATTCAGACCGCGATCCTGCGCACAAACATACACAGTGGGGGTTTGCGGCAAACGGCCGCGAGAGAAAATATCGCTAAATTCACGTTGATAATCCGGCTGAAAAAATACGTTATGCCTATCCAGCGGAAAGCCTTCCGTTTCAGCATGCACACTCCATGTCACCGCAGAGAGAGAGCGTTTGCTAGCAGGTAGCGCCGGCACCGCACGTCTTACCGCTTGACCGAGTAAACCCTGCCCTAACGCCGATGCATCACCGTTAAACACCACACTGTCTGCCGCAATAAATTCACCATCAGCGAGCGTTACACCTGACACACGCTCACCTTCGGTCGCGATAGCGGCGCACGGTGATGAGTAACGAATCTTTACACCCTTGGCTTCAGCTAAGCGTGCGAGTGTTTTTGCGAGCGCATGCATGCCACCTTTTACCGCCCACACACCATCGAGTTCGACTTGCGTGACTAACATTAATGTTGCAGGTGCTTGCCAGGGAGACGAACCGCAGTAAGTGGCGTAACGCGCAAATAATTGCTGCAATCGAACGTCATGAAAATGCTGACGCAATGAATCCCATAAATTACTCATCGGGCCTAACGATGCCAACACAGCTAATCCACGCAATCCCAAATCACCCGACATACTCGTTAAGGTTGGCGATTGCGAACGGATAAACGGACCTTCGAGTGCGTCGTACACAGCACGTGCTTGCTTACAAAATTCCATAAAGCGTTTAGCTTCAGCAGGGCCAGCAAAGCGTGCGATCGCATCGCGCGATAAATTAGGATTCGCAAATAAATCCATGCGTTCGTTTTCGCTCCACGCATGACGTGCAAGGACTGGTAGTGCTGTTAATTCCAGCTCGTCCGATAAATTGGTGCCTGCTTGTGCAAAAATTTGTTCAAAAATCCAGCGCATCGTAAAGACTGTCGGGCCGCTATCAATCGCAGCGCCATCGACCAAGGGTTGACGCATCTTGCCACCGGGTGTGGCAGCGGCTTCAACTAAGGTCACTTGAAGATTACGTTGTGCCAGCTGCAAAGCGGCCACCAAGCCTGCAACACCCGCGCCAACTACCACCACGCGATGCTCATTCAATGCGCTAGCCAAAATGCTTTCCCTTCCATTGGCCTTGCATGTGTATGGGCGCAAAGCGCACAAACATGGATTCAGAAAAAAATTCGTGCTTCCACGCAGCGCGTATCGCTTCCATATGCGCACCTGTGCGCGCGTATGCATCCATCGCAGCAGCGTTTTTCCACAAACTAAATGTCGCTTGCCTAAATACGGGAGCTTCACCCAAACCAACGGCCAAATCACAGCCTTCTGCGGTCGTTAAATCTTTTTGTGCGTCAGGTGCATAGCGCCAAAACGCAGCGGCAGCGGGCGGTCGTATGGATGCGCGTGTCAGCGTCGCCACCATGGCATCGCTCGGAATGGCATCGCCGCCTGTCAGCGATACGCCATCCCACGAGCCACGTACGCTGGAGGGTCGCAAGGTCGCCATAAATAATTCATCACTGCGTTTGCGATACGCCGTAATTAACGGTGCTTGCTCAATGAATTGATGGGCTTCATCCGCCGAATCGAAGACGCAAAACATACCTTGATGTGATGGGCTAGGCGTTAAACCAAAACCACCATCAACACCACTACCTAAGGTTTTCATGAAACGTAGTCCTGGTGCCGGATCAGCAAACCAACTACCGAAGGCAATACGATTCCAACCCCAGCTCCAATAGCGGGGACGAATTTTTGCAAGGAGGATAAGAACTGTTCCGTTAAAAACCTGAACGTTGTGACTACTCGCTTGATCAGTGTGTGTCACTGCCTGAGGGGCCCGGTCCTCTACGGAAGTCGTGCTCATACGAGGGCCTGCTTCATCGTTTGCTCCGCTTTAGATGACGCGAGATAGCTAGAACAAAACGATCCCGGCATGCGCCGGGATCTCAATCACTGTGCTTCAGATGTTTTATGAATGTCCATTACGACTTACTTATTTTCTGCAACCTGAGCTGGCTTACCCACCAATTCCGGATGATCTTTAATCATGGGGAATCCATACAAAGGCTTGTATGCACCTTGGTGACAAGTAGCGCAACTTACTTTGGCGACATCACCACCAGGACCTTTACGGTCAATCGGGAAAGTGTCGGTCAAAGGCACTAGATACGCATTATTTACATCACGCGCCATACGAATACCGTAATAGGCAGTGATACGTTGTGGTGGACTACTTTCCCAACTTTGGAATGAGCGTGTGTTGTGACAGAACGTGCAATTCACACCAAGCGATGTCGACATGTGGGTCATCAAACCATACGTCCACTCAGCTTGCTTAATCGAATTGCGATTACCCGATGGCAGTGGGGTAGGTCCATTCACACGAATCGGTTTGTCTTCCAACAAATACGGTGTGAGAGGATCGGTTGGTAACGACGACATATTCACATGCTTACCTGGCACGTTCTGACCTGCATTGTCACCAATGAAATCAGCGCCTTTATTTTGCTGCAGCGGTGTGAACCACACTTGCTGAGGCACTGGATTACCACGATGGCAGGTATAGCAAGTCACACCCGTGTTGCTCACGTGTTGCTGCCAGTTGCTATTGATATGACGTGTCATCTCAATCATCTTGCGCGCAACGACTTTGGTGTATTTCGAATCGTCTGCAAGATTTTCCAGATTATGGCAATACGCACAACCATCTTTCGGTGCAACCCAAGTCGTCATCGCTGTCATCAAACGTATGAAGTTACCGGCTGATAAATCACCCAGCACTTGCACACCGTATTCAACGCATCTTGTTTTGCAACGATGCGCGGGTTGTAAATCTCAACCATACCGGTGCCGCGATAACCATTCTGCACGCTATCCATACCAGGGCGCTCGAACGGCGCTTCCTTGCACGATGCCAGCAACAACAGTCCCAGCGTCAAGGCCGAAGCCAGTTTAAGTGTTCTGAAAATCATGGCTTGGCTCCTTGCAGCGTAGCGGGATCAATCACTGGACCCCACACCTGCGGATAAGGGGGAGCAACGCCATGCTTGACGGCCCACAGATACCAGTTGTCGACAACAGTGCCGGTCAACAGAATGCCGATGCCGCCTGTCAGTGGGCACAACACAGCAAACCACCAAGCCCAACGGTGTATCGATTCCATCGTGGCGTTAAAGCCCATAGTCCAACGCCAGAACAAGGCTGCACGCTCAGTCGCTGTACCGCGATCAATAATTTGTTCAATCTCACGCTCACCGCCGTAACGACCGACAGCAAGAATCGTTGCGCCGTGCATCGCAAACAAAAGTGCTGATCCATACAGGAACGCAATCGACAACGCGTGGAACGGGTTGTAAAACAAATTACCGTAGCGCAGAGAAAACGCCGCTGTCCAATCGAGGTGCGGGAAGATACCGAACGGTACGGCTTCACCCCAGCTACCCATCAACACAGGACGAAACAAACCCAACACTAAGAACAGCCAAATCGCTGCAGCAAACGCCCACGCGACATGCGTACCCATTTTTAATGCTTTAGCACGACGATATACATTCGCCCACCACAGCAAAACCGAAATCGTTAAGAACAAACCAGTAATCTGCCACCAGCCACCTTGATTCAAAGGTGCGAGTCCCAGACCATTGCCTGGTGCAGGTGGTTCCAGCGCCAACCAGAACAACAGGCGCACAAACTGCACCGGATCCCAGTTGACCGAGGCCAGCATGTTAAAGCCGATGATGTTGAATGCAAGCGTGCCAAACATCAACGACATGATGCCGAGTGGACCCAGATAAATCGGGCCAATCTGTGCATTACCAATGCGACCTGCGAGGTGCAATAAAAAAGGTTTGCCTGTGCGCTCAACTGTTGAGTCATGCAATTCGGTACCGTGATGCACGGGACCGGCGACCTGCACAGCAGTAAATAAATTTTGATATTCAGCCATGGTGCTGTCTCCTGTGTCGCTCTATCGGTTCCAGATCGGCATGTTCAGCCACCAGCTCCACCATTCGGGCCAACCACGGCTCCAAAATGGACCAGAAATTACGATGCAGAGTGCTGAGAACAACACCGCTGCTAATGCAAGAAATAATCCGAGTCGATGAATACCCAGGGTGCCGACCGAGTAACCGATCAAGTCACGGAAATAGGTATCTTCATGCTCCGGTGTTTTTACAACTTCGCCCGGGCCTGGATTGGTGGATGAAAGCACCAGACCACCGTGCATCGACAAAGCCAATGCTGTTGCGAAGAAGAAGCTAATCGCAATCATGTGCGCTGGGTTGTAGTGGAAGTGCAGGTATTGATAACCGACGTTCGACACCCAATCCAAGTGACTGAAAATCCCGTAAGGGAAACCGTGACCCCAAGCACCCATCAAGATAGGGCGAATCACGACTAAGGTCACATACGCAAAGATCGCAATAGAAAACGCAAACGGTACGTGATATCCCATACCTAACTTGCGACAAATTTCTACTTCACGCAGCGCCCACGAACCGAAGGCGCCAATTGCACAGACCGTGATCAGCTGCCAAAGGCCACCTTTCATCAACGGTGCAAATCGCAAACCGTAAGAGAGATCGGGCGGCGCAATGCTGATCTGCCACAGATTCCATGTCGGGCCTTGTGAAGCACTCCACAAAATCAATGCCGTACCGAGGAAGGCAAAAAACACAGTTGTGACTCCGAAGAAGCCGACATAAAACGGCCCGATCCAGAAATCAAACAGGTCACCCCCCACCAGGGTTCCTCCGCGTACGCGGTATTTTTTTTCAAATGTCAACATGCCCATGTTCGAGCCCTCCTGCAAAGGATGAACAATTTCATCCCCTGAATATTCTGTTTAAGGTAGATGCTGACTGCCAGAAGCTGTCTGCATCTACCCACCACTGTGAAAGTGGATTTATGACGATGCTTTTGGCATCGGTGCGTTCTGTGCTGTCGCGGCAGGTTTTGCACCGTCCAGCCAGTTGAACTTGTTCGTTGACAGAAGGATGAGATGAATCATCGCAGCCAGTCCAAACAAAAAGATCCCTTGAACCACCATGGCTCTGAGGGGATCGTAAAGGCGCCATACTCTCCACATGGTTCCTACTCCCTAAAGTGTGTGTGACATGAACGAGTAGACCGCAGCCTGAACACCACCAAACAAGGACTTACAACTTTCTGCTCCAGGCAACCAGCTACGCCACGGCATGCCCGTCAGCGAACCGACAAGCGCAATGGTGAATACGACGGCGAAACCGAGAACAAAAACCATCCAGAAAGTCAGACTGGGTTCTTTCATGGATCTTTCCTCATTAAAGTGTGTGTGTGCCATGGTGTTACTCCTTTCGTTAGCGACGTGCCGTGATTAGACGAACCAGGGACGCCATGCCCATACCAGGATGTGCGCAATCACGGCAACCGCCGTAAATCCCACCATCCCTTGCATGTAGTACGCATGGAATTCCTGAGCCTCTTCATCGGTCAGGCCGGAGATACTCTTCCTTTCAGCCATCAGAACGCTCCTTGAAATTGGCCTTACAGCCAGTGGTGCGCACAGCCCCGCAACCCTGGGCATCCGCAGCGAACTGCCACGACATTCTTTTTGTGATTGGCGTCATTCCATTCACGCCATTTCACCAACACGCATCGCTTCACGCGATCGTGTTATGCGCTCAACCGATACACTGTCTTCGCCCGCACGACGTGCATCGCGCTCGGCGCGATCACGCAATTGCTTAGCAACAGAGATCTGTACTAATACCGGTTCAGCAGCAACAAATTCATTTAACAAATCACGCGCATCGTCATCCCACAAAGTCTGTGCTCGTGCAGGCGTTGGATCCATGCGATCCATTTCTGTACCAAGCGGCAAAATGTGAAACAGCGCGTCGAATAAACAATTACAAAATTCTTGAATGAGATACGTCGCGCCGGCATAGCCCATAAATGGCGTACCGGTATGGCGGCGAATAATCGCGCCAGGAAACGACGCTGGAATAAATGAGGCTTTCATCGGCGATGCAGCGCCACCTTCAGCCAGATACATACGCTCGTTGTAACTGCCGTACATCACCAGCGGCGGCTTCTCACGGACTAAAGTGCGGATCGCTTCGCTATCGGTTTTTTCACCAGGCTTACGCGCCACAGCAAAATTACACGGCAAGCCCATTTCATCTTCTAAGAAATGACGGAGCCCGCGTGTGTAGGTTTCATTCGCCACGACAGCAAAGGTTGCGGTCGCAAAAAAATCTTGGGTCACTGAGCGCCACAAATCCCACACCGGTTTGATAGTGGTATGTTTTTCGCGCTCAATAAAAGGCTCAGGATCGAGATTCAACAACTCGCCCAGCTTGCGTAAAAATTTAGTCGTGCTGTGCAAACCAATCGGTGCTTGCAAATACGGACGCTCTAGCGCTTCGCACAACATGCGACCAAACTCGCGATACATGCAAATGTTCACATCGGCTTCAACCAGTCGCGCCACATCCGCTACGTGACTGCCGAGCGGGAACACCATATTCACTTCAGCGCCTATGCCTTGTACTAAACGACGAATCTCAGCTAAGTCGCTAGGCATGTTGAAGGTGCCGTAGCAAGGGCCGATGATATTGACGCGCGGTTTTTCACCGGCAGGACGTTCAGCAAACGGTTTACGTTGTGGCACATGACGCATGCCATATTCATTCCACAACCACAGCATCGCGCGATTCGCGCATTGCCATTGGTCTTCATCAATCGTGCGCGGCAAGAAGCGCAAAATGTTGGTGCCTTCCGGTGTAACACCGCCACCAATCATTTCTGCAATCGAACCTGTCACAACAACCGCAGGCAAATCCGGATCGAGCGTGCCATGCGCACGTTTCATCGAACCTTCTGTACCTTCGCGACCTAATTGTTCTTCCGCTAAACCCGTCACCACGATCGGCAACTCATGCGGAGGCAAAGCATCGGTGTAATGCAACACCGACGTCACTGGTAGATTTTCACAACCTACCGGGCCATCGATAATGACCTGCATGCCCTTGATGGCGGTGAAGACATACACCGCGCCCCAGTAGCCACCTGCGCGATCGTGATCGATGACTTTCATATCATCTCCTCAGCTTTACGCTTCTTCGCCGCTTTTTCCATGCGACGACGTGTCTCCGCACGAAACTCTGGTCGGTTAACTGGTACGCCTTCCCACACACCGGCACGATCACCTTCACCGGTATCACCGAAGAAGGCTTTCATCGACTCCATGCGTGGCTTGTTGGTTATCGCTGCATTAATCACTGTCGCCAACGAGCCCGCACCGGCCGGGCCCATCAAAGGACGCGCAGAAATCAAATTAGTGAAATACAAAGAAGGAATGGACAGCTCTTTCGCTGCCTGCACAACAGGTGTCGTGCCAATCGCGATATCAGGTTTGAATTCGTTGACCGCAGCGATGTCTTGTTCGAGTGATGCGCGATATTGAACATGTACACCGCGCGACTCCAACCACTCACGATCAGTGTCGCTATACGGTGTTTTCGGACAAGCCGTTCCAACATAACGCAGATCTGCGCCGCTTTCGACTAACAAGCGTGCGACTAATAATTCTGAACCTTCATAACCCGACAAAGTAATGCGACCCTTAATCGGCATCGCACTCAACGCGCCTTTGATAGCGGGCAGCATTTTATTTTTTGCCGCATCAATTTTTGCTTGCTCAACATTGCAGGCATTACCAATCGCTTGTAACCAAGCTTCAGTACCGTCATGACCCACAGGCGCAGAACCCACAGCGACACGACCAGCCGCATCAAATTCACGCAAGCTCGCGGTATAGAACGGATGAATCGCCGCCACCGCTGCGCAATCGAGCGCGGTATACAACTCACGCCACTCACGCGTAGGCACCACTGGTCCAGCGGCTAAATCCATTAGATTCAACATCATGCCGATGATCATTGGATCAGCCGGGAACATTTCACCCAACAAGGTGACGGTGGGCTTATCGGTAATGCGATTGGTAGGCGCCGCTACTGGGCCCGCACCAATTTCAGTACGCGCATAACGCAGCATCGCTGCAGCGAGTACATCTTTCGCTTCAGCATGCGTAGGCACACCAAAACCTGGCACATCAATACCGATGACACGTACGCCATTAATTTCTTTAGGAAGAATTTGTAATGGAACGCCACTCGCTGTCGGCACACATAAATTAATAATGACGATGGCGTCATAGCGCTCAGGGTCTGCTTCAGCATGCACCGCATCACGAATGTCTTCAAACAATTTGCCGGTGACTAACGACTCCGAATCAAACGGCACATAGCCTACGCTTCGACGCGCACCATAAAAATGCGAAGTGAACGTCAAGCCATACACGCAGCACGCCGAACCAGAAAGAATGGTGGCGGTGCGCTTCATGCGCAAACCTACGCGCAATGAGCCAAACGCAGGACACATACTCTGCGGTTGATCATGCGGGCCTTTAGGATAATCCTGTGCGTACTGATCTAGCGTTTCACTTTTACCCGCAGCACGCGCCGCAGCAGCTAACTGATCTTTACCTGAATGGCAGCCGACACCGTCACCTTTTAAGGCGTCCGGATTAGCTACGATAGGAATCACAGGGCGAGTCATGATTTAGACCTCGTCGTAAACAACTTCGAGCGTGTGCTTAGTGACTTCTGCTTTACCCATCATGTCGGTGATGGTGGCAGGCTCGAGCACGACATCGCGACCAACGGTGTCGGCTGAAAATAATCCGAGCAACGCGTCTTGCGACATAGGCTTAGGACG
>JBEDHZ010000105.1:0-8702 GCA_041173845.1 Pseudomonadota bacterium
GCCACATTCGTTGAGATCATCGCGTTGCCACTAAACTGACCTTCCAACATCAAATCAGGTAATTCAATAAAAGGAATGATAGATTCGAGATAACCCAATCAATGCGGCGATGTGGCTGGCACAAGCATTGAAGAAAGATGGTATCACCTTGAAAAAAGGTGACATCTTAAGTCTGGGTGGTTTTATACCGCCCCTTCCCACCAAGCCGGGTATGAAGGCACGTGTACAGTACATCGGTTTACCGGGCGATCCTCAATTGACGGTCGAATTTAATTAAATAGATGTCGGTTGTTTTACACGGCAATGCTGCTTAATGCACCGGCAAGAGTGCATTGACTACGAGACAAGGGAGTAACCATGGTTGAATATTCACGATTTTTGCCTTGGGTGCTCTCGGGCTTTGGATTTTTTTTATTTTTTCCATTCTCGCATCTGCTCTCGCTGATTTGCCTGATTCTTTTTATTGTCGGCTGGCGTGATTATCGTCAGGAGCAGCATTCGGTGTTACGAAATTATCCCGTGTCTGGGCATCTGCGTTTTATGCTTGAATATATTCGGCCAGAGATACGGCAATATTTTCTTGAAAGTGATGAGGAAAATTTGCCGTTCTCGCGGAATCAGCGTGCGATGGTTTACTCGCGTGCAAAACGGCAGAATGATGCGCGTGGATTTGGCACCATCAAATCTGTGTATGGCAAAGATACAGAGTGGATAGGGCATTCAGCCTCTCCCAAAGTGGCTGATCCTGATACGTTTCGTATACGTATTGGTGGGCCTCAATGCACGCAGCCCTATCAGGCATCGATATTCAATATTTCTGCCATGAGTTTTGGATCGCTCTCAGCCAACGCCATTCTCGCTTTAAATCGCGGCGCAAAAATCGGTGGTTTTTATCATGACACCGGCGAAGGATCGATTTCGTCTTACCACCGCGAGCATGGTGGGGATTTGGTATGGGAGATTGGTTCAGGTTATTTTGGTTGCCGTACTTCGGATGGTAAATTTGACGCTGAACGTTTTGCCGAGCAGGCCGCTGCCCCGCAGGTGAAAATGATAGAAATAAAAATGTCACAAGGCGCTAAGCCAGGACATGGCGGTGTGTTACCCGCGGCGAAAGTTACGATAGAGATTGCCACCACGCGTGGTGTTCCTATGGGACAGAATTGTGTCTCACCTGCGGCGCATAGTGCTTTTTCAAATCCGATTGAATTGATGGCCTTTATTCGTCAATTGCGCGAGCTGTCGGGTGGCAAATACCGATCGTTGGATGAGCCGGGTTTGTCGCGCATTGCCGCTGACAAAGCCTATGCCCGCACCGGATTGACACCACAAGACATCGACCTGATCGAGTTGCACGATATATGGGTATGCCAATGCGCGAAGGGCTACGCTTGGTGCACAACACCTTAGTCGGTATGGGTAAACGCGATTTGGTTCGTATTGGTGCGTCAGGAAAAATTATTTCTGCTTTTGATATTGCAAGAGCGATTGCGTTGGGTGCTGACTGGTGTAACTCTGCTCGAGGTTTTATGTTTGCTTTAGGCTGCATACAATCGCGTAGCTGTCATACCGATACGTGCCCGACTGGCGTGGCTACACAAGATCCGAATCGTCAACGTGCATTGGTGGTGCCGGACAAAGCAACACGTGTCGCGAATTTTCATGAGCTAACAATCGACGCCTTATCCGAATTGGTCGGCGCTGCAGGATTACAGCATCCCGAACAATTTACGGCTGATCATATTATGGTGCGCGGTGAGGGTGGCCAGCCAGTCACCTTAGCAGCGACCTTGCCGACCGTGGCAAAGGCCGCCTTGTTGGATGACGCTGCGACTAGCGGATTACCTGAGCCGTTTCGCAGTTACTGGGCAACGGCCAGTGCCCAGTCATTTGAACGTCATCACTGAATTAGTTTTACACCTATTCTGCAGGTTTGCTTTCGATCGGTGGCTCAAACCAGCGATATAGAACGGGCAATACCACTAGCGTTAACAGCGTCGAGGTAATTAAGCCACCAATTACGACAATCGCGAGTGGTCGTTGTACTTCCGAGCCCGGACCGGTCGCAAATAAGAATGGCACCAGACCCAGCAGGGCTACGGTCGCTGTCATCATCACTGGTCGAAACCGCTGCTCGCAACCATGGCGTATGGCTTGCGCCAGTGGCATACCTTCTTCCCTGAGAGTACGTACATAGGTAACAAGGACCACACCGTTTAAAACGGCGATACCCCACAGTGCAATGAAGCCGACCGACGCGGGTACGGATAGGTACTCCCCAGTGATGGCCAAGCCAAAGACACCACCAATCGAAGCAAACGGTAATACAGTGATGATTAAGGCGGCTAACTTCATTGAGTTAAACATTAAGAACAGTAAAAAATAAATCGCTACTACTGTTAATGGAACGATCACCATTAATGTTTTCATCGCGCGTTCCATATTCTCAAACTGGCCGCCCCATGAAAAATAATACCCTTCGGGTAAAACGATTTTTTCCTCGACCTGTTGCTGAACCTCGGCGACAAAGCCGCCTAAATCACGACCAGCGACATTCGCACCAACGACAATCCTACGCTTTCCAGATTCACGCTGTATGCTGGGTGGGCTGTCTAATACTTTGATACTCGCAACGCTGTTGAGTGGAATCATGGCGTTGTCAGCTGTGCGAAGCATGGCGGCACGAATCACATCGACTGAGTCACGGTAGCTTTCTGGATAGCGCAGCAAAATACTATAGCGACGTTCACCCTCATAGAGCTGGCTGACTTCGCTACCGCCAATCGCTGTCTCAATAATGCTATGGATATCGGAGACATTGATTCCATAGCGAGCTATAGCGCGCCTATCAATATCAATGGTCAGCGCTTGCTGACCTGATAGGCGGTCGATACGAATATCGCGAGCTCCAGGCACTTGTTTAACGACTCTGGCGACTTCTTCGGAAAGACGTTTGAGCTCATTTAAATCATCGCCAAATAGTTTGATTGCTAATTGCGACCGAACACCTGTCAGCATTTCATCCACTCGCTGCGCGATGGGTTGGTTCATCACGATCTGAACACCGGGTAAATGCGTCAGTGCTTTACGAATATCGTCTTCGATCTCAGCTTGTGTTCTGCCGCTATTAGGATCGATAGAGACGATAGGATTCGATTCATTCGGAGCCGTTGGATCTGCGGGTGATTCGCCGCGTCCTAACAAAGAAACGGCTTTGCTAACGCCGGGCACCTGACTCACTATCTTCATGACTTCCATATCAATCCGAATTGCTTCATCGAGCGAAATACTAGGCATGCGGATGATTGAAGGTGTAATCGAACCTTCTTTCATGGTGGGGATGAAGCTCTTACCTAAAAACGGCACCAGCATAAATGAGGTCAATAGCAAAATGAGTGCTGCCATGACGGTTTTCTTTTCAGACGCCAGCGCTGTATTCAGCAGCGTTTGATAATGACGCTTCATCCACGCGATAGGTTTGGTATCGTGATCGGAGCCGCCTTTCAGAATATATGAGCACAGTGCAGGTGAGAGTAATAATGAAACCACCAACGAAACGGCAAGAGCAATAGCAATCGTTAGTGCCAAAGGCCCAAACATTTTTCCTTCCATGCCGGTGAGTGTCATCAGGGGCAGAAACACCAGAATGATGATCGAGATACCGTAGATAGTTGGTTTGGCGACATCAAGCGTTGCTTTCAGTACGACGTTAAGCCGCTCACTGGGTGGTGCTTGACCAATTTTGTGAAATACGTTCTCAACCACCACCACGGTAGCGTCCACCATCAAGCCAATCGCGATGGCGAGCCCCCCAAGTGACATCAGGTTGGCGGATAAGCCTATGCGATTCATGATCATGAATGTGACAAGTGGCGTGATGAGTAAGGTTGCTGTCACCACCAAGCTGGATCGTATATCCCCTAGGAAGATAAGCAGAACGATCACTACTAAAATCACACCTTCAATAAGTACTTTGCCGACCATCCATAACGAAGCGTCGACCAACTCGGTACGATCATAAAAAGGAACGATCTGAAGTTCATTCGGCAGCATGCCTTTGGTATTAATTTCATTAACTTTAGTCTTGATTCGACCAACTATGTCCTTAGCATTACCGCCTCGCAGCATCATCACTACTGCGCCAGCAGATTCTGTGTCACCGTTAGTAATGAGCGCTCCTTGTCTGAGTGCAGCGCCAATTTTCACTTCAGCTACATTGCGAACAAACACTGGAATGCCACGTTCTTCTTTTAGAACGATGTTACCGATATCTTCAATGGTTTTTGTTAGGCCTACTCCGCGTATTAAATACTGTTCTGATCCAACGGGCAAAATACCGCCACCTGAATTCGCGTTATTTTTTGCGATAGCAAAGCGAACTTCCTCAAGGGACAATTGGTAATGACGCAGGCGATCGGGATTAACTAAGACTTGATATTGTTTTTCAAGCCCACCGAAGGAATTAATTTCAGCGACACCAGGAATGGATCGTAGCAGGGGACGCACGACCCAATCTTGTATCGAGCGACGCTCCATCAATTCAGCGGCCGATAATTTTCGGGTGCCGTCGTCTTTTCGTTGTAGTGTGTACTGATACACCTCGCCGAGTCCCGTGCTGACTGGGCCAAGGATAGGAATAATCCCTTCAGGCAGTCGTGGACTGGATTCAATCAGTCGCTCGAGGACGAGTTGACGAGCAAAATACACATCGGTGGTGTCTGTAAACACGAGTGTGATGATAGACAGTCCACTGCGATTTAACGATCGCATCTCGGTCAATCCAGGGAGACCTGTCATGCCGATTTCTAATGGGACTGTGACAAAACGTTCAACCTCTTCGGGAGAACGCCCCGGTGCTTCGGTGGCTATCTGAACTTGTACATTGGTGACATCGGGAAACGCATCAACGGATAATTTCAGTGTTGAGCGAATGCCAAATCCTACTAACGCAATCGCAATCACAATCATGATGAGGCGCGCCTTGAGCGCCTCGCGAATCAGACTGGCAATCATGCTTACTCCAGTTCTGCGCGTTTGCGCTGGCTATTCAGATGAAAGCTTCCCTCGACAACGATAGGCGTTCCTTCGTTGATACCTTTGCGCACAGGGCGCAGCTCGCCTGCGGTAGGATCGAGCTCTACCTCAGTGAGTCTGAAATGGTTTTTTGCAATCTGAACGAAAACGTAGTCTTTATCATTCTCGCGTACCACGGCTGAGCCAGGAACAGCGAGTTGTTTCCTCAAGCCGCCGCTTAAATGAAGTGTGGCGAGCATTTGTGGTTTGAGTTCAAATTTTGGATTTTCTACGGCAGTACGGATGGGTACTGTACGGGTATCTTGTTGGACTGTATCGCTCACAAAGACAATTCGACCTTTGAGTTTTTGACTGCCCAGCGCAGCAACCTCAACTTCAACTTGTTGATTCAGGTGAACCGAATTGGCATCTTGCTCAGGTAGTGCGCCCACCACCCAAACATTCGAGAGATCAGCCACGGTGAATAAAGGATCACCGGGTTGCGCCACTTGTCCCTGACTAACTTTACGTTCAACCACGATACCTGTTCGATTTGCTGTGATGGCGACTTCTGAAGCGAGTGATCCGGTTTCACGTAGACGTTCTATCAAAGCTTGCGTTAAACCGATCAAGCGCAGTTGATCAGTCGCAGCACGTAACTCGGCTCGCGCAACGGAAAGTTCAACTTCACGACGCTGTAATTCAGCATTTCCAATCACATCAGCGGTAACGAGTTGCTGCGCACGTTCAACGGATCGCTCAGCCAGCTTAGTGGCCGACAGTGCGCGCAAAAATCCAAGCTGTGCGTTACTTAATTCCGGACTAGCGAGTTTGGCCAGTGGTTGGCCTGCTTGGACACGATCACCGACTTCTGCCATCACCTGAGTAACTCGCCCTGTGATTGAGGAACCGATGCGCGTAGTGCGTTGTTCATTCGCTTCTATACGGCCTGAGACTTTTTGCATCACAGCAAGCTCAACTGTCTGAGCTGATTCAACTTTGAATTGCTGAGACATTTCTTCTGTCAAATGGACATCGAGTGGATTCTTCTTTTCAGCAGTTTGCACTGCAGGTTTTGTTTTTGCAGGGTCACTCTTATTGCATCCGTAACTCACTAATAGGACTGTGCAAAGCACCAGGCTGGTGGTGTGAAAAAGAGGGTGACGTTTCATAGTAGTTTTAAATGGAAAAATGAAATTTTAGAATGACCACACTATTACTGATTCTTAGTTACTCGCGTATCGGACATAACGACCAGACAGAGTATCCAACTCAATTAACGAGGCTTGGAGTTGATAACGAGCCAGCAGAAGATCCTGACGTACGGCACGCAGTACGCGTTCTGCATCGAGTACTTCAAGAATGCCTCGCTCACCGAATCGATATGCAGCTTGTGCTACTCGCAAGGCGGCCTCAGCATCACGCATGGCACCCTCTGACAATGCTTTGATTCTGATTTGTGCAATTTCAACCGATTTCCATGAAAGTTCTAACTGCTGAAGTAACTCGGCACGTCGGCCTTCTAGTCGGGCCAGGGTGCGTTCGCGCTCCGCAATGGCTTCCGCGCGCGGGCCACGTTTTTGATCTAGCAGTGGAATTTGCACGCTAACACCGACTAAATTTTGTCTTACGTCTGGTTGATTAATTTGTGCCAACTTGATGTCGACGCCGGCCCAGCGACTAGCTTCGGCTTCGTTAATACGTGCTTTGTTTCTATCCAGTTCAGATGCAAGAACTCGTAACTCTGGATTTTCACGTAGCGCGGTTTCTTTAAGTCGACCTAATTGCGGAAATTCATGTGCATCAGCAAGTTGTCCATCGAGTTCCCAATGAGCGGGAAGTTGACCTCCAGCCAGACGATTTAGTGAAATCGCCGCTTGCGCAATTTGTAGCTGAGCTGTCTGTTGTTTCTGGCGCGCGTTAACGATTTCTGCATCGGATTTAATCAGTTCGTAACGACCAGCCTCTCCGGTTTCTACACGCAGGCGCACGCGTTCACGGATTTGTTCAAGTAACGCGAGGGCATCACTTGCGGCGATAGCTTCTTCACGCCGTAAAAGATATTCATAGGCGCGTAATTTGACTTGTGCGACGAGTTCATTGCGGATTTGTCCCAATGATTCAACGCTGGTGTTCTCGGCATATAAAGCGCTATCGACTCTAGCACTGCGCAGTGCCGGATTTTCGATGAACTGAGAAATGCCCAAGGCAGTTACTGTGCCGGCTTGAGAAGCCGTCTGAGCCGCGCTATTACGTCCTGAATCAAATTCGACACGCGGGTTGGGCAGAGCGCTTGAGGTAGTCACCGCAGCGCGCGCTATATCAACAGAGCGCAATCCTGTTTGTAGCGAGGCATTATGTTTGAGCGCGAATGTCACTAAATCGTCGACGCTTAGTTGAACAGCGGGCGAGGTATCCGCAACGACTTGTTGGGCATAGGTTGGCAAGCAAAGCCCCATTCCTATCGCTAAAGCAAGCGATGAGCTGAGGCGTTTCCACGGGGTTTGCTTGCTCCATTGCGGAAGCACTTTATTAATTGCTAATTGAGTATTTTTGATAGTGATCAGCATAATCGTGGACCGCTCGTCAGTTAACTGTCAGGAATTAGAAAGAATTATGTCAGAAAACAAAAAGGCCTGCAGAAGAGCACTTAATTCAGCGATTGCAGGACGCCGTTTGCTTAATTGATAAGTGATGAGACGACGCAAACCCTTCACGCTTTGTCTGTTGAATGCCTAATTTAGCATTGCCAAATAAAAAAAGCCCGCGAGGTTATCGCGGGCTTCAAGGTGATGCAGGTAAATTAGGTAATTTCAGCGCAGTGATCAGTAATTGTGCTGATAGTGAAGGCGCCAGCTCTTTCTTTCTTCTTCGTAGTCATTCGCTTTTGACTGGCTGTAGCGCAAACCAATGGTGTTGCTCTTGTCCAGGTCAAACAGCAACATGCCATGCAGACGCACACTCTCGTAGGTATACGACTTTTCTAATGTCGCATCGTAATCAGGAGTACGTCCATAGGCCTTTTGAAATTTTTCATTGTTTAAGGCATTGCGATAACGCAGGCCTGTATCAAAAGCAAGGTTGTCCATCAACTGAAATTTCACGCCACCATCAATAGAGTAGTGTGTGAAATGGTTGCCGTTGGAGCGAATTTTTTCACCTAAACGAATCGCAGCATAGGGACTGATAGTGTCAGTCAATGCATACGACTTTTTAATCTTCAGCTCGATGTTATCGCTGATGGTCTGAACGCCTTCTTTATCTTTTTGGCTGACGCCCGCTTTGATGGAATATTCAATTTTGTTGGGAGCCTTAACACCTACAGTCACGTTGGCGCCAATGTAGTCTCGCACGATATCACTGTGCTTTTCATCTTTCTCGGAATTCACGTCGAACATGACAAAAGGCTTGTAGTCGCCTTCGGCATGCGCTGCAAAACTGGCCAAAACGATGGCGCTGCTAACAAATAGTTTTTTCATAATAGTCTCTCCGCATGTACTTACACTTTGCTGTGAGCAAAGTATAGGTGAAAGCCTCATAACTTTTAACTCTACACATCATGTTAAAAGTGTAAATGTGGCGAATTTGCAGAGCTTAAAAAAAACGAGACGACGTGGCATTTGAGAAGGCAAAACAAGAGATTGCAGACCTGAGAGCACGTGCCCAGGCCGGCGAGATCGAAGTGGCGT
>JBEDHZ010000106.1:0-7478 GCA_041173845.1 Pseudomonadota bacterium
CTCTTGATTCGAAAAGAACGCTTTTAACAAAAGATACTGCTTACACCGCTGTCATAATTCAATTTTATGCATAAATAATTTGCATCAAAAAAGCGCTCCGAAGAGCGCTTCTTCTTTTGAATCAATTTCACTTAGTGCTTGACAACCGCTGGATCCGTTGTGCCATCAGCTGCTTTAACGGCGGCTGAAGGTGCAGCTTCCTCTTCAGTCAATGGAACAGGATGACGCTCAAGAGCAATTTCAAGCACCTTATCTATCCATCGAACAGGAACAATTTCAAGACGATTTTTTACATTCTCAGGAATGTCTGCGAGGTCTTTTACATTTTGTTCAGGTATCAAAACAGTCTTGATACCGCCACGTAGTGCAGCCAGTAATTTTTCTTTCAACCCACCGATAGGCAACACTTCACCGCGCAGTGTGATCTCACCTGTCATAGCAACATCTGCTCTAACTGGAATTCCGGTAAACACCGACACCATCGCCGTTGTCATTGCAATACCTGCAGATGGACCATCTTTGGGCGTAGCACCTTCGGGTACGTGAATATGGATGTCAGTTTTATCGAACACATCACTCTTCACACCTAGCACTCTAGCGCGGCTGCGAACCACCGTACGAGCAGCTTCGATGGATTCCTTCATCACATCACCCAAAGTACCGGTGCGAATCACGTTGCCTTTTCCTGGCATGGTCATCGACTCGATAGTGAGTAGGTCGCCACCGACTTCAGTCCATGCCAAGCCAACGACTTGACCAATCTGATTGTCTTTGTCAGCCACACCAAAATCGTAGCGCTGAACACCCAAAAACTTTCCAAGATTTTTTGCGTTGATCGTGACTTTGGAATCTTGCTTCTTCAGCAGAAGCATCTTCACGACCTTACGACAAATCTTAGAGATTTCCCGCTCTAATGAACGTACACCGGCTTCACGGGTGTAATAGCGAATGATGTCACGAACTGCTGACTCAGCAATACTAATCTCGCTATCTTTCAGACCATTGTTTTTGATCTGCTTTGGAATCAAATAACGTTGCGAGATATTAGTTTTTTCATCTTCGGTGTAACCCGACAAACGAATCACTTCCATACGATCCAATAGGGCCGGAGGGATATTTAACGAGTTTGCGGTCGCCACAAACATCACGTCGGACAGATCAAAGTCAACCTCAACATAATGATCAGCAAACGTGTGATTCTGTTCAGGATCAAGCACCTCTAGTAAAGCAGATGCTGGATCACCACGGAAATCTTGTCCGAGCTTGTCTATCTCATCCAACAAGAACAATGGATTACGCACCGTCGACTTGGTCAAACTTTGCAATATCTTGCCCGGCATAGAACCAATGTATGTTCGGCGATGACCACGAATCTCGGCTTCATCGCGCACACCGCCCAATGCCATGCGCACAAATTTACGATTGGTCGCGCGCGCAATCGATTGCCCCAACGAGGTTTTACCCACACCCGGAGGACCAACGAAACAAAGGATAGGTGCCTTTACTTTTTCTACGCGCTGCTGAACAGCAAGATACTCAAGTATGCGTTCTTTAATTTTCTCAAGGCCATAGTGATCATCTTCCAGCACTTTTTCAGCATGGGTCAGATCGTGATTCACTTTGGATTTTTTCTTCCATGGCAAACCGATCAGCACATCGATGTAATTACGTACAACGGTAGCTTCTGCGGACATGGGCGACATGAGCTTTAACTTTTTAAGTTCGCTCTGTGCTTTTTCTCTGGCCTCTTTCGGCATCTTAGCTGCGATAATTTTCTTATCCAGCTCTTCGAGATCAGCGCCCTCTTCGCCTTCGCCTAATTCTTTCTGAATGGCTTTCACTTGCTCGTTGAGGTAATACTCGCGCTGAGATTTTTCCATCTGACGCTTAACACGTCCACGAATACGTTTCTCAACTTGCAGAATATCTAGCTCTGCTTCGAGTTGGCCCAACAAATGCTCATGACGTTTGGCGACATTAAAAATTTCCAGGATCACTTGTTTTTGCTCTAGCTTCAAAGGCAAGTGAGCCGCAATCGTATCGGCCAAGCGACCAGCATCATCAATACCAGCTAGCGAGGTCAAGATTTCCGGAGGAATTTTTTTGTTAAGTTTTACGTACTGATCAAATTGCTGAACGATCGCGCGACGCATCGCTTCGACCTCAGATTCATCGCCAGCTTCTGACTCTACCGGGGAAAGATCAGCGACAAAGTGTGTTTCAACTTCGCTGATGCTGTGAATCCGTGCCCGCTGTGCACCTTCAACGAGAACCTTAACAGTACCGTCGGGAAGTTTCAGCATTTGTAGAATATTGGCTATGCAACCAATTTCGTAAATATCATCGGCAGAAGGCTCATCCTTGGCGGCGGCTTTCTGAGCTGCCAGCATGATGCTCTTACCTTGTTCCATGGCAGCTTCGAGCGCCTTGATGGACTTGGGGCGACCAACAAACAGCGGTATCACCATGTGTGGGAACACCACCACATCGCGCAAAGGCAACAATGGAAGTTGGGTGGGTTCGGAAAAATGTGAAGTTATGGTCATTGCAAGCCTTTTGAACAAACCTTCAAGCTATGTTGGCACGAATCAGCCAATCACAAGCCCTATTATTAACAAACCATATTGCAGCTACTGTTTTATCTATTAATGACAATTCAAACCTAAATACGTCGATATCGATCACTAATTACGCAATTCAGCCATTTAAACTAGCCTGCGCAAAACAAACTTAATAAAAAAGCCACTCACGAGTTAACTCGGGTGGCTTTTGCTTTGAAGCCGGGACACAGTGCTATTGAGTCGATTGTAATGCTTTTGTTCAAAAAACCGCCAATAAAAGGCGATTTAATCGCATTTTTTGCGAAATTTTAAGCATTTTTCTTCTTCGACCTACTTTGCGCCCGATACTTTTTGCGGTTCATGATAAATAAGCAGCGGCTTAGCACCATTGTTGATGGTGTTTTCATCCACAACTACCTTGGCAACGTTTTGCTCATTCGGCAACTCAAACATCACGTCCAACAGCGCATGTTCAACAATAGACCGTAAACCACGGGCACCTGTCTTACGCTTGAGCGCTTTTTTCGCGATTGCATGCAGTGCGCCGGGTCTGACTTCAAGTTCGGCACCTTCCATCTCAAGCAACTTGGAATACTGCTTAATCAATGCGTTCTTTGGCTCAAGCAAAATTTGGATTAAGGCGTCCTCGGTCAACTCAGACAAGGTGGCTACCACCGGCAAACGTCCAACCAACTCAGGAATCAAACCAAACTTAATCAAATCTTCAGGTTCAGCGTCTTGCATCACTTCACTTGCGCTGCGTTCTGCCTGCGTCTTAACCTCTGCTGAAAAACCTATGCCACTTTTCTCAGAGCGGTTCGACACAATTTTTGCCAGACCATCAAACGCACCACCGCATATGAATAAAATATTTGTGGTGTCTATCTGTACAAAATCTTGATTTGGATGCTTACGTCCACCTTGTGGAGGAACCGAGGCCATCGTTCCTTCGATCAGTTTCAACAAGGCTTGCTGCACGCCCTCACCAGAGACATCGCGAGTGATCGACGGGTTATCTGATTTGCGCGATATCTTATCTATCTCATCGATATAGACGATACCTTTCTGCGCCTTCTCTACTTCATAATTACAGTTTTGAAGCAGTTTCTGAATAATGTTTTCAACGTCCTCACCAACATAACCTGCTTCAGTCAGCGTGGTCGCATCGGCAATAACGAAAGGCACGTTCAACATACGTGCGAGTGTCTGCGCTAACAGTGTCTTACCCGAACCTGTTGGACCAACCAAAAGAATATTGCTCTTGGCTAGTTCAACTTCATCTTTTTTACCGAGATGACGTAAGCGCTTGTAGTGATTGTAGACAGCGACAGAGAGAGTGCGCTTGGCCGTATCTTGACCAATGACGTACTGACCCAACATGTCTAGAATTTCTTGTGGGGTAGGAAGATCAGATTTGGGGCTACCTACTGTTTCAACGGTGGAAGCCTCATCGCGAATGATGTCATTACACAGATCAATACATTCATCGCAAATGAAAACCGAGGGGCCAGCTATTAGCTTTTTAACCTCGTGCTGGCTCTTACCGCAAAATGAGCAATAAAGTAATTTTTCGCCGCCGGAAGACTTTTTATCGGACATGTGCACGCAAAATGGATGGATTTGAGACGATCTTACCTGCGAATTCGTAATTCGTCACGCAGGCAGGCCTAATTCGGGATGCGTTAGCCCGCTAGCAGAACGATAATTATCAAAAATGCTACTCGGCTCGGTGGGTTAAGACCTTGTCGATCATGCCGTACTCGACGGCCTGCTCGGCGGACATGAAATTATCGCGATCGGTGTCACGGCCAATCTGATCCATGTTCTGACCAGTTTTTTCAGCCAAGATGTTGTTGAGTCGTTCGCGCAAATAAAGAATTTCACGCGCCTGAATTTCGATATCGGATGCCTGGCCACTCGCCCCGCCTAAGGGTTGATGAATCATGATGCGAGAATTCGGGAGCGAGAAACGCTTACCCTTGGCACCTGCTGCCAACAGAAACGCACCCATCGAAGCCGCTAAACCTGTGCATAGCGTTGATACGTCAGGCTTAATGAATTGCATCGTGTCGTAGATCGCCAGTCCGGCTGATACCGAGCCACCTGGTGAATTGATGTAGAGGGAAATATCTTTTTCTGGGTTTTCGCTTTCCAGGAAAAGCAACTGAGCCACTACAAGATTTGCTGTGTGATCGTTAACCGGCCCCACCAAGAAAATCACTCGCTCTTTCAGCAGACGCGAATAAATGTCGTAGGCGCGCTCGCCACGACCACTCTGCTCAATAACGACTGGAACCATACCGAGCATGTCGGTGTCGATCGCAGATTTACGGTGGATGCTATCGGTCATTTGATTTCCCATGAAAACTGTAAAGCGTTGGATCTTTAAATAGCGATCCTCGGCAAACCAAAAAACAAAAAATCAGTCTCTAGTAAGTTCAGACTAATCGCTTAATCAACAATCAGTGATTAGCCTTCATTCTGGCTATTCATTAACTCATCAAAAGCAACCGTCACTTCTTTAACTTTCGCCTTTTCAAGCACGAATTTCACTACATTTTCTTCAACCACCATCGCTTCGACATCTGCCAAACGATTGCGATCGCTGTAGTAATACTTCAGCACTTGCTGCGGATCTTCGTAAGCTTTAGCAAAATCTTCAATGAAGGCTTTAATTTGCTCAGCAGTCGCCTGCAAAGAATTCGCTTTAACCAACTCAGACAAAATCAATCCTATACGCACACGACGATCGGCTTGTTGAGTGAACAGATCAGCCGGGAAAGGCATGTCGTTGACATTCATTCCACGCTGTTTCATGTCTTCACGCGTCATACTAGCCAAACGCTCAGACTCTTGCTCCAACAACGCCTTAGGAACATCCAGTTCAGCGACTTTGACCAACGCGTCTAATACGCTGGTTTTAGTGCGCGATTTAATACGGTTACCCACCTCACGCTCGAGATTGGCTCTAACGTCGTCACGCATTTTTTGCAAATCGCCGTCTGGGATACCCAACGAGCGAGCAAAGTCAGCATCGACTTCAGGCATGTGAGCCCATTCAACGTTTTTAACCGTGATCGAGAATTCGACATTTTTACCCGCCAAATCCTTGGCGTGATAATCCTCAGGAAATGCCATCGGGAAGGTACGCGATTCGCCCTTCTTCAGGCCAATGGTTGCTTTTTCAAAGTCAGCCAGCATACGACCTTCACCGATAACAAACGGGAAGTCATCTGCTTTGCCGCCGGCAAATTCAACGCCATCAAGTTTGCCTACGAAATCAATCGTGACTCGGTCGCCATTTTGAGCTGAGGTATCAGGGCCACCATCGCCATGCGCGTCATGCGCACCTTTGGTGTGATAGTGCACGCGCTGCTTACGCAAAATTTCGAGAGTCTTGTCGATTTCAGCATCGGTAATGTCCGAGCGACTTTGCTCAATTTCAATGGCAGAAAGGTCGCCTATCTTCAACTCGGGATACACCTCAAAGGTCGCTTGAAAAACCAAGGATCCTTCAACGGCTTCACCGGGCTTTGCTTCGATGCGAGGATAGCCAGCCACACGAAGATTGTTGGCTGAAGTGGCCTGAACAAAAGCCAGACCGACTTTATCGTTCATGACTTCATTTTCAACCATAGGGCCGTACTGGGCTGCCACCATTTTCATGGGGACTTTGCCGGGTCTAAAGCCTGGTGCCTTAGCGGTACGGGCACGTACCTTCAGGCGTTTTTCTACTTCCGAATTAATCTCGGCCAAAGCGACGGTCAGCGTCACGCGACGTTCGAGTTTTTCCAGGGTTTCGACTTCAGTTGCCATGTGCTTCATCCAAAAAAGTTAAACAGTTCTGTGGTGCGAGGAGGGGGACTCGAACCCCCACACCATTGCTGGCGTCAGGACCTAAACCTGGTGCGTCTACCAATTTCGCCATCCTCGCGGCAAAGGGAATCACAGAATTTGAAGTAATTCGCGCCAGCGTCGACAAAAGCAAAGGGCGACCATGCGTCAAGAGCGGTCGCCCTACGTTGCCAAGCTGCTGGCGGTGACTCAAACCCTGAATTCTACTGGAAATTCAGGGTGGACGCTCCGTTTTTCGCCTATAGCGCTGTTGGACGCTTGACTCGGAACCAGGCTGCGTACAGAGCTGGCAAGAATAACAGCGTCAGTAATGTGGCAACTATCAGCCCGCCCATGATCGCAACGGCCATCGGGCCCCAGAACACAGAGCGTGACAAGGGAATCATCGCCAGCACAGCGGTGGCGGCTGTCAGCAGAATAGGACGACAACGCCGCACCGCCGAGCCAACAATTGCATCCCAGGCCGAAATACCGGCGGCAATATCTTGTTCAATCTGATCGACCAAGATCACCGAATTTCGAATAATCATCCCAAACAGCGCAATCACACCTAGTTGTGCCACAAAACCAAATGGCCGCTGCAAGATCAACAAAGCCAGCGCAGCACCGGCGACTCCCAATGGCCCCGTGAGGAACACCATGAGTGAACGCCAAAAACTATGCAGCTGAAGCATCAACAATGTGAAGACAATAAAAATCACCAGCGGGACATTGGCCGCAATTGAATCTTGCGCCTTACCGCTATCAGCAGCCGCACCCGCTAATTTGATCTTGTAACCCGGTGGCAATTTGGCTCGCAGCGGTTCCAGCAAAGGATCTACCTGCCCTGACACCGTCGGCCCCTGGATACCGTCGACCACATCAGACTGGACCGTGATCGCCCATTCCCGCCCTTCGCGCCAAATCACACCCGGCTCCCACACAAAACGCGGTGTCGCCAATTGTGAAAGCGGCACTGGCCTTCCGCTGGCCGTCGGCACACTTGCGTTACTCAGCGCTGTAATCGTGGCGCGTTCTTCTACGGGCTGACGAATCACGATATCTATCAGCTTGTCACCGTTT
>JBEDHZ010000107.1:0-7859 GCA_041173845.1 Pseudomonadota bacterium
AACCGAAGAGCAGCGGGCGTGGGTTAAAGAGTATTTTGAACGTGAAGTCAGACCTATCCTTACGCCAATTGTCCTTGATCCATCGCATCCGTTTCCGCAAATCGTCAATAAAAGTCTTAATTTTATCGTTGAACTTGACGGTAAAGATGCCTACGGACGCGGTACATCGATAGCGGTGATCAAGGCCCCGCGTGTGCTTCCGCGAATTATTAAGTTACCTGAAAAAATCGCAGGAGAAGGTCAGACATTTTGTCTTCTTTCTTCAGTTATTCATGCCCACATTGAAGATCTTTTTCCGGGTCGAGATGTTAAAAGTTACTCACAATTTCGAGTAACGCGTGATAGTGATTTGTGGGTGGATGAGGAAGAGGTTAAAAACTTACGTCAAGCATTGAAAGGCGAGCTTCAAACACGGCATTTTGGTTTTGCTGTACGTCTTGAGGTGGCAGAAAACTGCCCAGCTAATCTATCTAATTTTTTGCTGAATCAATTCAACATAGCGCCCGATTTTTTATATCGCGTGAATGGGCCGGTGAATATGGTGCGACTCAATGAACTAGTCGACGCGTTTTGCTCCATTTGCTCCCAAGCTTTCTGTTTCATTAGTTGATGGTGACTTATTTGGTGCGATCGCAAATAAAGATATTCTTTTACATCACCCATTTCAGTCATTTCAGCCTGTTATAGATTTTATACGGACGGCTGCGTACGATCCACAGGTTGTCGCCATTAAGCAGACTATTTACCGCACCGGTATGAATTCTGAATTGATGGAAGCCTTAATCATGGCCGCACACAACGGAAAAGAAGTTACCGTTGTTGTGGAATTAATGGCGCGCTTTGACGAAGAAGCTAATATCAATTGGGCCGATCGTCTAGAGCAGGCGGGCGCTCAAGTCGTATATGGCGTAGTAGGTTTGAAGACGCACGCCAAGATGGCGCTAGTGATACGTCGCGAATCCGGCAAGCTACGTTTTTATGCACATATGGGAACAGGTAACTACCATCCCACCACAACTAAGTTTTATACAGATTTTGGTTTGCTTACAGCAAATGCTGCACTGGCTAAAGATGTGAATGAAGTTTTCATTAGTCTGACTAGTTTGGCTAAGCCAAGAAAACTGCAGCACTTGTGGGTAGCACCGTTTGAATTACAGCGTGAATTAGTTAAGGCGATACGCAACGAGACACAAATTGCCAAGCAAGGTGGTGTGGGGCAAATCACGGCAAAAATGAATTCGCTAGTCGATGAATCCATCATTGAGGCCCTGTACGAGGCATCCCAGGCGGGTGTAAAGATCGAACTCATTGTCAGAGGAGCGTGTTCTCTCCGCCCGGGAGTTCTTGGAATGTCTGAGAACATTCGTGTTAGATCCATCGTTGGAAGATTTTTGGAGCACAGCCGTATTTTCAACTTCCTTAATGATGGCGCAAATGATGTGTATTTATCGAGTGCAGACTGGATGAACCGCAATCTTTTCAGACGCATAGAGATTGCTTTTCCGGTACTTGATCCACAACTTAAAAAACGTGTATTGCAAGAAGGCCTACTGCCTTACCTGAAAGACAATCAAAATTCGTGGGAGCTAGACTCGGCTGGGGTGTATCATCGACGTAAAGCTCGTACAGAGCAGACAGAATTCCGCGTACAACATCATCTCATGCATACTTTGGGTGGATAAATGGATTTGATTCTCTGGCGTCATGCGCAAGCCGAAGCGGGTGAACCCGATGAGGGCCGCGAACTGACACAACAGGGACGCAAGCAAGCTCAGCGCATGGGTGCTTGGTTAGACCGTACTTTACCTAGCGGTTGCAAAATCTTATGTAGCCCGACATCGAGAACGATTCAGACTGTCGATGCATTAGGTCGTAAATATAAAATTATTCCAGAGATTGGCCCTATGGCAAGCGCGGCTGATGTAATCAATGCCGTGGGTTGGCCTGATTCAAAAACTCCCGTAATGGTCGTAGGACATCAGCCCTGGCTCGGTGAGGTGGCTTCTTTATTACTGACCGGCGCGGAGCAAGATTGGACTGTAAAAAAATCTAATGCCTGGTGGATCTCACATCGTCTGCGTGACGAAGGTAATGAGGTATTTCTTAAAGCAGTACTTAGTCCAGAATTTTTCTTTGACTGAACGTGTATTGTTTTTATTTGCTTGCTGCATAAGATAGAACCATTAGCCAAAATCCCAGCGGCGTAAATATCCAATATTCAATCGGTGCACCTGCCACCCAATTTTTATGCCAGTTAGCATGCGTTTTTTCGAAGCGCTTAATTCCAAACGCGGGGTTAAGCACAAACCACAAAAAATCTTCGCTGACCCAAAAAAGCATGATGCTCGCTAACGCACGTATTTCTGCTTGCCATGAATAATCAGCATTAAACACCAGTGGGAAATGAAAAAACAAAGCGATGATAGAAAAAGCCCAAGCGTGATATCCCGTCATCACCCTACCACCCCAAAATATATCGAGCAGCCAATGACCCTCGATACGCCAGGTAGGAAGATTCTCTGCCCAACCTGCGTCACCCTCAATCGCAATTTCTAATTTTGCGAAGAAAAATCCGAGGATTAAAACACTCAGTACAGTGAACGCCATGGACATCAAGTTTGCATTTGTCATACGTTATGGCCCGCCAGATTTTTTTCAATGTGGTTAAGTAAAGTGCTAGCAGCTCCAGATCGGCCAAGTGCAGAAGCTTGTCTCTTCATACTTTCAAGTTTTTCGGGTTTAGCTAATAACTGAGTTAAGCGATACAACAGGGTAGCTACATCATCGGCACGTTGAGCAACACCCTCTTGCAAAAGATAGCTGGCATTACGTTCTTCTTGGCCAGGAATAGGGTTGATTAACACCATAGGCAGACCCATTACCAAACACTCCGATGTACTCAAACCGCCTGGTTTAGTGATTACCAAATCTGCACACGCCATGAGCTCAGGTACTTTGTTGGTAAAACCCACGGCGACGAGTCGACCTGGCCACTGTTCGGATAATTTCAGCAATTCATCCAAGAGGGATTTGTTTTTTCCTGCCATGACGATAATTTGTACATCCGATTGCAAACTCAATAAAGAATTAACCAAATGACAGTTGATACCTAATCCAGCGCCACCGCCCATGATGAGCAGCGTTTTATGCGCAGGATTTAAACCAACCTTGGCAGCGCATTCGTCGCGTTCAGGTCGATTTACAAATTCAGGCATCACAGGAATCCCTGTAACGACGATCTTTGATTTTGGGATGCCACTACTTTCTAAACGAAATGAGATTTCTTCGTTAGCGACGAAATAACCTGCAATGCCTTCATGTACCCACATCTGATGAAGATCGAAATCAGTCACCATGACCCATACCGGACAATCTAGTCGTTTTTGTAAAACAGCATCTGCGAGTAGTTCAGCAGGTAGGAAGTGAGTACAAACGATAGCATCGGGCTTGTAATCAGCGATCTCTGAGAAAAGTTTTTGTGCAGACAGGCGTTGTAAGCTGCGACGACAACGTTCAGTTAAGCTACCTGTGGGTTCATGATCAGTTTTTCGGTACAACCAACCCCATGCTTCGGGTAATCCACCAGCAAGTTTTAGATACAGGTCGGTATAAATTTTTCTGAAGTAGGCAGGAACCAGCTGCATCAGATCCCGATGGTGCACAGTCCATTCGGGAAAAAGAATGTGAGCGTGAGCTTCGATTCCTTGCGCTGCGCGTATGTGTCCACTACCGGCAGAAACGGAGATGACGAGTAAGCGCTTGTTAGCCGCGAGAGCAATATTTTTAGCAGACGGCTTTGATAAATTCATGCCCTCTAAATCTTCTGAGATCGCTGGCTCGAGGGCAGTAAACACTATCAGGCAGTCGCGGTATTGAGGACGGTCTCTTTTTTGGCAAATTGACGCTGCTCCCAGCGCAACATAATTTCATGCCAATCAACCAAATGAAGTTCACCGACTTCATCTTCTACTAATGCGGTGAGACTTTCTACCCAATCGCCATCGTTGCAATACAGAATGCCGTCGATCTCACGAATTTCTGCTTTGTGTATGTGGCCACAGATAACACCATCCAAATTCTGCTTGCGAGCCTCTGCAGCTAGCGCATCTTCAAATGAAGTAATGTAGCTCACTGCATTTTTGACTTTTAATTTTAGATATTGCGATAGCGACCAGTAAGGTAAGCCAACGCGTGCGCGCCATACGTTAAAGATTTGATTGAATTTCAAAATCATCGTGTATAGCGAATCTCCCACGTAGGCTAACCATTTGGCGCAGGCAATCACACCATCAAACCGATCTCCGTGAAGCACTAGCATCCGTTTGCCATTCGCTGTGGTATGCACATGTTCATCACGAATTTTTATGCCGCCGAAATTCAAACCAATGAATTGTCGAACCACTTCGTCATGATTACCGGGTACAAAAATAACTTTCGTACCTTTCTTGGCTTTTTTCATAACCAACTGCACTACGTCATTGTGAGTTTGATGCCAGTACCAGCGACGCTTGAGCTGCCAGCCGTCGACGATGTCGCCAACTAAGTACAGCTTGTCGGATTCAGTCGCTTTGAGGAATTCCAGCAGACGCTTTGCTTGGCAGCCACTGGTTCCGAGGTGAACATCAGAAATCCAGATGGTTCGGAAACGCAGTGGTTTAGGTTTTTTGAGGAGGGATTTAGAGATATTGTCGAAATGTCTGTTATCGGGGGCATTCATGCCGGCTCCGCTTCTTTTAAGTAGTGTCTTGCGTAGCGGCTATCGAGACGCGAAAGTGGCAACATCATGAATAAATCTGCACTATGGAAATCAGGATCCCATGCAGGCTCACCACAAATCCAAGCACCGCTGCGCAGATAGCCTTTGATCAGTGCGGGTACCTGCAATCCTTCAGGTAACGGATCATCATGCAAAGGGAAGGGCAGACGCGGACTAACGCGATACTCAGGCGGTGACAGATGATCTGCTGCGAGTTTGCGATACAGCGCATTGATAGTGTGACCACCGTCGGCCAGGCTAACGCTAGCGCAACCAATTAAATACTCGGCTTGTTCGCGCTGCATACACGCAGCAAGTCCGGCCCACAACATCATGATGACTCCACCACTGCGGTAGTCGGGATGAATGCAAGCACGTCCTGCTTCCATGATGCGTGGACGCAGATTGGCTAATCGTGATAGATCAAATTCTTGTTCGGAGTAGAAACCACCGGTCTGAGAAAGTACGCGGGGAGATAGTACGCGGTAGGTACCAACAACTTCTAGAGTGCGAGTGTCGCGGACGATGAGATGGTCACAGACGTCGTCAAACTCATCGCGTTCTATGCCTTCATGGTTCTTTAGTGTTTCAAGACCCATCGCCTCAACAAAGACTTTGTAGCGAAGACGTTGCACCTCTCTCACGTCTTCATGAGTGCTAGCTAGACTGAGGCTGAGTTTGGGGAAGCTCGTACTGGAGTCAGCCCCGACGTTCATCATGCGCATCGTCGCTCCTTCTTGTTTTCATGCCGCAAGAGTAACGATGCAATACTGCAAGCAAATGACAATCAGGTTTCGATTCTGTTACAAAGAACGAATTTTGGCTTTGAACCCTTTGCTATGTGACCGAACGATGTCAGGTGAGATCAGCTCCGATGGGGCCTCCATCATCGCGCGTAATCACAATGGTGCTTGAGCGTGGTCTTGCCGTACCACCTTGTGGCCAGTGGCTAAGATAGGTAGAGGGATCAGCGATATTGAAATTTTTACCTGTGGTGGTTTCGCCCGGATGCTGTATGTTTACAAATAATGCGCGACCATCGGGAGTCTCAGCCAAGCCGGTGATTTCACAATCAACAGGGCCGACTAAAAAACGTCGCAGGCGATCTTCCCCAGGCGCTGCACCCACGTGAGTGGTGGCAGTACTCTGTTGTCCATTATCTGTATTAACGATGGTCTTAGTTGACCCATCGCCTACTTTTCCAGGAATCGCAGCGAGCAGCATGCAATTACTTGCATCGGTATAGGCATGATCATCGGTTTCTACCCACAGCAAACCGCTGCGTGCAAACCAGAGCCCATCGGGACTGGAGAAATCATTATCGGCGGTCAGTCCGGAGATATTCACATTGACTGGATCGGCGCTTGATCGAGCTGCGAATAAAAAGACATCCCACTGAAACTTCGTTGCAGAACCTTTAGCATCGTGCTCAGCCCAGCGGATGATGTGTCCGTTAGCATTCCCTTTTTGAGCCACGCCTTTTTTAGGATCGTTATAAAAACGTGGGTTGGCTGCATCAACCTTGTCTAGTGCGCGTGAAGGATTGTAGGTAAGCGTCATATACACTTCGCCATTTTTTGGATTAACGGCACCCCACTCAGGTCTATCCATTTTTGTCGCGCCGCGTGCATCAGCTGCAAGCCGCGCGTTGATCAGCACATCGGCTTGATCACTAAAACTGTAATAGCTATTGTCTCTGTCTAGGCCGTTGCGGCCATGGGTTAGCTCCAGCCAGTCGCCGCTTCCGTCTGCATTAAAACGTGCGACATACAGCGTGCCGTCATTTAAATATTTATCACCAGCGGCAGCACCTCGTTTGGCATCAGCGGGATCCCAAACTGCATTCGAAACATATTTATATATGTATTCATGACGCGAATCGCAACCCATATACCAAACGAGTGGCTGACCTGCGATAACCAAGCCAGGCCATGCACCTTCATGGGCGAATCGACCAAGTGCTGTACGTTTTTTGGGTGTTGAATCTGGATTGAATGGATCAATTTCGACTACCCAGCCAAAAGTATTTGGCCCGTTGCGGTAGTCATCACTGCCGTCGCTTGATGTACCGTTAATACTGGCATCCCAACGACCAAAACGATTATCTGCAGTATCAGGTTGTACCGTTGCCCACAGTGACAAACTGTTTCCCTTCACGCCATAGCGTTTTAACGAAGCGATTTCGCGCGCGCTACGCTTGCTGTCATCAGATGCTGGGCGACGGAAAAAGAAAGCCCAATTTTCTTCGCAGGTGAGATAGGTTCCCCAGGGCGTGTGACCATTTGCGCAATTGCCGATAGTGCCGCGTGTACGCGTGCCTGTAACGGAATACTTGGTAATCATCAACGGACTACGGGCCGCAGGACCGGTGATTTCCATATCGGTCATCGATGTGATGCGTCGATTGAAGCGGGAGTTTTGTATCAGCGTATAACTTTGACCGACTTTTTTTACTTCAGCGATCGACATGCCTATAGCGAGCATTTCTTTTAAGACTTCATTGTCATTCGGACGTTTTTCATCAACGATTGTCGCGCCTGTTGGATGAAGAAATCCGGCAGTGACGCTTTCATGGTTTACGCATAGCAGGCCACGATCAGAAGCTAAAGGACTCCATAGTCCATTTTTTCCTAAGCCAAAAAAATGCATGCCGTCGTGATGATCACCGATGCGTTTATTAAAACTTTCTGCACGCTCGCTGCCATTGTTTGAATAAGCAGGTATGCCTTCTGCCAGAGGATCACCTGTACTTGAAATGATTCGATAGGAATAACCCTGAGCCAGTGTGACTTTGTCATCTAATGTTTTAGGCACGGCAGCAAAATTTAATTTCAATGCACTCGTTGCTGCTCTTGTTTCACCCGTCGCCGATAACAACAGGCTGCTGCCACCCATGTAGAGTGCTGCTGCCGCACCGAATGAGCCCTTGAGCATGTCGCGTCGCGAAAGGCGTTCCGAAAGAATGCTAGCGAATTCAGGATTGGTCGAATCGTTTTCTGTATCAGTCAGCATGTTTGGGCAGTCGGTTGAGGTAGGGGTCATGAAAAGCTCCAAAGCAAAGTAATAGCGCGTATGTAAACACGCCAATATTAAACGATGATGA
>JBEDHZ010000108.1:0-2738 GCA_041173845.1 Pseudomonadota bacterium
CTTGATTGTTGCAGCACTTGTTCCATCTCAGTTATTGCAGCAAATCGTCGCTGTCAGCTCGCTGTTAGGTCTCGTAATACTAGGAAGTTTGGCTTCGCGCGTTGGCGGCGCTTCAATGCTCAAGGGCGGCTTACGAGTAGCCTTCTGGGGTGTGGCGGCCATGGCAGCCACTAGCCTAATCGGCTGGGCGTTTGGTACAACGATTTAACTGAACAATAAATATAAAGCTTGCTTGAATGTGCCGATGAAGAATACTCGTTCAACACCAAGCTTCAGCCTACTGTTTCTGTGCATGGGCAACATCTGTCGTAGCCCGACAGCGCACGGTGTCTTTCGTGATTTAGTGCAAGCGCGTGGTCTTGATCAGCAAATACATATCGATTCGGCAGGCACGCATAATTATCATCCCGGAAGCCAGCCCGATCTACGTAGTCAAAAACATGCCATAAAACGGGGTTATGATTTGTCTGACTTAAGAGCTCGACAAATAACCGTGCGCGATTATGAGCAGCATGATTTATTGTTAGCGATGGATTGGGACAATCTGGCATTAGCCCAACAGGATTGCCCCCCAGAACACCAACGCAAACTGCGTCGATTAACCGAATTTTGTAAAAATCATCAGGTCTCTGTAGTGCCTGATCCGTATTACGGTGGCGATGCAGGTTTCGAGCATGTGCTTGACCTGATTGAAGATGCCTGTGAAGGCCTGCTAGAGCATGTTCAACAACGCCTTACTAGCCATAAGAATTAAAACTCTGGAGACGTGTCATGACCAAGTCTAAGGCAATCCTAATCCTGCTTCTGATCATTGCCGTCGTACTGGGAGCACTTACCGCTACAGGCCTACTGCGCTGGGGTGAAGAACCCAAAACAGGTTTTCAAAAGAAAGGCTTGTTAACCGTCATTTGCGACGTTGAAGTTAGCCGTCCGACGAATGGCCTTGGACAGCCTTTCGACGTAGAGAATATGACCATGCCAGCAGAATTCGATTTCGATGAAAAAACTGGCTGGTATCCCGGTGAATTCACAATCTCGCAAAATCGTAAAGGCACACTAACAGTCACCGGACCTATTCTCGAGATATCCCGCCCAGCGATGTTTAAAAAATATGGCTTCGCTGTTTTAGGTGATCACGTCACACTCGATCGCACTAATGGAAGCTTTAAACAATGGATAGATCTCGAAGGTGAGAAACGGCTTGAGCTAATCACCGGAAGCTGCAGGCGTACCACCAATGCCCCTTTCTGAAATCGCGGATCAAACTGAGTCACTAACGCCAGCGTCGACAGCACTCGAAAATCGACCACTGATTTTCGCACTAACGGGCACCCTGTCGTTGGCAGTGGCCATGGGCATTGGGCGTTTTGCATTTACGCCGCTGATGCCCATGATGTTGCACGATCAGGTGCTTGATCTAGCGAGTGCGAGTTGGTTAGCCAGTGCCAATTACTTTGGCTATCTATTGGGCGCCTTGCTGTGCTCTCTGCAACCAACGCTATGGTCCAAGCGCGGTTGGTCGCCACTCCCTAGCCCACCCATGGTGCGCGGTGGGCTTGCGCTCACTTGCTTACTCACCGCAATGATGGCAATAGATGTACCTGCTGCGTGGCCTTGGTTGCGCTTTCTCGCAGGCGTAGTGACTGCCGTAGCATTTGTGTTTACCTCGAGCTGGTGCTTAGGTCACCTATCACGACTACACGCACCTGCAGCCGGCGGCATCGTTTATGCCGGACCTGGTGTCGGTATTGCCGTGAGTGGTTTGCTGGCGAGTTTGATGGTGCAACTAGAGTGGCACTCACGCGTTGGCTGGTTAGCTTTTGGATTACTCGCCACCTTAATGACTGCACTTGTCTGGCGCGCGTATTCGCATCCCGATGCTGAATTAGCGCGGGCCTCGGGTGGACAAATAGCAATGAGCCATAGTGGCAGTGTCACAGAAAAAGCTGCGTTAACCATTGCATATGGATTCGCTGGTTTTGGCTACATCATTACAGCGACGTTCTTACCCGTGATAGCGCGCACCGCACTGCCCGGCTCGGCATGGCCCGATCTCTTTTGGCCGATGCTCGGTATGGGCGTCGCTATTGGCGCTTTAATAGCCTCACGCATACCCACCCGCATCGATCAACGTTGGCTATTAGTGGGTTGTTACGTTATGCAAGCAGTGGGGATTGCGTTGAGTAATTGGATACCCAGCTTGTTAGGTTTTGCGATCGGCTCGATTTTGGTCGGCTTACCTTTTACTGCGATCACTTTTTTTGCGATGCAGGTCGGTAGGCGATTACATCCTCAAGCACCTTCCGCCATCATTGGCTTGTTGTCTGCCTCATTCGGGCTGTGCCAAATCGGTGGCCCTCCACTCGCAGCCTTACTGATTTCGCGCGCACCATCAACAGCTGTTGGTTTTTCTTGGTCGTTGAATGTGGCTGCCACCAGCTTAGTCGTAGGAGCAGGAATTTATTATTGGATGGCGAAAAAATTCCCTGACAAACTCTCAGCGTGAGTGGTTAAGACTAGCTGAACTTGAGTTTTGTTTTAGCGCCTTGGCTTAGCGAGCTGCAGCAGGCGGATCGTTATACAACACCGTGATACTGATACGACGGTTACGTGGATCATTTGGATCCGCCGCATTGAATGGTGCAGTGTCTGCCACCCCTTCAATTCGCTCGAAACGCGATGAAGGCATACCCGCTTTTTCTAGCATGCGACGAGTCGCTTCTGCTCGCTCTATGGAC
>JBEDHZ010000108.1:2743-10080 GCA_041173845.1 Pseudomonadota bacterium
CTCTATGGATAATGACCAATTAGTGCGCTCACTACCCTCAGGGAAAGGCGAACTATCGGTATGACCTTTTACCGACAGCTTATTCGGCATGTTGGCCACTGATTTCGCCACTTCATTGATTAGAGAAGCAGCTTTCGGACTCATGCTGGCGTTACCACTTCCAAACATCGAAAAGTTCGCCTTATCGATAATCTCCACACGCAGACCATCACGTTCACGAATCACATTCACCTGATTCTGCAAATCAGATAACTGTGGATTTTTCGATAAATTTTCTTTGATGTCTTGTTCTAATTTGTCGAGTTTTTCGCGCTTGGCTTGTTCAGCAATCTGCTGTTTCATTTGCTCAGAGATATTCTCGCCATACTTAGAAATCTTGGGATTATCCTTTTCGGATGTACCCTGATCTTCCCCGGGTCCCGCCTCCGTTTTAGGCGTTGGGCGCTCGATCAGTTGAGCTTGCGTCGGTGGTCCGGGAATACCCTCCGGATCAATGACCGAAGCACCGCCTAACATGCCATTGGAGCCAGCAGCCTCACCCAAAGCAGGCTCGCGTCGGGTCGAGGGCTGAAAATATTCTGCAATACCTTGCCGCGAATCTTGGTCGGTTGACCCCAAGAGCCACATGAGCAAAAAGAAGGCCATCATCGCCGTCATCATGTCGGCAAGCGCAATTTTCCACGCGCCGCCATGCGCACCCGCATGACCTTCTTCAACAACCTTTTTCCATTTAACCGGCGGGTCGCCAGCAGGGGCTTCAGCCCCTTCGGCAGCGGCTTCGTCTGGTTTTTTTTCGGCTTCAGCCATGGCACTCAGTCTTTAATGCAATACATAAGTAAATCTATCGACAGAATTGGCTGCGACTAGAGCGCAGCCAACTAATTCCTTTTCGGAAATATAAGCCAAATGGGGGCGGGTGTCGACCCGCCTGACTTCGACGGACGCTTAACCCATCTCGAAATTTGCCATTCCCTCGAGCGCCTTGACCATGGCCGAGTGATCCCAACCCTTGCCACCATGCGCAACGCACGACGAAAACAATTGTTGAGCACTGGCGGTATTGGGTAGCGAAAGGCCTAAGCTACGCGCCGCCGACAGGGCCAGATTCAGGTCTTTTTGATGCAATTCGATGCGGAAGCCCGGGTCAAAAGTTCGCTTAATCATGCGCTCCCCATGAACTTCAAGAATACGTGAGGAGGCAAAGCCACCCATCAGCGCCTGCCTGACCTTGGCCGGATCAGCACCGGCGCGGGCGGCAAATAGCAAGGCTTCTGCCACCGCCTCGATATTTAACGCGACGATAATTTGGTTAGCCACCTTGGCCGTCTGACCATCGCCATGGCTACCCACATGCGTAATATTTTTACCCATCAGCTCAAACAAAGGCCGAATGCGCTCAAAACCTGATGGCGTTCCTCCCACCATGATCGTCAGCGCGGCATTCTTAGCGCCCACTTCACCGCCAGAGACCGGAGCATCTAAATAGTCACATCCCATGGCCGCAATACGTTGCGCGAAATCCTTAGTCGAAATCGGTGAGATAGAACTCATATCCACGACTGATTTACCCTTGGATAAACCTTGCACGACGCCCTTGTCCCCAAACAAAACCAGCTCAACATCAGGCGTGTCAGGCAACATCAAAAATACGATGTCGGCCTGTTGTGCCACCTCTGTCGCACTCGCACACAAAACCGCTCCGTCTTGTTGAAGATAGTCTGGAGTCTTGCTGCGCGTATGAGTAAACAATTGATGACCTGCCTTGAGCAGGTGATGCGCCATGGGGCCGCCCATGATGCCAAGTCCGATGAAGCCAAGCTTAAGTTTTTGTGAGCTCATGTGTTTATCTCTGATGGAAAAAATGGGATTGACCGCGATAGTCGTCGGCTAATGACACGAGCGACGCGGGGTGGATTATGTCATGGAGATATGCATAGTCCGAATTCACCTGTCGCCGAGAAAAAACCTGAAATTTTTGAGTAACTAGCTTCCGTCTGTCAAACCCCAGGCATACCCACAGCACTGTTCTTAAGGGACTTCTTGTAAAGCTATTCATTGCATTGTTTCCAAATGTAATCGGTGATTTCAAAAATAACCTCCTCCGCTATGTTTGAGTGGCAAAACCAACCACACTTCACCGGAGGCCACATGACTATCCAATCCATACCCCTTACTCTAGCCAGCCTAACCTTAGCTATTTTTAGTGGATTTTCTGGTAGCGCAATCGCGCAATCGCAAGAAATGGCACGCGTACTATCAAGCACCCCTGTAGTGACCCAAGTCAGCGTTCCCAGACAAGTGTGCAGCGAATCACAAGTCATCACGACTGCGCCTAAATCGGGAGCCGGCGCAGTCATGGGTGCCATTGCAGGTGGCGCCATCGGTAACAACATCGGTGGTGGTTCAGGGCGCGCATTAGCCACTGCCGCGGGCGTGATTGGTGGTGCGATTTTTGGTGACAGCATTGAAGGCGCACCACCACCTGTCGCGCGCCAAGTCACTAGTTGTACCAACCAAATTAGCTATGAAAATCGTATAACTGCCTACAACGTGGTTTATGAATATGGCGGCAAGCAGTACAGCATTCAACTTCCCAACGACCCTGGCCAGTATCTGCCCGTTCAAGTCACTCCATCCGTAGTCGCAGCACCACCAATGCCTGGCAACACCATCGTTACATCAACACCCGTGATTACTCGCCCCATGGTTGTCACCTCAATCACTGCACCGCCTTTGTATGCGCCACCCATGTATGCACCGCGCATGGTTGGCCCATCCTTTTATGCTGCACCCGCAGCATCTTTTTACTATGGATACGGACACCATGGACACTACCGGCATGAGCATGAACGCAGACATTGGCAATAGACATGAATGCCGTGCAAATCGACTGAATAGGCGACGAGAACCCGTATACTTATGACTGGGCGATCAAGGGATTGACTCAGGTCGCCTACGTCAGCAATCTGCTCGTGGTTCGAGCGTTATCCGGAAATAATAAAAATGAAAAAAAATATCGGGGTGATTGGTGCAGGTTCCATGGGTATGGCCATGGCACTGAATCTGCAAAAAAAAGGATTTCATGTCGTCATTCGTGACATACGAACTGAAGTAGAAACCAAAGCCAGAGCAAATAATTTAGACGTTGCAAACAGCCCGGCAGCCCTCGCCGACAAAGTTGAATTCATCATCATTTCTGTCGTTAACGCCGCTCAGGCACATCAAGTTTTGTTTGATAAAGAAGGAGTAACGAGTATCGCTGCAGATGGCAAAACGATACTACTTACACCCACCATTGCGCCGGAAGATACCGAAGCCATCAGCAAACAATTACTAGCCCATGGTTACACAGTGCTGGATGCGCCGGTATCAGGCGGCCCAGTGCGCGCACAAGCAGGCACCATGAGCCTAATGCTGGCCGGTGATAGCGACGTGATTGCGCAAAATTCATCCGTACTGGAAGCACTGTCGGATCGTATTTTCAAGCTAGGGCCGCGTCTGGGTGACGGCGCACGCTACAAACTAGTCAATAATCTGGTGGCCGGTATGAACCTGATAGCGGCCTCTGAAGCAGTGGCGCTCGGTCAAAAACTAGGGCTAGACACGAACAAGCTCGTCGCCTTGATGAGTGCTTCCAGTGGCCAGTCAATGATGATGGATGATCGTTTGCCGCGCGCACTAGCCAATGATTATTCGCCGCACGCCTATGCCTACATCCTGACAAAAGACGTCGCACTCGGATTAAGCATGGCCGAATCGGCGGGTAGTCATTTGCCCATGGCTGAGCATGCGCTGGAAATTTTTAAGGCCACGCTCGCACGTGGATATGATGAGCTCGACGATTCTGCAGTGCTAAAAACCTTACTCGACTAAAATACGCCGTATGACGTCCAGCTAGGTGTCGATAGAACACCCATTTCTGGCGCAAATTCTTCATAACGAAGCACACCCCACCATAAAAATAAGGGAGACAAGCATGGAAAGACGTAAATTTATCAAGGCCGCCAGCGGCGCAGCAGCAGTGGCACTCACCGCACCAGCAATGGCTGCAGACCTGCCCACCATCAACTGGCGTCTCGCGTCCAGCTTTCCTAAATCACTCGACACGCTGTTTGGCGGCGTTGAGTTTTTTGCCAAGCGCGTAGGCGAGCTCACAGGCGGCAAATTTACTATTCGCCCCTTTCCTGCCGGTGAACTAGTACCTGGACTCCAAGTGCTCGATGCCGTCCAAAATGGCACCGTTGAAATGGGCCACACCGCACTGTATTTCTATTTTGGTAAAGACCCAGCATTTACCTTTGAAACCTGCGGTCCGTTTGGCCTCAGCTCACGCCAACAAATGGCGTGGTACCACGCAGGCGGTGGTCGCGAGTTGTATCAAGACTTCTTAAAAACTTATGGTATTGGCAGCAGTCTACCTTGCGGTAATACGGGCTGTCAGATGGGTGGCTGGTTCCGCAAAGAGATTAAAGGCGTTGAAGATTTGAACGGTCTCAAAATGCGCGTTGGCGGTTTCGCAGGTCGCATTCTTCAAAAATTAGGTGTCGTTCCTCAACAAATCGCTGCTGGTGATATTTATCCTGCATTAGAAAAAGGCACGATTGACGCTGCTGAATTCGTTGGCCCCTACGATGATGAAAAACTCGGCTTTGATCGTGTAGCGCCTTACTACTACACCCCGGGCTGGTGGGAAACGGGCTCACATATTTCGGTGATCACGGGCACCAAACATTGGGAAAGTCTGCCCGCACAATATAAAGCAGCTGTCACAGCCGCTGCCTATGAAGCACATGTCCATGTACAAGCTACTTACGACGTGAATAATCCACAAGCACTCGCGCGTTTGTTAAAGCGTGGCGTGAAACTTCGCGCTTTCCCACAAACTGTGATGGATGCATCGTTAAAAGCCGCCAAAGAAGTCATGGATGCGGAAGCCACAAAAAATGCGAATTTCAAAAAAATCTATGATAGCTACAGGAAATTCCAAGCCCAACAAAATCAGTGGTACTCCGTTGCAGAGTCACGCATGCAAAACTATTTGCTGAATGCCACTTCAGGCGGTAATAAAAGCTAACTCAATTAGCATTTGATAGGTATGACGCTCAGGCCCGGAAATTCATTCGATATTTACCGGGCCTGAGTTTTTTTGATTCTCTTACTTTCACGGAAAAATAAATGCGCCTCAAAGGAAAAACTGCGCTAGTGACCGCCGCAGGTCAAGGTATAGGTTACGCCAGTGTGATGGCGATGGTAGCTGAAGGCGCCACCGTCTGGGCCACGGATATCAACCCTACCTTGCTCGAGCGATTCAAAGGCCATGCAAGTATCCATACTCATGTATTGGATGTTATGGATAAAGCAGCGATCAAAGCACTTGCTGCAAAAATGCCTGCAATCGATGTTTTATTCAACTGTGCAGGCTTCGTCCATGCAGGCACCGTACTAGAAGCGACGGATGAGGACTGGGATTTCGCCTTTGATTTAAATGTGCGTTCACAATTTTGGATGATACAAGCCATCCTGCCCGGTATGCTCGCTAAAAAAAATGGCAGCATCATTAACATGGCAAGCATTGCGTCGAGTATTCGCGGCCTACCCAATCGCTTTGTGTACGGCGCAACTAAAGCAGCCGTGGTGGGTCTGACTAAAGCCGTCGCTGCAGATTATGTAACGCAAGGCATACGCTGCAATGCCGTTTGTCCAGGCACGGTGGATACACCATCGCTGCAAGATCGTATTAATGCCTATGCCGATCCTACGGAAGCACGTAAACAATTCATCGCCCGCCAACCGATGGGCCGACTAGCTACCGCAGAGGAAATTGCACCCGTCGTCGTTTTTCTGGCATCCGATGATTCCACCTTCAGCACTGGAAATCTCTACTCCGTCGATGGTGGCATGACAATTTGATGCACCCGATTTGATACGTACTTTTAGCAACGACTGCATCTCTACACAATAAAAAAAGAGCTGAGTGGACATCAATCCGCTCAGCTCTTTTGACTGCTCTTTTATTAAGTAACGCTTACTTCCAAAGCGCGCACTTTGTTTCGGCTTTAGTTACAAATGCCTGCTCACCAGGAATCACTTGTACTTGCTTGTAGTAATCCCACTCGCCTTTTGATTCAGCGGGTGTTTTTACCTGCATCAAGAACATGTCGTGCACCATACGACCATCCGGGCGCACCACACCATTTTTGGCGAAAAAGTCATTCACTTTGGTTGACTTCATTTTTGCCATCACCTTATCGCCATCATCTGTACCAATAGCTTTAACGGCATTCAAATAAAAAGTCGCTGCAGAATAATTTGCAGCCTGCACCATCGACGGAGCTTTCTTAATTTTTGCCATATATTTCTTAGACCAGGCGCGGGTCTCATCATTTTGATCCCAGTACCAACCATCGGTCAGATACATACCCTGCGTCACGTTCAGACCCAAGGAATGAATATCACTAACAAAAACCAGCATACCAGCCATCTTCATCTTTTTCGTCAAACCAAATTCGTTTGCCGCCTTGATGGAATTCACTGTATCGCCACCCGCATTAGCGAGTCCAAGAACTTGCGCTTTCGATGCTTGGGCTTGCAATAAGAAAGATGAAAAATCTGATGTCGCTAGGGGATGACGTACCGCACCCAAGACCCGACCACCACTTGCCTTAATCACATCCGAGGCATCTTTTTCGAGCGAAATACCAAACACATAATCCGCCGTCAAAAAGAACCAATCCTTCTCACCTTGCTTTACCAATGCGCCACTGGTGCCACGCGATAAAGACACCGTATCGTAGGCATAGTGAATCGTATAGGGAGTGCATTCCTCATTCGTTAGTCGGGAGGTACCCGCACCGATTGCAATGAATGGCTTTTTCTTTTCTAAAGCCACTTTAGACATCGCCAGAGCTGTGGCTGAATTCGAACCACCGATCAACATATCAAGACCTTGTTGATCAAACCATTCACGCGCTTTACTCGCAGCGATATCGGCTTTGTTTTGATGGTCAGCCGAGACAAATTCAATTTTTTTACCATTCAGCATGCCGCCGAATTCAGCAATCGCCATCTTGATGGCCTCCGCACCCGCTGGACCATCAATGTCAGCATAGACACCGGACATATCAGTAATGAAACCAATTTTGATCGTGTCATTAGAAATCTGCGCATTAGCACCTTGAGCAGCTGCCAACATGGCAACACACAAAAGCCCCTTCAGCATGAATTTAATTTGTTTATACAAGTTCAGCTCCCTCATTGTTGAAATTGACATTTCTTTCACACAGAAATAATTTTTAGCTTGAAATCACCTGATTAAGCTTGGTGCGATAGTGTACAAC